>JBDSXV010000190.1:0-7567 GCA_039926025.1 Dokdonella sp.
ACATCACCAACGTCTCTGCGCAGAGCGTGTTGGACCTGTGCAATGCAGGTCAGCTTAATTTCTGCCCGTTGATCCGTCGTTTCCAGGGTGGACCGAATGCAGGTCAGATCGACAATATCGTCGAGCCGGCCGGCAACCTGGGTCGTGTCGATGTCGCCGGTACCGACTTTGCGTTGAACTACCGCCTGCCGGAGTTCTCGTTCGGTCGCTTCAATCTGTCGCTCAACGCGACGTATTCGAAGACCTACGATATCAACACGGCACCCAACACGCCCAACAACACGGTCTACCACTACGCAGGTCATTTCCTGACCTATGGTTCCTCGCAGGCAGCGTCCTGTCCGGGTGCCAGTGGTGGCGTCTGCCTGTTCCCGCGTTGGCGCGCCCAGTCGCAGGTTGGCTGGCAGCTGGGTTCGTTTGATGCGTCATGGTCGATGCGCTATATCGGTCGCTTCCGCATGGGCTCGCAGTCGCCGTCGCAGGACGTGTTCCCGGCCGGTCAGTGCTACTACGGCAGCTACTGCTCGGTGCACAACCTGCAGTTCAAGTACGGCGCAACCACGTACAACGATATCCAGTTCGGCTACAACATCGAGCCGATCAATACGCGTATCGACGTGGGTGTGAACAACGTGGGCGACAAGCAGCCGCCGTTCCTGTACGCGAACAACACGCTGAATGCCAACACCGATCCAAGCGATTTCGACCTGATGGGTCGTTATTACTGGGGTCGTGTGACGGTCAAGTTCTAAGATTGGTTTAACCCTGTAAGCTTGAAGGCCGCGCGGATAACCGCGCGGCCTTTTTTTTTGGACGATATGACCGATACCTACACCAACGCGATTTCCGCTGCGATGCGTTCCGGCGACTGGGCCAATGTGGAACGAATCGCGCGAGCCCAAATGAGCGACGCTGGTCCGCGCGAAGACATCCTCGCGATCTTCGCCATCAGTCTGCATCTGCAGCGCAAGGCGCATGAAGCGGTTGATGCGTATGCGCATCTGACCTCCGTAGCGCCGACGGACAGTGCGCACTGGAACAATTACGGGACCGCACTGCATGAAACGGGTGCGATCGAAAAAGCCGAGGCCGCATATCGCGAATCCATTCGCCTCAATCCTGGCAATTCAGGACCGCGCGTCGGACTTGGATTACTCATGCTCGCGCGCCATGAAGATGCGGGCGCCCGCGACATGCTGCTCGACGCATTCGAGCTCGATCGGGAGCTTCCGCTGATTCGAATCCACGCCGCCCGCGCGTGTACTCGATGCCAGGATTTCCACGGCGCCGAGGACCTTCTGCGGCCTTGGCGACAATGGCTTCCGCTCAACAATCCGACGCTGCAGAGCGAGTTGGCTCACATCCTGTTGCTGCTGGGTGATGCAAACGGACCACAACGACTGATTGAGGATCTCGTTCGATCAGATCCGCTGGATGCAGCGGCAAAGCTCTTTCTTGCAACCATCTACGAACGCGTCAATCGCCTCGACGATGCCGAAGCACTTGCTGCAACAGTTGTCGCCATGGGATTGGCAGCGACGGATCCGAATAGTCGCGAGGCTGAACATGTTCTTGCAACCCTGATGCTGCGCAGGGGCAATGCCGCTGGCGCGCGTTCGCAACTGGAGCAAACGGGACCGCGCGGCGAAGAAGATGCGTCACACTATTTCAAACTGGCTGAAGCCTGCGACAAACTGGCAGACTACGACGCCGCCATGCAGGCACTGGTCAAGGCCCACGCCTTGCAGGTTGCTGAGTCGCGAATCTCCAACGCACAGGATTTCGCTCCGACGGCGCCGGCTCTGCCTGCAACTCTCATCGAAGTGTCCGCTGACGCATATCGGGGGTGGCCAGATCTGAACGCTCCGGACAGCGCGCATTCGCCTGTATTCATTCTCGGATTCCCGCGTTCGGGAACGACCTTGCTCGAACAGATGCTGGACGCACATCCATCCTTGCAATCGATGGACGAGAATCCGTTCTTCAATCGTCTGGCGGACACGTTGCGCCGGCACGATCCTGCCGTGCTCACCGACCTCGCGGTCCTGCGTCAGTTCGATTGCGACGAGTTGCGCAAACGCTACCTCGTCATGGTGTCGGAAAAAATCCGTCGCCGCTGGGATGCCCGGCTGGTCGACAAAAATCCCCTCAACATGCTTTGGCTGCCCCTGATCTACCGCCTCTACCCGGCAGCCAAGCATGTGCTGGCAATTCGCCACCCCTGCGATGTGATCCTCAGCTGCTATATGCAGAACTTTCGATCGAGCATCCTGATCGCGTCGAGCGAAACGCTTCAGCGCCTTGCGCGAGCCTATGTCGAGGCGATGCAGGTCTGGCTGCGCCATGTAGAGGTGTTTCAGCCCGATGTACTGGTATCCCGCTACGAAGATCTCGTCGTGGACACCGAGGCGCAGACGCGACGCCTCGCGGCTTTTCTCGAACTCGAGGACGCCTCACCCATGCTCGGGTTCGATCAGCACGCGCGGGAAAAGGGCTATATCGCGACGCCGAGTTACTCACAGGTCATCGAACCCGTAAACCGCAAGGGCATGAATCGATGGCTGCGCTACCGCGCGGCATTTGAGCCAGTGCTGCCGATCGTCGAGCCGATGTTGCGCCACTGGGGGTATTCGAATGAACCGATCAGCTGAAGCATCGGCTGAGACCGCGTGAGGGTCGTCAGGCGCTCGATCTGACGTCCCCGATCTTTCTGGATAGCGACGTAGGCTTCAAGCCGGTCGCGGTAACGCCTCAAACACCGACAACTTGGCCTTCATGGCTGCAAGCTGCTGCTCGTAGTTGCGCCATTCCTCGAATGCGCGCGTGTGGATGCGGTCGCGAACCTGGGCCGCACTCAATGTCGCGACGGCACGTGTGTTGCGGCTCAAATCCACGCAACCCGGTTCCCACTCGAGGCCGCAGAATGCGAGGATTCTTCGAGTCATCGCTTCGGTATCGCGGACCAGGTCCTCATACGAGACATCCAGAATCTGACCGGGCATTGCGGCATGCCAGTGGGCCATCGTGCTGCGGTATTGAAGATAGTGCGCAGCCAGTGCATCGAGGTCGTAGATGTGAGCGAATGAGTCCGCGAACATCACGCGGAAATTCGAAAAACACACGTCCATCGGATCGCGGACGAGGTTGAGGATGCGCGCCTGCGGAAGAGCACGGCGAATCAGCCCGGCGACCATCCAGTTGCGCGGTAGTTTGTCCGTGTAGAACGGCCGACCCTGTGCGCGCCATTGGCTCTGTGCCAGATAGCGACGTCCGAGTTCGACGAAGTCGACGCCCGGCAGGCGCTGCAGGACAACTTCGTCCAGCGTGCTGCGGTGATTGGCCGCCCAGCGTACCTGGAGCGCAAAATCGTCGAGCTCGCCGGCTGAAGTGACCTGCGAATGATTGCCGAGGATACGATCGAGCAGGGTCGTACCGGAACGCGGCATGCCGATGATGAAAATCGGTTGCGGCCCCTCGTGAACTACCGCTTCCGGCTGCAGGAATTGCGCAGTGCATACGTCCTGGAGCCCCTGGAACAAGCGTCCGGCTTGTTCCGGATCGTGCCTCTGGCGTGCGTACATCAACGCGTTGCCGCGGGCCAGCGCGATCCATGCCTCGTCATAACGGCTCAGATCCTCAAGCTCCTTGTAACGCGCGAACTCGAGCGCTGCGCAGTCTTCACTGCGCGGCGAAACGCTCTGAAGGCGTTGCTCAAGATAAGGCAGATGATTGTCCTCGACCGTCTGCGGGCGCAGGCGCGCCAACTCGAACGCCGCGCGACCCGGTGCCGAGGGCATGCGAAGGCAGGCTTCGAGTTCTGCTCGTGCCTCTTCCATGCGGCCATTGAAAATCAGCTGCATGCCGCGCGAAAAGCGGAACTCGGCACCGTCCGCGCCGGCTGCCTTGGCTCGTTCGTACAGCGCCAGCGCAGAAGCGTGTTCGCCCAGTCGGCTACGAAAGCTCGCCAAACGGAGCAGGACCTCGATCGACGTTGTATGCGCGAGCAGCGGGTGATCAAGTAGCGTTCTGGCTGCGACGACTTCACCCGCTTGCAACAACGCCGTAACGAGGTCGCTGATCAGCAGCGCGTTTTCGGGAGGATGACGCGAAGCGTCGAGCGCGTGTCGGGTTCCGTCCTGAATACGGTCTTCCTCCCACGCAATGCCGCCGAGGAACAGCTGGGCTTCGATGTGCGCCGGGTCGTCCTGGACGAGGGATTCGAGCGCGCCGCGCGCCGCATCGATTTGCCCCTGCGAAAGATAGCGTTGGGCGTTGTTCCAGAGTCGATCGTTGCGTTCGGACATGTCTTTGTATACCGGATATGCAGCCGCAATTTCGCAGAGCGGGCGTGATCACCGATGTCGAAACTACGGAGCAATCACTGCATCCACCTGCCATTCAGCCCTAAACTTTATCACGACAGGGCCTGGCTGATTTCCTGGCGGTGCCTTCCTCTCCCCGCAGCGCCTCCGACAAGGCACACGCAGGCGCGACGTCAATTGCATGGGCGCGACGAGCGCGTCGGCGCCGAGATGCTCGCCCTGGCCAAACGCCAAACGCCAAGTACCAAGCGAGGATACCGTCGGCTAGCGCTCCGCGATGGATCGGCGAGCTGCACGCAACCGACGGAAATTCGATTTGCCGTCAGCATTTGCTTATGCGGCAAATGGCGGCATGCCAAGCTCCGAGCGCAAAGCGTCGAGCAGGCTGCCATAGCGCGGAGTACGCGCAGTGTCGCGTCGCAACGGCTCTCGAACCTGCATCGCGCTGGGTGAGCGCACATCGCGCTCGGTGCGATGAAATTGCAGGCAGGCCGGATCGAACGGAAGTCCGCAAAAGTCGAGCAAGGCGCGGATATGGACCTCCGGTTCGGCTAGCAGATGCTCATGGACGCTCTCATGCACGTGCGTTGGATGCTGTATCCGTGCGGCGGAGATACTGCTGTCGAATTCACGCCAGAACGCCGCCAAATCCGCAAACGTGCGCGTGTACTCGTTGTTGTAGAGGAATTGGCGATAGCAGGAGAAGCAGGTTTCCAGGGGATCACGCCTTACGACGACGATGCGCGCACCCGGCAACATCGCGCGAATCGCGCCGATGTAATACCAGTTGTTCGGTAGTTTGTCGGTGAATATCGGACGGCGGTGTATCCAGTGTTCGGTTCGCTCAAGATAGCGGTGGCCCAGGCGCTGCCAGTCCTCCGGCGTCATGGCGCGAACCCAGAACGGAAAAGCCTGTTGACGCCGGCGCGACTCTTCGCCAATAACCAATGGCAAGTCCGGCAGTTCGCCAGCGCCCTCTACTGACGGGTGCGAAGCAAGAATCTGTTCGATCAGGGTGGAACCCGAGCGCGGCAGGCTCACGATGAACAAAACCTCTTTGCCCAGCGCCCTGCTGGATGCCTGTGGTGCCGGTGAAAATGCCCCGCGAATCGTCGACATTCCGGACGAAAACGCGTCGGCATCCCAGTGGCGCCGTCGTCGTGCAACGGTGTTCGCCCGTTCAAGTGCAGCCAGAGACTCGGCGTAGCGGGAAGCATCGTCGAGTGCCTTGGCGTATGCGAAACCCGTCGCGATCAGATCGTCGTCACTCGCGCGCGCATCAGCCATCGCTGCCTGCATCCGCTCGATGTCGCCGTCGGCAAATTTGATGGTCTTGAGATCCGCAAGGCCCCACCACGCCATGCCTGCGCAGGGTCGCTCGGCGAGAATGCTTCGATAGGCATTCGCGGCCTCCGCTGCGCGGTTGCCGACGCGCAGCATGTCTGCGAGCAGCGCGCGTGCGGAGGCATGATCGGGCGCCAGTTTCACCGTCGTCTGCAGTGCCGCGATCGCCTCATCATGGCGTACACAGCGCGTCAGCAGGATGCCGAGATTGAACCAGGCGATCGCCAGTTCCGGCTGCAGCGCGCAGCAGTGACGCAGTGCGGCGATTGCCGCGTCGTAGTCGCCGGCCTCGGCCAGTATGGTGCCAAGGGTATTCTGATAGAGCGCATCGTCGGGGCGCTGCGACACCGCCTCTTGCATGGCGCGAATGGCGATCGGGTAGTTGCCGCGCTGGCTCTCGATGCCGGCGTGCAGGCGCAGAACTTCAGCCTGCGTCGGATATGACGCCAGCAGGCTCGCGATTTGCCGAGCCGCCTCGTCGACCCTGCCGGCCTCAAGCGCCTGCGCAGTCGCGATGACGCTCTGGATCGCGACCTGGGACAGGCCTTGCAGACGAGGGATTGCGGCAGAAGGGGCTGGCATGCAACGAAATAGCGTCCGGTAATAGCGCTAGTCTAGCGCCGCTTCGATGCGTGCTCATGCTGCGGTGACGGCCAAGCGACCCGACCCTCTCTCCGTGGTGCGCAAAAGAGAATCCGATCGCCACGAGCGCTTGCGCTTCTCAGTGATCCGCGGGTTCAGTAATTGTGCGCGTCGAAGGCTTCGGCCATCGGCGAATCACCGCCCTCGGCGAGGCGAACCTTGAGCGCAAGACCGTCGCGTGAATCGGCGTGATTGAGCGCCTCCTCAAGTTCGATCTTGCCTTCCTTGTACAGCGCATACAGCGACTGATCGAAGGTCTGCATGCCGTCCTGCAGGCTGCGGTCCATCGCCTCCTTGACTTCGTGAACCTGGCCACGACGCAACAGGTCGCGGATATGTGGAGTATTGATCAGCACTTCGACCGCCGGTATGCGGCGACCGTCCTTGCCCATCACGAGACGCTGGCTGATGACTGCCTTCAGGTTCAGCGCGACGTTCATCAGGATGTTCTTGTGCGCGGCTTCCGGGAAGAAATTGAGAATGCGCTCGATCGTCTGGTCGGCGTTGTTCGAGTGCAAGGTCGCGAGGCAGAGATGGCCGGTTTCCGAAAATGTGATGGCGGCTTCCATCGTCGTCGAATCACGGATTTCACCTATCAGGATCACGTCGGGTGCTTCACGCATCGCGTTTTTCAGCGCTTCGTGGAAGCTGTGCGTGTCGAGACCGACTTCGCGCTGGTTCACTACCGACTTCTTGTGCCGATAGAGATACTCGATCGGATCCTCGATAGTCAGGATATGCCCGGACGAATTCATGTTGCGATGGTCGATCATCGACGCGAGCGTGGTCGACTTGCCCGAGCCAGTCGCACCGACCAGCAGGACCAGGCCGCGTGGTTCCATGATGATGCTCTTGAACAGCGGCGGCAGTTTCAGCTGCTCGATGGTCGGGATCTCGCTCTTGATCGCGCGGATCACCATGCCGACTTCGCCGCGTTGCTTGAACACGTTGATACGAAAGCGCCCGGCATCCTTCACCGCGATCGCCATGTTGAGCTCGAGGTTCTTCTCGAACGCGGGAACCTGGCCCTCATCCATTAGCGAGTAGGCGATCTTCTTGACCATGCCGTTGGGCATGCCGGTATTGCCGAGCGGATAGAGCTTACCCTCGACCTTAATGTTCACGGGAGCGCCGGTGGTCAGGAACATGTCCGACGCACCTTTCTCGGTCATCAATTTCAGGAAGTAGCCGATGTCCATCGGTATTTCTCGCTTGGCATGCGGTTGAGAGGATACGCGCGAGCAGGTGGCGACGTGCAG
>JBDSXV010000191.1:0-15295 GCA_039926025.1 Dokdonella sp.
TTGTCCGCAGCGGCGTATGAGCTGGGTGGAACCACCTTGACTCCCGGGGTTTATAAAATCGGGGCGGCTGCGACCTTGGCTTCCCCGGTTACGCTAAATGCCCAAGGCGACCCGAACGCTGTTTTTATCATCCATATCGTGGGAGCCCTCGGCGCAACGGCGGCCGTGGGTAATGTGGTGTTGGCCAATAACGCTCACAGCAGAAATATTTATTGGATCGTCGAAGGGGCTGTTTCCATGGGTGCAGGTACGCACATGGAGGGAACAGTGCTCGGAGGAGCAGCGGTCGCCTTTGGTGCGGGCACAACCCTGAGCGGTAGAGCGATGGCCGGCTCAACGGCGGGTACCATCGCTTTGGCCACTTCGCTTTCAGCACCTCCTCTTCCGCCGGTCCCGGTGGGCGGCCGGATCTGGCTCGACACGAGCGCCGACGGCATACAAGGTCCAACTGAAACCACCGGGTTCGCGAACGTGCCGGTCGCCCTGCTGCAGGTGGTTGCCGACGGTCTGCCTGTCGACCTTGGAACGGCTGCTGCTTTCGGTGCACTTGCCGGTGGCGCTATCTCCGGAACCGGCAGTGTTGCTGGCGATGTGGGGTCCGGTACGGGCGCCATCGCGCCGGCCATAACCTCGACAGGAACAATTTACCCCAGCGGCGCTCCTGTGGTCATGACCGCGTTGAACGATTTTGCGACCGCGTACAACGCGGCCAAGAACCGGCCAAGTGTTCTATTGTCCGCTGCGGCGTATGAGCTCGGCGGAAGTACTTTGACGCCAGGGGCCTATAAAATCGGGGCGGCGGCTACGTTAGCTACCCCGGTTACGCTGGATGCGGGAGGCGACCCCGATGCTGTTTTCGTCATACAAATCGTCGGCGCATTCGGTACGACTGCGGCCACAGGCAACGTGGTTCTGGCCAATGCAGCTCAAAGCAGGAATGTTTTCTGGGCGGTCGAAGGGGCGGTTTCCGTGGGCGCAGGTTCGCACGTGGAGGGAACGATACTCGGAGGAGCGGCGATCACATTCGGTGCAGGCGCAACCTTGAACGGTCGCGCGTTGGCAGGTACGGCGGCGGGCACGGTCGCCTTGGCCACGACTGCAATTTCGGTAGTGCCAGGAACGCCTCCGGTGGTACATCCGCCGTCAAATGTCATCGCCAGCACCGTGACCGATGCGAACGGGAACTATCGGTTCGATACGGTGCAACCACCGGGCACGTATGTCATCCGCTGGAATCTTTCGAGCATCTCAACAACGGATTTCCTTGTCACTGCGGCCAATCAGGGCGGCAACGATGCGCTCGACAGCGATGGCGTAACCGGCGACGTGGGCGGATTTGTGTATACCGCGGAGATGGAGATTCTGGGCGGAACAACCAACCTCGATGTCGACCTCGGCCTGGTCGCGACGCTCCCGTCGATCAAGTTGGCGGCATTGAACGACCTGACCGCGGCTCTGCTGACCCATCTGCTCGTGAGTGACTACACAGCGGAGAACTGGAAGGCATTGAATGCGGCCAAGGCCAATGGCGACCTGACGATCAATGCGGCGACCGATCCGGCTGGCGTAGCGGCGGCCAGGGCAGCGGCGCTGACGGCGATGGATGCAGTGCCGACGTTTTCCGACGCACTCCAGCGATTACCAAGACGGCATCTGGTCGAGTGTGCGTTGAGACGGCCGGTGAACTACCAGCCGAGCGGCAGGTCGCGAGGCGCATCGCCCGGGGAAGGGCGAGGTTAAGTACGTCCGTCGCTGAGGTTTGTGCTCCCCTTCGAGGGGTGAGTCGGGCTTTGGCGCGGCATGCCGCGCGCCGGCGAACGGCTGCACATGGATGTGCAGACCGGGCTTTCGGACAGGATGGTCGAGATTGGGTGAGATGGTGTCGCGCTCGGCAATAAGCATCGCGGCTGAAGCCGCTCCCACAGCATCGCGAGTGCCATCTTCCGACCCGCCGTCGCGAAAACCTACACCGACCCAATGATGTCGCTCGCCGCAGCAGATTGACCAAGCCCGAGCCGCGCCGCTTCCAGCCTGAATCGTGCCCACACGACCCGCACCGGTTCGCCCGTTCTTCGCGCATGGACGCACGTTGAATACGCGGTCGCAGGGCGGGCATATTTGGGGGCACGTCTACGGCGATACGGTAAGTTTTTTTCTTTTTTAAATGACTATGTCACTATTTCGAGTCCGTCTTGGGGCCGTTGCAACCGAAGCCTTGCACGGATGCAGCGCTTTTTACAGGCACTCGTGCGTGCTAAATACAACGCCGGCGCACCTACGCGCCGGCAGTGAAAACCTGAGCTACTGATCGAAACCGTTCTCGAAGATAGTGTCCGCACTGACTCCTTGCCCGATCAAGATCGCACTCAACGGACTATTCGACGCCGATCCGCTGAACGTCACGAAGGCGAGCGTGTCGCCGATGACTGTCGGATTAAAGCGGATATTGATCGTGCAGCTTTCCAATGGATCGAGCATGGTGGGGCAGGTGTCCACGACCAAGTAAGGACTCGATTGCGGCGCGAGACCGACGCTGGCGAGATTCATCGACTGGCCGCCAGCGTTGGTTATCGTGATAGGTTGAAATGGTGTCGAAGTGCCCACGGGGGTACTGCCAAAGTTGATCGAGGTTGCCGATAGCACGAGGAATGCTGAAGCGCCAACCACATTCAAGACCACCGTGCGGTTGTCTTCGTAGGGATGCATGTCGTCGGCGCCTTGATCGACGAGATGCAACACCAGGTTATCGTTGCCACCGAACCCCAAAGCCGGCGTATAGACGAACAGCTTGAACGCGGCACTTACTGCATCGATGCTTCCGCTGCACGTGACCAGCGCCGCACCACCCGACACGCACTGCACGTCAGTCAGGGCCGGCGCCTGCAGGCTGCCATGACTGACCGATGCGGTGAGGGTGAGCGCGCCGAGATACGCGTCGGCATCGCCGACGCCGAATGCAGCGCCCAGTGCAATCGATGCGTCGTGCGGAACGTTCACTGCGGCCGGCGCCAGAACAGACGGTGCCTGGTTCACCACATACTCGACCGCGCCCAGATCGCAATTGCCGGACTGCACGCCGCCGTACTGTGGTCGCGGCACAAGGCGTGCGTCGAGGCTCAGCGGTGTAGCTTCCGGAATATTGTCGCAAACGACGGCTGCATCGATGACCGGATTGCCCGGTAGCGGCGGTCGGGTCGGTGCGAATCCGCCGCCGTAATAGCCGAGCGCGCGTACGCCGCCCGTGCGCACTTCGAACGTGGGACACGTATTGTCATCGGCCATGTTGATCGACGAAAACACATCGAACGCGTTATCGAGTCCGGCGCAATTGGCCACCGGTCCCGCGCCCAGATGGTTGAACCAGTTGCCTTGCAGATACATCTTGGTCGCGGGATTGGATTTGCGCAGCACCGCGCCGTCCATCGATGCGCTGTTGCTGGTAAAGGTGTTGTGAACCAGGATCACGCTGCCGAGCGTCTGCGTGACCAGCAACGCCGGGCTGAGGCTGCTGTTGTCGAACGTGTTGTTGATCAGCGCGACTTTGCGATCGGCTATTGGACTGCTATCGCCTACGGGCTCAATCAGACTCAGCGCTGCGCCCGTTTGGCCTTCGCTGTAAGCAAATGTGCTGCGCTCGATGCGCAGTTGCTGGGCGGACGAACGCAAGGCACCCCCCACCGGCGGGTTCAATCCATTGTAGGGATAGATTCCATTGTCGGAAAAGTAACTGTCGCGGATGGTCACCTTGCTTCCCATATCCAGAAACAACGCGCCACCCAAAAACGAATGGTTGCGGTTGAACGTGACGCGATCCAGGGTCAGCTCGCTACCGCGAAACTCCATCGCGCTGGCAACCGCACTGGAGCAGCCTTCCTCGAAGGTCAGCTCGCTGATGGTCATGCGCAGGTCTGGCGCCCTCACTTTCAGAAACGACAGACGCCCGGTGATACCGACCTGCGCGCAGCTGGTGGTGAGCGCGCGGCGGAACTTCGCGCCATTGCCTTGCACGGAAATGGCGCCGCCACCGTCAATGCCGCGCAGCGCCTCGAACTCGTTACTGAGGTTTTCGGCGTGTTCGGTGAAGTCGAACACCGCACCCGGCGGCAACACGATCACGTCGGTGTCCGTTGCACTGCCGGCAGGGCAACCCCCGGTGGCGACATTGAACTGCGCCGCATCGAATGCGGCGAAAACCGTGCATTCATCCGGCAGCACGTGTTCGACTGAATCGGTAGTCACCTGAATGATGTTGTCCGCCAGGACCGAGCCGCTGAACAACGCGGCCAGTGCGATGAGCCAAGCTTGATGATTCATGACGTTCTCCTCGCCGCAACGGCGGCGCTTGTACCAGTAAGCGAGAAACGCAGACCAAGTCCCTAGTCCCATCTTCAGATCAGCGCGGTAGCGACAGAGGCGCCGGCAAACGTTAGGATCGCAACGGCTCGCACACGACCTGCAGACGATGACTTCCGAGATCGCGCTAACCGACGCGCTGCACGCGTGGCGCAGCCATTCCGACGATGGCGCCCGTACTTTGCTTGATCGCGAAATCTATGCGGCGCTCAAGCGCATGGCGGTGGCGCGCTGGTCGGGACACGGTTCGCCGGCGACGTTTCAACCCACCGCGCTGGTCAACGAAGCGCTGGCCGGTTTGCTTGATCGCGATGTCGATTGGATCTCGCGCTCGCATTTCTTGGCGCTGGCTGCGCTGCAGATGCGCTCGATCCTGGTCGACCATTCACGTCGTCGGCAGGCGGAAAAGCATGGCGGTGGCATGCTCGCGGTATCGCTGAGTGATTCCGACCTGAGCATGGAAACTGATAGCGATTTTCTTGATCTCGATGCCGCGCTGAGCGATCTCGCCAAAGAGGAGCAACGTGGCGCACGCGCAATCGAACTGACGTATTTCGGCGGACTCGTGGCGCGCGAGACGGCCGAGGTATTGCAGGTTAGTGTCGCCACCGTCGAAAACGATCTGGCTTATGCGCGCGCCTGGCTGAGGCAGCGGATGCGCGCATGAACTCACCGACCGAAAATGCCGAAGGCCCCCAATCCGCACGCGAGTGGTTCGAAGCGGCCATGTTGCAGCCGATCGCGCAGCGCACCGGGTTCATCCGTGCGTCGGTCGACGATGCGCAGCAACGCGATGCGTTGCTGGCCCTGATCGCAGCGCACGAACAATCCCATCGTGACGACCCGATCCTCGAGCGCATTCAGGCCGCTGCGCACAGCACGGTGGAGTCGATCACGTTGCCCGAACGTCTGGGGTCATATCGCATCGCCGGTCTTCTTGGCGAAGGCGGTATGGGAACGGTGTGGGAAGGCGTGCGCGACGATGGCGAATTTCGCAAACGCGTAGCGATCAAAATCATCCGCGGCATGCCATCGCCCGCGGCGCGCGAACGCCTCAAGCGCGAGCGCCAGGTGCTGGCCGGTCTGGAACACGCCAATATCGCGCGTCTGTACGACGGCGGCACCACACCGCAGGGCGAGCCGTATTTGATCATGGAATTTGTCGACGGCATGTCGCTCGGCCTGTGGATGGCGCAGAAGCAGCCGTCGCTTGACGCGCGTCTGGTACTGTTCGAACAGCTCTGCCGCGCCGTGCACGCCGCGCATCAGCAGATGATCGTGCACTGCGATTTGAAACCGTCGAACGTGATGGTGCGCGCCGACGGCTCGCCGGTCTTGCTCGACTTCGGTATCGCGCGACTGATCGATCCTGCCGGAAATTCCCGCACTGCGACACTCGCGGCAACGCCGGCGTACGCCAGTCCTGAACAGCTCGCCGGCCAACCGGTTACGCTCGCGTCGGATATTTTCGGGCTCGGAATCATTCTCTACGAACTGTTGGCCGGCCGCGTTCCGGATCGGCGTTCGCCGACACCTTCTTACGATGGCGAATTGCCGTCGCCGAGTTTTACTCTGAGGCACACGCGCAGCGAAACGCCGATGGCGGATATTCCGGCCGATGTCGAAAGCATCACGCGTTGCGCGATCCGCATCGATGCTGTCGCACGCTACTCGTCAGCCGCCGCTCTTGCCGACGATATCGCCCGATATCGCGCCCATTTGCCGGTTGCTGCGGCCGGTACCCACTGGCGCTACGTCACTCGAAAATTCGTGCGTCGGCATCGCATCGGCGTCGGCATTGCCGCATTGATCGCGGTCGCGCTGGTCGGGATGACGTATTCCCTCTTTTTACAACGGCAGAATGCGCTGAGTGCCGAGCGCGCCGCGCAACAGCAGGCCACCGCCGCGCGCGAAACCGCGCGCTTTCTGCAGGAACTCTACAGTGAGCTCGACCCAAAGGCCCATCCCGGCCGCTCGCTCGATGCGCGCCAATTGCTCGACCTCGGCGCCGAGCGTTTGAAAAAGCGTACCGGACTCAGCGACGAGGTGCGCGCGCGCTTGCAGGTCAGCCTGGCCGAGATCTATGACAATATCGGCAAACCCGACGCCGCACTGCAGATGGCAGAACCGGCATACAAGCAATTGCAAAAAGCGCAACCGAACGATCGCGACACGCTGGAAGCCGCGCGCCTGTATGCGATCGTGCTGATCAATGCGTCGCGGCATGCCGACTCGATTATCGTCGTCGATCAATCGCTGCCCGCCGCGATCGCATTGCAGGATGAAACATTGCAAGCCGATTTGCTCGCACTGCGCGGACTCGCGCGGCAGACGCTGGGCCGAGACGATGCGGGCGACGAGGATTACGCAAAAGCCGATATGCTCTACCGCCGCGCCGGACAAAACGGCCTGGAGGGATTGGCCGTTTTGCTGCACCGGCGCGCGACAGCAGCCGAGATGCGTAACGACTATGTCGGCGCACTGGAGTTGTACCAAAGATCACTGAAGCAAAAAATGCAGTTGTATGCCAGAGACGATCCGCGCGTGCTCGGCACCGTATTCGGCGTCGGCAAAACGCTGGTCGCCCTCGGGCGCAATGTCGAAGCGCGCGCGATGCTGCAAGACCTTGCCGAACGCAGCGAACGCGTGCACGGTCCGCGCACCGCGCCGGTACAACTGGCCGTTGCCGAACGCGCAGCGGCCGAACGCGATCTCGGCGATTTCGGCGCCGCTACGCGCGACCTGCAGGAAGCGTTGACGATTGATCGCCTGCTTCAGGAAAAGCGCGACACCATCCAGGCATCGCTGCACACTGGCAATCTTGCCCTGATCGCCGAACAGGTCGGCGACTACGATCATGCGATGAGTCTGATGGACGAATCGATCGCCATCCGTCGACGCATACTTGACAAGAACTCGCCATGGATCGCGCGCAGTCTGCATCAAATTGCGCGCCTGCAACTGCTGCAGGAAAAATACGGCGACGCCGCCAGCAGCGTCGCTGATGCGCTGGTCATCCGCGTCGCGATATTGCCGCCGCTGAATCCCGAGCGCCTGCTCAGTGAAGCGTTGGCGATCGAGATCAATGCGCTGCACGGAACCCCCGACAAGGCGGCGTTGGACGCGGTGGTTGGTTCTGCGCAGAAAGTGCCATTCCCGCCGTTGAACTTGCGTATCGCCGTAGCGCGCGCGTCCGAAGCCGTCGACGCCGCAAGTGGGCGGCATCCCGCAGCGTTGCTCGCAAGCGAGCAGGAAATCGCAGCGTTGTCCGCGCGTCACCCGAAAGATCATCCGATGATCGGCTTGGCATTGCTGCGCCGCGCTGAGTTGCTCGATCGCGCGGGCAATCACGCGGAAGCCATTGCGCAGGCACGCAGCGCAAGCGACATCCTGTTGGCGCGGACCGATATCCACTATTCGCTGCGTGCAAAGGCTGCCAGCGTCGTCGCGGCGTTGAAAGAGAATCAGGCGGCGGCGAGATGAACTCGCGCCTGGGAGTTCCGCAAAAAAGCGTAGTACAGTCTTAAACGGAACGTCATACATCATCTTGCACGCGGAACTCGCGGTCACCGATAGTTCGCGTGTGGATGAACGGTGTGCCGGGTCAGGACCTATCCAGTGTCGTGCGCGGCGGCCACATTATTAGCAAACCACTTCCGTGCGGGAAACGGGGTCCGGGAAACGGGGTCAGATTCGATTGTCTGGCTTTCAGTAGCGGCAAATTCGTATGCCACAAGGGCATTGCGCATCAGTTGCCCAAGGAATGCCGGGACCAGGAACAGCCGGCCACGCATGAGCGATCGCGGTGTAGGCGGGAAGATGGCCGTCGAGGCCGCTTCTCAGCGCGCCGGTCGAGTCTCGTCAGCTCGGCTCGTGGTCGTGGCTCAGCATCGTAGATGGGCAACGAGCTTGCAGTGAGACGCAACGCGGTCGCCGGCCGTAGTCTGTTTCGCTGCCGCTGTTGGTCAGGTGCTATGGCGGAGGTGGCCAGGCGGGTGGCGTTTTGCATCCGCGAGCAGGAGAGCCGCGAATCGGGGCCAGCAATTTCTTTGGGCTCGCGAACCGACCGGGCTGCCGGGCGACCCGGCGGCCGGACTGACACGCAACATCCGGTCCGTGCCGCGGTCGCTGCTTGAAAGCGGGCTGATCCCAACACGCGTTGCTGCTGTACGTATTGACGAATGGAGTGGAGGTCATCGTTGCTGATCGACTCTTCGACCAAACGTCAGTAGGCGTCGCTGCGTTCGATGCGCGTACGCCCCAGCGCTGATTCACACGGGCGCGGATTCGCACCCGATTGGCGATTCGTCGATTCGCGGCAATCCGGTGGCGAGAGGATCGCTCGCCGCTATCGCTGCGCAAGCAAACGCTTCAGGGCACTGCAATGGCAACGGGATAGTGGCTGCCTTGGATGTGGCCGATATCTGCGCCCTTTGCGGTTGTTGGTATGTGCGCGGCACGGAATCGACCGGCTCACGAGCCAGCGGGGCTGCGCACACGACGTTCAACCATGCCATCAGAAGGATGCGGCCATGAAAAAACAAACGCGGTGTCGTGCCCGGCTTCGATGGCTGTTGGGTGTCATGGTCGCGATTGCCGCAACCACCGCACACGCCGACGTGGTCTACAACGTGGATACCACCGAGGATCTTGTTGACGCCGACACCGGCGATGGACTGTGCCGCACGAGTGCCGGAAACTGCTCGCTGCGTGCGGCCATCACGCAGTCGAACTACCTGCCGGCGCCTTTCTTCCTCTCGATTCGCGTGCCTGCGGGCACCTATTTGATCACTCGCCCGATCCCGCCCGATGGCTTCGACGGAGAAGACTCGGGAGACTTCAACCTGAGATCTCCACTGGGTCCGAACCAGACGCAGATCCTCGGTGCTGGACCGGCGCTGACCATCATCGATGGCAATCAGCTCGATTCGATTCTCCGGCTCGATCCCGTACGCACGGCGACGATCGACGGCGTGACCTTGCGCAATGGCAAATCGATTTTCTCCGGTGGAGCCATCCAGGTCGAAGGCTCACTGACCCTCAGCAACTGCGTGCTCGAGGGCAACCATGCGCGTCTGGAGGGTGGCGCGATCAACATGGGTGTCAGCAGTGGCAGCTCGCTCAGCGTCATCGGCAGCACGTTGCGCTCGAATGTGGCAGACAATGGAGGAGCCATCGCCGCGCTAAACACCGCCAACATTCGCGACAGCACGGTGTACGGCAATACGGCGACATCGAACGGCGGCGGTGTCTACAACGACGGACAACTCGTCGTCAGCAACAGCACGATCAGCGGCAACGCTGCAAACACCAACGGCGGCGGCATCTACAATCGCATCAACGCCTTCATCTACAGCACATCGGTAGCCAACAACGACGCCGATCACGACCGCGATGAAAACGGCGGCATTGGCGGTGGCGTGTATAACGATCCCGGGTCGCGTTTCGTCGCGGTCAACTCGTTGTTCACCAGCAACACGATCCTCGACGCGCCGATCCCCGACAACTGCAACGGCGTGCTCGAGGTCTACGGCAAAAATCTTTTCGACGACGTCAGCGGTTGCACCTTCAGCGGCAATGGCGGCGCGGCATGGGGCGTCGTCGCCGGCAATTCAGTCGGGCCGTTGCAGGACAATGGCGGCCCGACGCGGACGCATGCACTGCTGGCTGGAAGCGCCGCGATCGATGCGACGACTGCGCAGGGCTGCATCGACAACAGTGGCATACCGTTGCCCACCGACCAGCGCGGTGCACAACGTGTCGCGGGCCTGCGCTGCGACGTCGGCGCGTTCGAGTTCGGTGCCATCAACGACCGCATATTCGGCAACGGATTCGAATAGAGCGGGCAGTGACGCATCCATCGCGCCAGCGGCGGCGGGGTCAGAACACGTTCTCGCGCTGGACGACGTGCTGTGGGACTTCGGCGATCAAAACCGGCCAGTCGCGCCGTGCGGGGAGTGCGGCGTAGCAAGAGAAAACGCCAGATGGCAGCGACATATCGCTAGCCGAAATCAAATGCGCCCGAAGCCCCTGAGAAATCCGCAGGCAATCGCGCAAGAAAATTAGACCTCAAAACTCATGTCGCCGCCACCTGCGCGTGACGGTATGTTTTGAATTGCGACGTTCAAACAGCCGCAACGCGACAGGAGGCAGCCCATTTTCCTTCCCACATGGAACGAGCGGAATTCGGGGCGTCTGGCATTCGCTGAGTGCGATAGCGCACAGACTCCGGTTCGCATCGCGCGCAGCCTTGATGGGCCCAACGCGCGACGGCCGCGTTGCCGAGCAGAGCGCTTGCGAAGGTGTATCGGTGCGCGCTGGGCGATGGATCAAGACCGGCCTCATTGACAGGAGGAAGGCCGAGCCTGTTTACCTGTCTGGTGGCGAGCGCTGACATGCCGACCTCTTGGCGCTGGAGTCTCCGTCTCGAGTCACCGCGCTTCCGCTGCAGGCGCATCGCTGGCCTCGGCGCACATCGGGGCCTGATTGACTCATGCCTCATTGTGGTCTGCCGGAGCACGCGATGAAGATACTTGTATTTCGGGGCGCGGAGGTTCGCGTCGACTGCAATCGCATCGTCCGGGTTTTCTCGACGACGATCGGCAGCGCGGATGCGGGCATTCCCGAAGGCAACGTCGCGTCGTGCGAGGGGCGGCGCGCCCCGACCGCTGGCATCTCGTCCTGCGTGAAAAAATCCGGATATTGCAGCCGAGGGGCGTACTCGCGCCGGCGCAAAGAAGATCTCCGTCCTGAGCAGCCGTGGACTAGCAATCGCGGGAGGCCACCGACAGACGCCGGGACCGCACTCTCGAAGGAGTTTCGCCCAGTGCGGCTGATCACGCACCGGTTCCTTCCGGACGGGAGGCGGGGCGCGTGCGGCAGCAGCGGTCGTGCCGGAGAAACCCATCCATTGAAGGTCGTCATCGGCGCGAGAGCGCTGCGTTCAGCATCGCATGCTTCGATGATTTCGCAGCCCGCACCCGTCGACGTGCCGGCGATCCCGCGATGAACGAGACCGGGCAGCATGTCGATCGGAGCGCAGGCCCTGCGCGCCCCCTCGATCGCGACGTATCCGAGCGCGCAGCACTGGACAAGGGTCAGGTGCTGGCCGAGTTGATCGCATGCACGGGGATCGACATCGAGATGATCGATGGAGGGCACTCCAGCGCACGCATCCTCGGCATGGGCAGCGCCGTCAATGGCGTCGCTTCGTTCGAAACGGACGAACCACGCGGACTCGTCGATGCAAGCTTGGTGCGAGCGTTGTGGCTGCCACCGCTGCCGCGGATGCCGAACGATCTGGAGGCGATCGAATCGCTGGTCCGGTTCGACTACAGCGACGGCAAGACCGTCGTCGCGCGCAGCGTGCGCACGCGAGCGAGCAGGCTGGGAATCATGGCGCATGAGGTCCGCGCGCGTGAAATCGTGCGCCGATTCGTACCTTGGGCGAGCTTGGCCAATGTCGATATTGCAAGGCATGCGCCGGTTGATCAGGCGAGTGGCAGGCCTTCACCCGCGCCGCGAGCTGCGAGTGCTGCCGCGACGGCAGGCGAAACAAGCGGCAACGCGTGGCAATTGAAGGCCCAGCGCCTCGGCTTGGCCACGCTGAGCGAAGAGCAACTGATCTGCGAGCAGTCTGCGCTGGATCAGGTTCCGGCGGAGATCGCGAGGGACAATCACATCTTGCCATTGCGCATGCAGGACGGACGGTTGCACGTGGCGGTCTCCGATCCGACCAATCGCGAGTCGCTTGCGATGCTCAACTTCCTCTGCAAGCAAGCTCCCGTGATCGAGGTCGCGAGCGTGGCCGCAATAGATCGCGCCATAGCCCGTGCCTACTCGACCCTCGACGACGACCCCACCCTGCTCGAAGAAGGGCCACTGGCGGAGGTCGATACAAACGCGAACACGCCCGCATTGGAGCACATGGCACACGAGGCTCCCATCGTGCGCCTGGTCAACAACATTCTCACCGAGGCGATGCGACGCGGCGCGTCGGACATCCATCTGCGCCCCGGCGCCCAATTCGTGGATCTGGTCTTCCGCATCGACGGCGATCTCGTGCTCATCAGGCGATTTACCAAGACGCTGCTACCCGCCGTCGTAGGTCGAATCAAGGTGATGGGACGCATGGACATAACGCAGCGGCACATTCCGCAGGACGGCCAGGCCCGCGTTCGCGACGGTCATCGCGCCGTCGATCTCCGCATCAGCGTGATTCCGACGGTGGAAGGCGAGAGTGTCGTGGTGCGGCTGTTGAACCCGACCTTCGAACTCAAGGACATCAACGATCTCGGCTTTTCCGAAGACGACTGCAAGCGTTTCGGCGATCTGCTGCAGAGGACGTCCGGCATGGTGCTGGTGACCGGGCCAACCGGCTCCGGCAAGTCGACGACGCTCTACGCTGCGCTGAAGACCATCATTTCCGGCAACGTCAACGTCATTACCGTCGAGAATCCAGTCGAGTACCGTATAGCGGGAATCGAGCAGGTTCCCGTTTCCACCGAACGCGGCCTGACCTTTGCGAAGGCTTTGCGCAATATCCTCCGGCACGATCCCGACGTGATCATGATCGGCGAAATACGCGACGGAGAAACTGCGCACATCGCCGTGGAGAGTGGACTGACCGGACATCTGGTGCTGAGTACGCTGCATACGAACTCGGCGGCAGGAACCATGTCGCGCCTGCTCGAGATGGGCGTTGAGGACTACTTGATCCGCGCGACGCTTCTCGCGGTCGTTGCCCAGCGCCTGGTACGCAAAACGTGCGTGGCGTGCAAGGTGCTCGACGAGCTAGGCGGAGAACTCCGCACGGTGTTCCACACATCCCCCGACGAACCGTTCTACCACGGGGCCGGCTGCCGCGAGTGCCGCGGACGCGGCTATCGCGGGAGGCGCATGACCTACGAACTCCTCGTCGCCACCCCGGAATTGCGCCGGTTGATCCAGCGTTCCGCCGACGCCGAAATCCTTGAACGCCAGGCAGTCGCCGACGGAATGCTCCCGCTGACTCAACACGCGCTCTCGCTGGCGCGAGCCGGAGAAATTTCGCTCTCCGAGGCTTTCTTTACACGCACCGAATAGGAGCACCCGCATGGAAATTTCCACTTTTCTCGAGCTTGTCGCCAAGCGCAAGGGCTCGGACCTCTTCCTCAGCGCGGGAGCCCCACCGTGCGTGAAAATCAATGGAGCCACCTACCATCTGCAGCACGACGCGTTGACCGGCGAAGAAACGCGGACCATGGCTTATGAACTCATGAGTGAACACCAGCAGAAGGAATTCGAGCGCGAGATGGAAATGAACCTGGCCGTCGCGCTGGCCAACATCGGACGCTTCCGCGTGAATATCTATCGGCAGCGGGGAGCCGTGGCCATCGTCGCCCGTTACATAAAATCGGTCATTCCTTCCATAGCATCACTCAATCTGCCGCCAATCCTCAGGGATTTGATCATGACCCCGCGCGGCCTGATCCTGGTCGTCGGCAGCACAGGTTCCGGAAAGTCGACAACGATGGCATCGATGCTGGACCACCGCAATGAGCAGCGGACTGGCCACATGTTGACCATTGAGGAACCGATCGAATTCCTGCACACGCACAAGCAGTCGATCGTCGACCAGCGCGAAATCGGCATCGATACGCTGAGCTATGCGAGCGCGTTGAAGAACGCCATGCGGGAAGCGCCGGATGTGATCCTGATCGGGGAGATCCGCGATCGGGAAACAATGCAGCATGCCATTGCGTATGCGGAGACCGGGCATCTGTGTCTGTCCACGCTGCACGCCAACAACGCCAATCAGACACTCGACCGCATCATCAATTTCTTTCCGGACGCGGCGCGGCACCAGCTACTGATCGACCTCTCGCTCAATCTGCAGGCCGTCATCTCGCAGCGACTGATCCGAACGGTCGACGGCCTGCACATTCCCGCGATCGAGTTGCTTCTGCGCACGCCATTCGTTGCCGATCTCATCGCCAAGGGCGAGATTGCCGGGCTCAAGGATGCAATGAAAGACGGCACGGCGCTCGGCATGACGACATTCGATCAGTCGATCTATGGTTTGTACGCAGGTGGGCGCATTTCCTACAAAGTCGCCCTCGCCAGTGCCGACTCTCAAACTGATCTCGCCCTGCATATCCGACTCGTCGGACCGGCTCCCGTTGAAGGATTCGCCGATACGGAAGCGCTGAGCCTGGTCAACCTGGAGGAGTCGACCCCTCCGCAAGACAAGCACCTGCCGCTCGATTCCTACATGCAGTAAGCATCGCCAGGCAAAGCGGGGGGCTTTAGGTTGTGGGCCGCTCAAAGCGGCTATCCGGGGTCGCTAACGCGGCCCCGATCTTGTTCGGCCGCCAGCAGGTGGTCCGTCGGCGCAACAGGTTCAACTGTTCCAGCCGCTGATCCTCGTACCCAAGAACGGCGAAATAGAGTGCTCTGCCTCCGTTCAAGGAAGCGCCGCGATCGATGCAACGAACGCGCAGGGCTGCATCGATCAGAGCGGCACATCATTGCCGCCGGACCAGCGCGGCGCACCACGCGTCGCCGGCCTGCGCTGCGATGTGGGCGCGTTCGAGTTCGGTGCTGTCAACGACCGCATATTCGGCAACGGATTCCAAAGAACGGAGTCAGGTTCACTTCTTACAAACGGTAAGTGAACCTCGTATCTTGCTAACCAAGTGCGGGCAAGAGCCGATTCATTGCGACCGCGTGGGTTGCAACGGCTTGTAGAACTCGGCTATCTGCGCGGTGAAGCGCTGAGGGTTCGCTCCAGCGAGATTGGTCAACACGACGACGGCCAATCCATCATCCGGATAAACAACAAACGCGGCTCGGGCGCCACCGATGCCCGCCACTTGTCGATGGGGAGGTGTTTTTTGCAGCACCGGCCATCCGGCTGCCCAGTCGCTATCTGCGCCGCTGTTCAATTTTTCCGGCACCCACA
>JBDSXV010000192.1:0-8844 GCA_039926025.1 Dokdonella sp.
CGCGATGCTCTTCTCACAAGAAGCATCGCGGCTGAAGCCGCTCCCACAAAAAGATGCTCCTACAGACAGATGCTCCTACAGACAGATGCTCCCACAGACAGCCACTCTGCAGACTGATGCTCGCGCAGACCATGACTCCGCCAATCACCACCGCAAGCGAAACCTATCCGATCTCGACCGCATTCGCTTCGTCGCGCCCACGCTGGCGGCGTGCTGCTTCCTCACGTGCGTCTTCGATCGCATCCATGACGGCATCGACATCAGCCGGCGCTTCGCTACGCACGAACACGCCCGTGAGCACGCTGTCCGGCCGCAGTTCGCCTTCCTGGAACAAGGCCCACATTTCGAGGGCATAGTCGGTCGCGATCAGCTCCGGCGCGAAACGGCCGAGGCTTGCCGAGATATTGCCGACATCGCGTTCGAGCATCGCAAGCGCGCCATTGTTGCCGGCGGCATCCACTGCCTGCGGCAGATCGATGATGACAGGGCCATCGGGACCGACCAGCACGTTGTACTCGGACAGATCGCCGTGGATGAGTCCGGCGCACAGCATGCGCACGATCTGGCCGATCATGAAAGCGTGGTAAGTGCGCGCGACTTCAGGAGACAACTCGACCTCACCCAGGCGCGGCGCCGAATAGCCTTCGGCATCGGTGACCAGTTCCATCACCAGCACGCCATTGAAGAAGCCGTAGGGCTTGGGCACGCGCACGCCGGCCGCGTCGAGCCGGTACAGGGCATCGACCTCGGTGTTCTTCCACGCGGTTTCCTGTTCCTTGCGTCCGTAGCGCGAGCTCTTCGCGATCGCGCGTGACTCGCGGCTGCCACGCACCTTGCGCCCTTCCTGGTACTGCGCGCGCGCCTGGAAACTGCGCTGGCGCATGTCCTTGTAGACCTTCGCGCAACGCACCTCCTGGCCGGAGCGCACGACGTAGACGGACGCTTCCTTGCCACTCTTTAGCGGGCGGAGCACTTCATCGATGATGCCATCGTCGATCAGCGCCAGCAGGCCTTGCGGTGTTTTCATTGGTTTCGCAGCAGGATGGATCTGGAACCGGCAAGGCCGGGGATTCTGTGACAAACAACCGCCTATTATACCTGAAGGCGATGAACACCCCACTCCGCCGGTCGGAATCGACCCGCCGCATGGCGATTCGGGCGGATGGGCGCCGGCACAAACCAGGACTTCGACCGCCTTCGTCGGTCGCCGACCTACGCGAGCTAAAGCACCACGCTCGCAAGGGACGCTTCACCACGGCACCCGCCTCACGGGAGCAGGTTGCCGACTTGCACGGCACCATCTTGCGCATTGACGATGCGCAGCCCACCCTGCGCGCCTTTGTGTGGACGCGGCGTGTAACCGGGCACCGGAGGTCATCGCACGTTTGCTAGGCGAATCCCGAGCTTGACGACACTTGCGATTCCCGATGTTGCGGCGGCGCATCCATTGCATAGCAATGCCGCAGCAATTTGAATGCCTGCGCCGCCATTGTCGGTCGACTGAAATAGAACCCCTGAAACTGGTCGCATTCGTTGCAAAGCAGGTAAGCCACCTGCTCCTCTGTTTCCACGCCCTCGGCGAGCACGCTCATGCCCAGTTGATGTCCGAGCGTGATGATGGCGCGGCAGATGCCCGCCGATCCGGCGTCCAAGCCGATCTCACGCACGAAACATTGGTCGATCTTGAGCTTGTCGATCGGAAAACGGCGCAGATAATTCAAACTGCAGTAGCCGGTTCCGAAGTCATCCAGCGCGAGCTGCACACCCAGAACTTTCAGGCTCCTCATGACGCTGATGGCGCGTTCGACATTCTGCACCACCATGCTTTCGGTCAACTCCAGCTCGATGTAGCGCGCCGGCAATCCTGATTTCTCAAGCGCGGCGCGAACTGTGTCGGCGAAATCGGGGCGGTCCAGCTGCAAGGCGGACACATTGATTGAAATCAGGAAATTCGACTCGCCCGCGTCGATCCAATCGCGCGCTTGCTGGCACACTGATTCGAGCACGAAATTCCCGACGTCGACGATCAGGCCCAGATCTTCGGCGACCGGCAGGAAACGCATGGGCGGCAACAATCCGAATTCAGGACTCTGCCAGCGGACCAGCGCTTCAAAACCGAGCACCCGCCCATTTCCGCCGTTGACCTGGGGTTGGTAGTGCACGACCAGCTCATCGTTGCGGACCGCATCGCTCAGGCGCAATCCCAGGGTCGAGCGATCCTCGAGTGCCTGCTTCTGCTCATTGGAGAAAGCGCTGATGGTGTTGCGGCCATCGTGCTTGGCGCGAAGCATGGCCGCTTCGGATTGGCATAACAGCTCCCGCGGCGTCGATCCGTTGTCGGGAAAGCAGCTCACGCCGATGCTGCAGGTCAGATAGATGCGCTGCTGACCGTGATAGAAGATTCTTTCGATATCCGCGCGCACGGCTTCCGCAAATTCGGTCTGATCCTGCGCGCCATGCTCATCGACCAGTACGACGGCGAATTCATCCGCCGCAGCATGCGCGACATAGCCCTTGTCTCCACACAGCGCGATGAGGCGATCGGCTACCATCCGCAGCACCTCATCACCAACGGCGCGCCCGCGCGTTTCGTTGACCATATGAAATCGGTCGATATCCACATAGAGCAGAATGACGCGCCCGGCATGCGCAGCCGCATCGGCGATTGCGCTGCTCAAATGTTCCTCGATCAGGACGAAACGCGGCAGCCCGGTGGTCTGGTCGTGCGCGGCACGATGCGCAAGCTCGGCCTGCATGCTCCGGCGCTCGGCGACTTCGACTTCGAGCTCAGCGGCGTGCTGGCGGATTTCCTCGTAGAGCGCCAGATTGCCGTACGCCAGGGCCAACTGACCCGCCAGCGTCACCGCAAACTTTTCGTCCTCTTCGTCGAAGCGTTCGCTGCCGAATTTGTCGGCAAAGTAAACCCAGCCCCTGTGCGAGGTTGCGACGCGAGTCGGCACTGGCACGACCAGCAGGGAGCTGACCGGAGGATGGAAATCAGGCAGCCCCAGTGTCGTCGGGCCGCCAGCTTCGTCGCACTGGCGATGCACCTTGCCCGACGCAACAACCGCCGCCAGCACACCGTCCGCCGTGGCGATGCTGCGCAGTTGCGCCTGGGTGGGCGCATCGAGGCCCCACGCAGCGACCTCTTTCAAACGCTCGCCACCGGCCTCGAGAATTCCCATCGCAACGTATTTGCAATTCAAGATTCCCTGTGCCGCCTGGCAGAACAGCTTCAACATTCCCTGCGGGTCGCGCTCGGCGGATAGGGCGATATCCAGTTCGAGCAGTGTCGCCAGGCGCAGACTCAGGGATTGGAACGAGTACTCGATCGCGTCAGCGTGCGTCGCTGCGATGCGCCGGGATTCGGAATTCTCAATCGATTGATCGAGTGTGCGCCGCAGGCACCTCTGCAATCCGGTCAGATCGCGCAGGTATTCCGGCAGCCTTGCCCCGAGGAGACCGGGCGCGACGAGTACTGCTTCGGGCAACGCCGCTGCAACCGAACGGCTACCCAGCGCGATTCCAACTGCATCGAGAATGTCCTGTGGCTCGACCGGCTTCACCAATACCGCTATCGCCCTGCACGATTGCGCGAGCACGCGCGCCTCTTTCAGGTAATTGGCTTCGGCACAGAAGATGATCGGCGTCTGCGCGATCATCACATCATCGTGCACGTGATCGGCGAAGTCCGCACCGTCCATGACCGGCATCATGACATCTGCAATGATCAGGTCCGGACGCCAGATTTTCGCGATTCGCAGCGCCTCCTCTCCACTGGAGGCCTGCTGGACTTCATACCCCGCATGGACGAACAAGGTAACCAGAATCTCGCGATCACTCGCACGGCTATCGACGGCCAGAATACTCGTCATGCATCACCAAACGGCAGATACGCGACTATCAAGCCAATCGACTCCCGCATTCGATCGGACCGGGACGGAACATGCCGAGGACCACCGCAAAGCTGCCTCGCTCCCCACGTTCACTTTGCGCACAATCGGCAAAAGTGTCCCCCAGAAATACGCGCCGCTCAGTGCGGTAACGCACATTGCAGCCATGGCGCGCACGCGCCACCGATTCTCACGTCCGGCGAAGTTCGATGTTGATGATCCGTTTTGAGCGTGTCGCGGTCCGTCCGCCAGCCGCACCGACGACGAAAAGCACGATCTTCTGCTTGCGCTCGCCCGCGAGCAACGGGATGCGCCCGGCACCCAATACGCCGAATCGCACCAAAAACGCGTTGCGCAATCTGCATCCTGTATCCGGCACCCAAATCTGCATTCCGTCCAGCCTTGCGCCCCGGCTAGCAGCAAACAAGACGGCCCGCAACGCCTGGAATGAGCAGAACCCCCGGACACATGGGAAAACCGCCTGCAGCGCGATCCCCGCACGCCGGAGTACACGCCACGCCGCAAGAGCTGCGATCATTGCGCATGCCCAATTTCTCTACGCTTCCCCTATCCCCTGCCCTGCTGCAGGCCGTCGAACAGCTCGGCTACACCGAAATGACACCGGTGCAGACGCAAAGCCTGCCGCCGATGCTGGACGGTCGCGACCTGATTGTGCAGGCGCCTACCGGCAGCGGCAAGACCGTCGCGTTTGGTCTGGGCCTGCTGCAGCGTCTCGATCCGCTGCATGTGCGGCCGCAGGCGCTGGTGCTGTGCCCGACACGCGAACTCGCCGATCAGGTCGCCAAGGAAATCCGCCGCCTCGCGAGTGCGATCCCCAATCTCAAGGTTCTGATCCTCACCGGTGGCGTGTCGCTGAGTCCGCAGATGGCGTCCTTGCGCAAGGATTCACATGTGGTCGTCGGCACGCCGGGCCGCGTGCAGGAAATGCTGCGCAAGAAGGTCCTGCACCTGGGCCACGTGCGCACGCTCGTGCTCGACGAGGCCGACCGCATGCTCGACATGGGTTTCGAGGAGCCTATCCGCGAAATCGTTGGCAAGACACCCTCGGCGCGGCAGACGCTGCTGCTTTCGGCGACCTATCCTGAGGAAATCCGCGCGATCGGGCGCAGCGTACTGCGCGATCCCCTCGAAATCACGGTCGCGGGCGCGGTCGAGCAACCGGCGATCGAACAGTTCTTCGTCGAAGTCGAGCTCGCGCGCAAACCGTCCGCACTCGCAGCGCTTCTGCTGCAATACCGCCCGGAATCCAGCGTCGTATTCTGCAATACACGCCGGGATGCCGACGACGTCGCCGAGGCGCTCGGCAAGTCCGGCATCACCGCGCTCGCCCTGCACGGCGACATCGAGCAGCGTGATCGTGACGAGGTACTGGTGCGTTTCGCGAACCGCAGTTGCAGCGTGCTCGTCGCCAGCGACGTCGCCGCGCGCGGGCTCGACATCAAGGATCTGGGCGCCGTCATCAACTACGAACTGCCGCCCGATCCGGATATCTACCTGCACCGCATCGGACGCACGGGTCGCGCCGGACGCACCGGTCTCGCGCTGAACCTGGTCACGCCACGTGAGATGCCGCGTGCGCTCGCGCTGGAGAAACAGCAGGGCGCCGCGCTGCGCTGGGTGCAACCGAAGGTGGTCGCGGGCAAATCGGAGGATGCGTTGCAGGCGGCGATGGTCACGCTGCGCATCGATTCGGGTCGAGCGGAAAAGATGCGTCCCGGCGACATCCTCGGCGCGCTAACCGGCGACGCGGGACTGCCGGCCGACGCCGTCGGCAAGATAGACGTGTTCGCCACGCGTTCTTACGTCGCCATTCGCCGTGCCGAAGCAGGCAAGGCGCTCACGCGGCTGCGCGAGGGCAAGATCAAGGGTCGCAACGTGCGCGTCGCGCGGATTTGATCGTGGACGAGGTGGCGCATCCGGTGGGCGAATCCGCCACAGCGGCAGATGCCGACGTCATTGCAATGACGCGTCGCTGGATCGAGCGCGCAGTGATCGGGCTCAATCTGTGCCCGTTCGCGCGCGCTCCGTTCGCGCAGGAACGCGTCCGCTTTCGCGTGAGTCACGCATCCGACACGACAACGCTGCTGGCTGACCTGCGCGACGAACTGCTCACGCTGCGAGCCGCTGACCCCGACGCTTGCGAAACGACCTTGCTCATCCATCCGGGCGTGCTGGGCGATTTTCTCGACTTCAACGATTTTCTCGACGAGGCCGACGCGCTGCTGGAAGAACTCGAACTGGACGGGGAAGTCCAGGTCGCCAGCTTCCATCCCGACTACCAGTTCGCGGATGCACAACCCGACGCGGTCGAGAACTGCACGAACCGCTCGCCGTACCCGACCCTGCATCTGCTGCGTGAATCGAGCATCGACCAGGCAGTCGCGTCGGGCGTCGATACCGACGCGATCTACCAGCGCAATATCGAAACGCTGCGCGACCTCGGACCTGCGGGCTGGCGGTCCCTGTGGCGCAGCGAAGATTCGACCTGAACCGGACCGACAATGCGACGGGGTGCGTTGACGTTCTCGCAAAAGTGATTAGGATTTGCAGCACGGGGCGACCTGCGCAGGCAGCGCCCTCCCATTCCACCGACACGAGGAGCACCCCATGAAGGGCATGGACCAGAAAAAGAGCGACAAGAAGAAACCGGAAAAGACCCTGAAGGAAAAGCGTACCGAGAAGGACGCCAAGAAGGCCGCAAAGGGTCGTTAACCCGGACGTTGAAGCCAGCCTTCAAACCCGAGCGCGTCGCGCACGGGTGTTGCAGGATAAGGTCGCGCCCGACACCGCTGCATGCAGAGCTGTTGGGCGCGGCGTGAAATGACGCGCCGCGCGCGTGATCGATTGCGGCAAGGGCTGCATGCAATGCGATTCAATGCGCTGCCGCTGCAGGGGTTGAAGCCGGTGCGCTGCGCGGTCGCCAGAAATCGCGCTGGATGATTTCCACCAGCGCTGCCGTAAAGCGCTGCGCGTCGGCTGCCGCCAGGTGCGACCACTCCGGTTGCTCCAGTCCCTGCAATGAAGGGTAATCCTGGAAATGGATGCCGGGTACGCCCGTGCGTTGGAGCAGCGCATCCCAGGTGGTCGCGCGCGGAAACACGTGGTCCTCGAACTCCAGATATGGCCCCGTACTCGGCGGACGCACGAACAGCATCTGCACGCCGCGCGCGCGCAGCTTGGCCACGGCGTCGACCGCACGCTGCAGCTGCTGGTCGATCAGCCTCTGCACCTTTTCTGGCGTATCCATGGTCGGCGGCGGCGGCCCATGCAGGGTTTCCAGCCAGATGCTGCGGGCCAACTCGCGATACGCCGGATCGGTTTCCAGCTTGCTCCATATATGGGTGTTGCGATCCGCATCCGATACGCGCAATTCGCGCACGGGGCTCTTCCGGCTCATGCCTGGGCGCAGCGGCCAGTCCTGCCGGCGAATCACGGCCGCCAGCGCGAAATCGAAACCATCGAATGCGAGGTAGGGCTCCAGCAGATGCATCGACAACCAGTTGCCGATGCGCTGCGACGGACTCTGCTTGTGATAGAACGGCACGACGTTGCCGCGGTAAGAGAAGCCGCTGAAGAACATTTGCGGGGCCACGCCGATCAGCAGGTGGCCGGTGAAGTTCGGATCAGCCGCAAGGTCCTCCAGCACAGGCACCGACGTGGTGCCTTCGATGGCAAGCTGGATGGGACGCTCGCTCGTCAATTTTTCCCATAGCGGCAACTGCACATCGAATAACACGCGTGAGGAGCCGATCAGCACAGTCTTGCCGCCCTCGCCTTCATCGATGCGCCGGCGTTGCATTGCCCATTCGCCATCGCTGTTGCGGTAAGTCGGCAACGCGCCGAAATCGCGCCAATGCCATTCCCACGCAGCGAGCAGCGCAACGGCAAGCAGCACAGTGCCGATCCAGATCGCGCCCCACGGCTGCTGCGGAATATCACGCACCGGCACCGGTTGCGCCACGCCAGGACGATCGGACGCAGTCAGGCGCGTGCGCGAAGCTATCGCCGGCGCCAGCTCAGAAGTGGAAATATCAGAACTGGAAATAGATGAAGGCATTGCCCGTCCCCTGCGCGACTACGATCAAGAACAGCATCACCGCCCACGTCACCGACAGCACGGGCGCAGGCACACGCGCGATCGCCGATTCCAGCGTTCGCTCGCGCATCAGCCAATGTGCCGCCACGATGCCGGTGACGATAGCGAGCACCGGCACCAGATGCTCGGTCGGCAGGATCGGCTTCGCGTCCGCGTTGAGTCCGGCCATGCCGTTCAACACCCGCCACGCGCCGCCGAACGTTTTCGATCGAAAGAAAACCCAGGTCACGTTGATCAGGGTGTAGGTCAGCAAGCCGAGGCTAAACAACGCGAGCGTGCCGGGTCGATAGTTCGGGAAACGCCCGCGCAGCACGCGCTCGGCAGACAGGTAAAGCCCGTGCAGGCCGCCCCACACCACGAAGGTCCAGCTCGCGCCGTGCCACAGACCGCCGAGCAGCATCGTTCCCATCAGCGCGAGATAGGTGCGCGCAGGGCCATGACGGTTGCCGCCGAGGGGAATGTAGAGATAGTCACGCAGCCACGCGGACAGCGTGATGTGCCAGCGTCGCCAGAAATCGGAGACGCCAATCGCTGCGTAAGGAAACCGGAAGTTGTCCGGCATCGCGAAGCCCAGACACATCGCCGCGCCAATGGCGGTGGTCGAGTAACCCGCAAAGTCGCAGAAAATCTGTCCACTGAAAGCGAGCGTGCCGGCCCACGCGTCGAGCAGGCCAGGCGTCTTGTCGCCGTCGTAAACCAGCTCTGCTGCGCGCGCGAGGAAGCTGTCGGCAAGCACGATTTTCTGGAACAGACCCAGCGTCATCAACACGAGACCGAAGCGCAACTGGTCCGCCGTCGCGCGGCGTGGCGTCTCGAACTGGGGCACCAGTTCGG
>JBDSXV010000193.1:0-15061 GCA_039926025.1 Dokdonella sp.
GCCGCGCCGTTGCTTGAGGTCTGCCTCGAACGTCGAGTGCACTATCTCGACATCACCGGCGAAATTGACGTGTTCGCGCTCTGCCATCACGCGCAATCGCGTGCGAAGCGGCAAGGAGTCGTCGTCGCGCCTGGCGTCGGTTTCGACGTTGTGCCGACCGACTGCACAGCCGCGATGTTGAAGCAGCGTTTGCCCGATGCAACTGAACTGGTGCTCGCATTCGAAGCAGGCGGTGGCGCCAGTCCCGGTACTGCCAAGACCAGTGTGGAAGGCCTCGCGAAGGGCGGTCGCGCGCGCATCGCCGGCAAACTTGTCGACGTGCCGCTGGCATGGAAGACGCGCACGTTCGAACGAGACGGCCTGCAACGCACGGCAATGACGATTCCATGGGGAGACGTCTATACGGCGTTTGTGTCGACCGGCATCCCGAACGTGGAAACCTACATGGCGGTGCCGCCGCAGACGATTTCGCGCATGCGCTGGCTGCGTCATCTGCGACCCTTGCTTGGCTTCGCGCCGCTGCAGCGATTGCTCAAGTCACGCGCAGGCGCTGTGCCCGGCCCTGATGCGCAACGTCGCGAAACAACACATTGCACGATATGGGGCGAGGCTCGGAATGCTGAGGGGGCGCAAGTGCGTCTCAAGCTCACGACGCCGAACGGCTATGCGCTGACCGTACAATCAGCGCTCGGAATCGCGCAGCATGTACTTGCTGCGAAGCCTGCGGGGGACTACTACACGCCTTCGCAGTTGATGGGTGCGGATTACGTGCTCAGCTTGGCCGGCGTGACACTCGATAGCTGATCGTCGTCAATGCGTGTGCCGCCTGGCAATATCCGGACCATATTGCGGGCGCTGGTTCAAGCTCGGTTATGATCCACCGACGCGCGCCGTCAGAGGCGCACGCTTCCAATCGAAAGGGGATTCTCAATGCGTATCGGACTCATTCTTGCCGGCATCATTCTCATTGCCGTCGGCGCTGCCGGCTTTACCGGCAATCTCAACTTCACGCAGGACAAAGAGGTAGTGAAGCTAGGTGGTCTGTCTGCATCGGTCAAGCAGGACAAGACCGTGCCGCAGTGGATCGGCGGTATCGGCGTGCTGGTCGGGCTCGGCCTCGTTGCAGCGGGCGCGATGCGAAAGTAGACAATTCACCGTGGCGGCGCACACACGCCGTCACGGTATTTGAATCACCAGCGTTCCCACTCCCATCAGGTTCCGCGGCGTAACCGCCGCAGTGGACGGAAAGCCTTTCTGATCCTGACGCCATGAGCTGGTTCGTTTACATCCTCGAATGTCGCGATGGCAGCCTGTATACCGGCATCGCGATCGATGTGGCCAAGCGCTATGCGCTGCATGTCGCAGGCAAGGGCGCACGCTACACGCGATCGCGCCCACCGGTGCGCCTGCTCGCCACGTTTGCCCATGCGGATCGTTCCAGCGCATCCCGCGCTGAATACGCGATCAAGCAACTGACGCCCTCGGCCAAACGATTGCTGTGCGCGGAGCAGCCGGGATTCTGCGTGCAAGAGATCCTTCGCGACCTCGGCGTCCACGGCGCTGACTAGAGCTGCCTGTCCTGCGCAACGAAATGTCCGTCCTCGATGGTCAGTGTCTTGCCGGCCGCATTCTTCATGTGGAACTGGAATCGTCCTTCGATGACTTTGCCGTGCGCGGCGGTGATCTCGAACAGCGTGTCAGGGTTGTCCTTGTCGATCGTGTATTCGTCGACTGACGGGCCGGAATTTGCGCTGCCTTTCTCGAAATGGGCAAAGCATGCGTTGCTGGCAAAATCCTTGCTGACCCATTTCATTGTCTGTCCGGCGGTGAACGCGTCGCAGGTAATCGACAAATGGTCGATCGGGGTCTTCGGCGGCGGGTAACTGCTTGCGCCCGCGGTTGCCGCTTTCAACGTAAACGTGTTCGGTAGTGGCACCAGCAGGATGCTGTGGTCGTCGCTGACGAAGCTTGCGCCATCGACCTTGGCGCTCAAGGACTGCGGCTCATCCGCGTATGCGCAAACGCTGCCGCAAAGCGTTGCGAGCAGGGCGAGGCAGCGTCGGGTCATTCGCATCGTATTCTCCGGTGGGTGTATTGCGGAATACGTGGCGACGCGGGCGATCGGGACATTTCGCCGGTTTGCCTGCGAAAAATCAAGTTGTCCAGCGCAGCAGAACGTCAGGCGAAACACCGACACGCTGGCACGCACGCGGCGCAACGCCATCGGGCAACGCGACGCGAAACAGCGGTGACAGCGTGCGCAGGATGCGTGCGGAGATGCTGGCTTGCGCACGTTGCAAGCGGCTGCGACCAAGCATCGTCTGCGCGCATTCCGGCAGCAGCGCGGAGCCGGCGCCGAGAAACAGGTCGCGCGACAACCCTGCAACAGGCACCGGCAATCGGATGCGCGCAAGAATCGCCAACACTTCGCGCGAGCGTGCGTCGAAGGCGAGTTCCGCGCGCACGCTCTGAAAATACGCCGCGACTTCTGCTTCCGACGCTGGCACATTGCGCGCGCCGAGTCGCTCAGCGACGCGGCGCACTTCGGCGTAATAGCGATCGGCCGTGTCAGCCGGCATCGCCGAATGCGAGTAACGCCGATAGCCCTGCATGAATCCGAACGCTTCCGATACATGCACCCACGTCAACAAATCCGGATCGTTGGCGCTGTAGGGGCGTCCGTCCGCGGCGAAGCCGTGCACCTGGTCATGGATACGTGCGACACGTGCGATCAATCGTTCGGCGTTTGCGGTTGCGGCATAGGTGGTGGCAGCAACGAAGGTCGTCGTGCGTCGCAGCCGCCCGACCAGATCATCGCGAAAATTGGAGTGATCCCAAACACCGGCGAGCGCAAGCGGATGCAACACCTGCAGCATCAGCGCGCACAGCCCGCCCGACAACATCGAAGGCAGTTCGGAGTGAACGCGCCAGGTCGCGCTGTCGGGGCCGAACAAGCCGGGATCGCCTTCAGGATGCTCGTAGTCGATGCCGCCCGGCGGGCGTGGAAACGCGGCGATCACCCAGCGACGGATCTGTGACGAAAAGGGACCTGTGGCGGGCGAGGGAGACGACATGGCGCATGCTAACGAATTGGCGGCCGCGCTTGTGGCTGAAGATATCCTGCGTCCTCGCATCGGCGCGACAGAAAATATTCTCGCGGCAATGTAGAGATGCTGCGCCTTGCTCCGACTTGATCACGCAGCACGGCGGTAACAAGTAGCGTTAAATTCCCGCGTACCACTCATAACCCTGGTCTTCCCAATAGCCGCCATTCCCGCCGCCGACGTTGGCGAGTGAGTCGACAAGTTCGAGGCGCATCACGTATTTCGCCATCTTGTAGCCGAGCTGGCGTTCGACTCGCAGACGCACTGGCGCACCGTTCTTGACCGGCAGTTTTTCGTCATTCAAGTCGTAGGCGAGGATCGTCTGCTCGTGGTTCGCGTCTTCCATGTCGATACTTTCGTAGTACAGCGTGCCGTCGTCGTCGAGTGAATCGGCGCAATGGAACACAACGTACTTTGCGCTCGGCAGCGGCTGCGCGCGTGCGAGTAATGCGCTCAAGCGTGCGCCATGCCACTTCGCGATCGCGCTCCAGCCTTCTACGCAGTCGTGTCGCGTTATCTGGGTGCGGTCGGGGAGGGCGCGCAAATCGGCCAGCGACAGCGACAGCGGCGTCTGAACCTGACCACCGACTTCGAGGCGATAGTCAGTAAAATCTGCCGCGGCAAGGCGCTGGTAGTCCGGCGAGCTCGGATTCGCGGTGCCATTGCTGCGGAACGACGGCGACATGTCCGTTTCGGTGAATTCCTGCGCCATTGAAATGCGGTTAGCAGTCGCGCTACGCGCGGCGAGGTTCATCGACTCGGCCACGGCGAGCATGCGCGTGAACCAGGCGCTGCGCGACAACCGATCGCAGCCGGCGAGTAGCACGCCGCCGACGAGCGTGACGGCGCGAAAAAGGAAACGGCGTCGCGAGGACGAGTCATTCATGGCGGTCATCCGGTGGCAGCACGTAGCGCCCGGTGATCATCGAGCGCAGATTGTTCCACAGGCCCGTGATCACGACTTCGAACACGTGCACAAAAACGAAGGCGAGTAGCAGGAACGCGAACACGAAGTGCGGCGTGCGCGCCGATTGGCGCCCGCCGAGGATGTCGATCCAGCCTGGCCATAGCGAATTCAACCACGGCGACATCGCCCAGCCCATCAGGATGATGCCGGGCAGCAGCACGAAGATGACGATCAGATAAGTCAGCTTCTGCAGCACGTTGTATTGCTTGGCCGCTTCGCCTTTGGGATGACGGAACAGCAGGTGATCCTTGAGCGAGCGTCCGATCGAACGGGCATCCGTCGCGCTCGGCACCAGATCGCGGCGCAGGTGTCGCGACGCGATGCTGTACCCGACGTAGAACAGGCCGTTGAGTACGAAGATCCAGGCAAAGAAAAAATGCCAGGCGCGTGCCATCGCAAGCCATTGCGGGCCGGGTATCGTCGACCACGAAGGAAAGCCCCGTTCGGTCGGCGACCCGTCTTCGTCGGAAACGCCGAGCACGCCGGTCGTCGTGAACGTGTGTCCGAAGATCGTCGTCGTGCCGATCGCCTTGCCGTCGCTGCCTTGGCTGCTCGAAATCTCCAGCACCGGCGGTTTGCCGTTGTATGAAGACTTGCCCCAGTTCAACGCAGGATGCGCGTTGAAGATCTGCAGGCCGCTCATCAGCATCAGGAAAAACGCGAACACGTTGATCCAATGCATCACGCGGATCGGCAGGGTGTGCCGGTAGTACAGACGATCGTTCGTGGCCAAAGGTGAAGTCCCCCGAGTTCTGGCATGTTCCCGACTTCTCGAAATAAAGACCGCCGGCGATCTGCCAGCGGTCTGGATGCCGCAATGAACATGGACGCTGCGCCAGAATTTTACGGCGCAGCAGGTGGTCAGTGACCGCCGCCATCCTTCATCATCGAATCCTTCTTCATTGAATCTTTCTTCATCATGTCGTCGTGTTCCATCATCTTGTCATGATGCATCATTTCCATGTCTTTCATCGTGACCATGCCGTCCTTGTTCTTCGGCATCTTGTCGAACTTGGCCTCATGGAACTTCATGAATTCGTCCTTGGATATCATGCCATCGCCGTTCGCATCCATGCTTTTCATGTCTTCGTGCATCATGCCGTCATGCTTCTTCTCATCGTGGGCGAACGCGAAGGTGGAGGTACACATGAGCGCCGCCACCACGAGGGTCGATTTGAGGATCTTCATACCATTCTCCTTTGAGGAGTGCCTGATTGATTGAGTCGGATCGCCGGCACCGAAGCGTCCCAAGTTCGCTGGTCAGCGACCATGGTGACGCCTTGATGCTTAACAGACCGCCCGGCGCGGCGCGTTCTTTCATCAGGTCGCCTCGCTCGTTCAGGCAACTGGCGGGTTGAGTGGGTTGTTGCAATGCGGGCGTGCATGCGTCATGCCGGTTGCGGGTTCGGAATGTCGCCGGCGCCGGAGAAGCGGCCAGGAAGTGGCGCAGGGCGCGCGCCTCCACGATTGCGGACAGCGGAAGCGATCATCGCGAGCAACGACCGTTACGGTGAAACCCAGTTCGCCATCTTCGGGATCAGGAACAGCGACCAGTCGTCGGAGGTGCCGTTGTGCGTGCCGTCGAGTTCGCGGTACTGCAGCGGGAAACCGTGCGCGAGCATTTTGTCGCGATCCGTCTGTACCCCCGCTATCGGATACGACATGTCGCCGATGCGTGCCGAGTGCGCGACATTGATCTTCCACCATGCCGCATCGAGCGCCGCATTGACGTTGCCCGCGCCGCCGACCGCGCTGCTCAGGCTGGAATTCTCGATCAGAACGCCGGCGTAGCGCCGCGCATCCGTCATCGCCAGGTGATAGGCAAGGCCGCCGCCGGAGGAGTAACCCGCGAGCACAATTTCGTGTTGATGCACGTAGAAACACGAACTCACGTGCGTGATTGCGGCTGACACCAGCGCGTCGTCGGTACCGATGCTCCAACATGCGCCATCACGACCGCCGATCGAAATCGCGATGTAGTCCTGTGTCGAACGCGAGGCATAGGGCGACGCCGCCCAGGTCGCGAAGTTCATCGCATTGTCGCCGCAGCCATGGATAGCGACGAGCAATCGCTGCGGCTGTGGATTCTGCGCGTTGTAACCGGGCGGCAGGCGCACGGCATAGGTCGAGGCCGGACTGGTCAGCGTGAAGAAGCCGCTGCCATCGGGCGTGTACGGGCAGGTCTGCGTGGGGCCTATGCCCGCGTAGGGTTCGAAGCCGTGGTTGAAGATCGCGTCGGCGGCGTTGATCGGAAACGCATGCGCCGCGACGGCGGTCATACAACATGCCGCCACACATGCGGCTTGAACAAGCTTGCGCACGCGCGCTATCGGGTGGTCCAGGATCGATGCCGACATGCACGCTTCCTCCGCCAGGCGCAGGGCGCAAGTATGCGCGTTGGCAAGGGTTGCGGCGCGATGCAGGGCGGGTGCAATACCTGCCCTGCGATCCCGCTACTTCATCCGCGCCAGCGATTTGCCTTGCCGAACTGCGCGAACCCGACGGCGCCAAGCAGCAGCGCAAGCAGCAGCACGACGCCTTGCGACAGGGTCGGTGCCGGTGCAACGAAACCGCCGATGGTTGGCCCGTTGATGACGACGGTATACGACAAGCTGCCGGTGCATCCGGTCGCGTCGGTCGCGGTAACGGTGAAGGTGGAACTGCCAGGGGTTGCCGGAGTGCCTGACAGCCGTGTGCTGGATGCACCACTCGAGACCAGGCTCAGGCCCGCTGGCAGCGAACCGGCGGTCACGCTGAACGTGTACGGCGCCGTTGCGCCGCTCGCAGCAATTGTCTGATCGTAGGCAATTCCGACGGTGCCGTTCGGCAACGTCGCTGGCGTCAGCACGAGGGGACTGCAGGCGGCCGCGCACACGGAAACGCTATTGGTGTCCAGCGTCACCGCGCCGTTTCGCGCGAGTGCCCGGCCGTTCGACGATGCACCGGTTGTCAGCGTAATGCTGCTCAGTGCGAGGATATTGCCGGCGAACACGGTGGTCGTGCCGAGCGTCGCGGAAGTCCCCACCTGCCAGAACACATTGCAGTTGGAACCGCTGTTGATCACGAGCACGCTCGAGCTGCTGGCCGTCGTGAGGGTGCTGCCAATCTGGAAGACGAAGACCGCGTTCGGATTGCCCTGCGCGTCGAGCGTGAGCGTGCCCGTCAACTGGGCCGAGGTCGAGAAGCAGTAGACCCCGGACGTCAACGTGAGCCCACCGAGGTCGGTACCGGTCAGGTCCGTATTGCAGGCCTGGCCAGCCAGATCGTTGTAAGCCGTGGTGAGATCGCTCTGCGCCTGCCCCGCGACGGCATCATTGGCATGCAGCGTTCCGCCGCTGATGGTGCCCGGCGGAAAGCCGATGATGGCGCTGCCCGGACTCACGCCGACGTCACCGACGATGACGCTCACGCCGGTATTGGTCACTGTCGAACCGCCGAGTACCGCGAAACTGCCTGCCGTGCCGAGTGGCGGAGCGGTCTGTGCGAGAGCCGGTGTGGCGAACGTGGCGAACGCGCCCATGACGATGCTCGCCAGCACGGCGAGACACGTGTTTGTTTCTCTATACATTGCGGACCCCTAGTCGAACCAAGAGTCGCGAAAGACGAAGTCCGGTGGATCTTCAAGGAACCGTATCGAGCGCGCCATGCGAAGACGGATGCGCGCCAAGCTCCCTGATCGCGACATCGTCAACCACGCACAGTACTCCCCCAACCTTAACGCCCGCTGCGTGGCGACAAGGAGGGCGAAAACCGGCCCTTTTTCATCATGAGCGGGTCAAACACTGCGCTTGCCTGCCGCTTGCCACGCCGCCAGCAAGGCCGCCTCGCGCTCCACGCCGAGACCCGCGCCAGGTTTCGCCTGTCGTTCGGCCGGCAGCGAACGGAACCAGGCGAGCGTATCAGCCGCCGTCACTGCGAGCGGACGGAACACGAGTCCGGCCGCACGCGCCTTTGCGTTGCTGCGTTGCGCGAATCCGGCCGAGTCGCCGTGCGCCGGCACCCACACCGGCATGTCACTCCATGATTCGATGTGCTGCGCTTTGAGGAAATCGATCGGGAGCCAGTGCAGTCGCGCATGGTCCGGGTCGATGCCGTGCAGCATCCCATCCATGTGCAGCGGATCGCCGGGACCGATCGCATTGAAGGTGCCGAACGTGCGCGATTCGGCGAGACGCAGCATCCATTCCGACAGATCGCGCACGTCGATGAACTGCACCGGATCGCTGCCGTCGCCGGGCGCCGCGATATCGCCGCCGCGTGCCATGCGCAGGGGCCAGTAGGTGAAGCGATCGGTCGGATCGCCGGGGCCAGCAATCAGGCTCGGTCGCACGATCGTCGTGATGTGCGGAAACTGCTTCGCGGCTTCGTGTTCGCAGACCACTTTGAGCGGCCCGTACAAACCCTGATCCTTGCGCAGCGTCTCGCTGGATTCCTGCAGCGCATCCTTGCCCGCATATGCGAGCAGCGCAGCATTCTCGTCGGCGCCAGGCGTGTCGTTCTTCGCATACACTGAAATCGTCGAGACCAGGATGTACTGGCCAACCTTGCCCTGGAGCACGCGACCGACATCGCGCACCCAGTGCGGCACGCGCACCGGGTTGTCGATGCATACATCCCATTCGCGACCCGCCAGCGCCGCGAGATCGCCGCTGTCGCGATCGCCGACGAGCAGTTCGACCGCATCCGGCAATTCCGTTTCGTGTCGGCCGCGATTGAACACGCTCACGGTGTGCCCGCGTGCAAGCGCGTAGGCGACCTGACTCGGCCCGATGAAACCGGTGCCGCCGAGGATCAGGATGCGCAGCGGACGCGGCGATCGTTCCGCCGCGATTGTTGCACGCACACGGCTGGAAAGACCGATCGCGCCACCGACGGCGCCAAGCTTCACCAGGGTGCGACGACTGATCGGCATGGCGCTCTGCTCCGGACGGGAAATACAGCGTACCGCTTGCGCGGCCTATTGCTCCACGAACACATCGCCCGCGACCGTCGCTTCAGCGCGCGAAGCGCGGCCACAGCACCACAATGATCGCGATCAGCACCGGCAGCATCAGCGCATGCAGCAGCAATGCGCCGTGCGAATCGCTGAGCACTGCCAGCGGTCCGTGGCCCTGCACGCCGGCATAGGCAAGCACCACCAGCAGCAATTCGAAAGGCCGCGGATTGCGACACACGATGCCAATGGCGAGACCACCCAACGCCACGTTGGTTGCCGCGAGCACCAATGCGCTCGCCGCGGCAGCATCGCTGGAAAAAAGATGCAGCAAGGCCGGTGCGACAGCGAGCAGGGCAAGCACGAGTGCGACGCCGACGCGCGCGAAGAGCAGGCTTCGCGCCGCGCCCGCGGCGACGAACAGCAGGGGCCCGGTGCCAGTCTCGCGCTCGCGTAGCACCGCGCGTGCAAACACGTCGACGCTCACCAGCCACGCGCCGATCACGCCGATGCCGATCGCTTCGCGGTTGCCGGACAGCTGCGCACCCCACGCGATCACGAGCGCGAGCCACCACCACGCGCGACGCTGGCGCAACACGAGTTTCAGTTCGGCGGCGAGCAGCATGCCGATGCGTGTCGATTCCAGAGGACGCAGCACGCGGTTGAGCCAGGCGAGTCGTCGCCCCGGACTTGCGCCATGACTGGCCGCAGCGCTGCGCGTGTGTGCGGCGGCCCGGTCGAGTGCGGGCGCGAGTGCGATCAGACCCAGCACTGACAACAACACCCACAGGCCACGTCCGGCGAGATCGCGCGCGTGCATCGGCCACTGGTGCCATTGGAACAGATGCAGTTTCGCGACCTCACCGCTCATGCCGATATTGATGTCATCGACCTTGACCCAGGGGGCCGAATGCGCGAGTTGCGTTGCAAAGTCGCGCATCACCAGCACGATGCCGGCCGGATCGCTGATCCAGGTCGTCAGCGCCCACGCAGACTTGTGCGGATCGATCGCCACGCCCATGGTCACGAACAGAAACGTCCAGACGAAGAAGAACAATACGTTGCCGCCCGTGCGTCGCAAATAAGGCAGCAGATCGAACAGCACGGCGAAGAACGCTGTGAGCGCGAGCGACGGCAGCGCGAGCACGACGACAGGCTTGAGCAGCTCGAACAGGTTGAACGCGTGATCCTCGGCGCGCACCCATTGCGCAGCGGCCCCGATCGCGAGCCCCACCAGCATGATCAAGGCGAATACCGCCATGTGGCTGGTCCACTTTGCGAGCAGATAGCCTGCGCGCGTCATCGGCGTGGCAACGAGCAGCTGCCATACGCGCGTGTCAAAGTCGCGCACCAGCGTGCCGCGCACGAGATAGAAACCGATCAAGGACAGCATCGTCGAATACATCAGCCCCAGCACGAGGCCGACCCAGGCACTCGAATAGGCCGCGCGCTGATCGGTGTCGAAGCCGACCGTATAGCGCCCGGTCTCGATGCCGGGGAAGCACCACCACGTGACGAGGCTGACGAGGCCAAGCACGACCCAGAAGCGCGTGCTGCGGCTGCGTTCGCGCAGGTCGGCAAGAACGATCGCGGTGAAACGTCGGAGCGCTTCCATGTCAGCGCGCGCCATCGCGCGCGAGCAGCCACAGATACGCGTCATCGAGATCCGGTGCGCACGCTTGCGCGTCGTTCGACGGTGACGTCGCCGAGACGACACGCAAACGCACGCCATCGGCTCGGCGCAGCGAACTGCTGATGGTGAACTGCGTGCGCGTCTGCGCCACCTGCGACTCGGGCACCAGCCATTCCCATACATGCCCCTGCGCTTGCGCAATCAGCGGCTCGGGCGCACCGGAGAACAGCAGCTTGCCCTTCGCCATCACCGCGAGCGCCGTCGCACTCGCTTCTACATCCGACACGATGTGCGTGGACAGGATCACCAGACGATCGGCCGCGAGATCCGTCATCAGATGACGAAAGCGCAGACGTTCTTCCGGATCGAGACCGACCGTGGGCTCGTCGACGATGAGCAGGCGCGGATCGTTGAGCAGCGCCTGCGCAATGCCGACACGCTGACGCATGCCGCCCGAATAATCGCCGAGGCGACGATCGGCCGCATCACCGAGACCGACCAGCCCGAGGCATTCCTCGATGCGCATCTGCGCGCGCGCCGACGGCAAGCCCTTCACCGCGGCGAGGTAAGCGAGGAACTCGCGCGCACTCAGGGATGGATAGATACCGAAATCCTGCGGCAGATAACCCAACTCCGCACGCAGCGCATTCGGCTCGCGCGCAATGTCCACGCCATTCCACAACACGCGCCCGCTGCTCGGCTTGGAAAGCGTGGCAAGAATGCGCATCAGGGTGGATTTGCCGGCGCCGTTGGGCCCGAGCAGCCCGAGGATGCCAGGCCCCATGTCGAGATCGATGCCCGCAACGGCCTCGACACCTTTGGCGTAACGATAGCGAACCGTCTCGACGGTCAGTTGGCAAGCCATGATGTTCCCGTGAATGGCGTCAGAGCGCGCCGTGCGGCCGGCATTATGGTGTTCTATTGAACTAAAGCACCGTGCCAATGGGAGGGGTGACTTTCAGCAGGGACGTGCGCCGCAAGAACGGATCGCCATCAATCCTCGCCCGCTCATTCAACGAAGAGAATTGAAGCGGGCGATTTGTGCGCGTGAACCTGGCTTTACACGCGCAATCAAGTGCCGATGAATCTCTTCCAGCACGCCCTGCAGGTTGGCGAACACCTCGTTGTTCCAGAAACGCAAGACAACGAAGCCCGCATCTTCGAGGCGCCGCGTTCGCTGCGCATGGTATTCGGAGGCGTCCATATGCTGACTGCCATCAAGTTCGACAACGAGATGTCGCTCGACGCAGACAAAATCGAGGATGTAGTCGTCATACGGATGTTGCCGACGGAACTTGCAGTTCTCGAGTTGACGGCCCTTCAGATGCAGCCACAACTTGCGCTCGGTATCCGTCGGCGCTTTGCGGAGTTGTCGCTGCAATTGCGACACGTGAATGTGGCGATTGGTCTGGCCTTTCATGACGTCCTGTCGTATCGCGATTTCGAACCATCCCCACCTAAATCCTCCCCTTGAAGGGGAGGACTTCACAGCAGCCTGTCCAGGAAGCTTCACTCTTCGTCCGCCGGCCGACACACGATCTCAAGCAGGGCCTCGCAGTTCTCGAATCCATCGCCAAAGATCCGATCGGGCCCCGCGCCAACTTCGAACGCGCCAATGTCGGCGCTTGCACCGACGACACGCGCGTATCCAGCGCCGCGCTGATCCTCCGTCGGACTGCCGTTGCCGGCGCCGATCGTGTTGCCGTGATCGATCGCAGGGCTCGTCGATGCGAGTGCGTGTGTCCTGGTCGAACCGCCGTAGAGGCCAAGCGGCAACAGCACGGGTTCGCTCGCGATCGTGTCCACCGGCAAGACCAGGTTCATGGACGACATGATGAGATTGTTCGCGCCGCTGACCGTGAGGGTGCAAGTCGAAATGCCGCAATGCGAAGCGATGTCAGAAGCTACGCTGGCACTCAGGTTGTGCGCGATCAGTGTGCTCTGCAGCGTCGAGGGATTGCCGAGCGCGAGACCGCCAACGCCGCTCGCCGCCGTGGCAGTGTTGAACGCGATGGTCGTCGACGCCATCGCAAGCGGCGCCTGCAGCGCGAGCAGGCCGCCGACGCCAGCTGCGCTGTTGCCGGAAATCGTGCTGCTCATGATGAGCAGCGGCGCGCCATTTGCACCGACCAGTTCCGCGCCGCCGATATCGTTCGCGTGATTGCCCGAGATTGTCGAGTAGGTCATGAAGACCGACGTGCCCGCATACAAGCCGCCGCCGAAGCCGAATACGCCGGAGGTCGCATTCACGGTGTTGTTCGCGATCGTGCTGCGGATCATCGTCAGCGCACCGCTCACCGCTAAACCACCACCGTGCACGGACGCATCGCCGACAGCTGTATTGCCGCTGATGGTGCTGTCCTTGAGGACCAGGCTGCCGGTGGCGAGCACAGCGCCACCGATGCTCGCTCCGAAGGTCGTCGCGTGCGAGGTGCATCCGCTGATGGTGGCCGCGAGGATGCCGAGATTGCCTTCCGCCAGGATGCAGCCGCCGGGTCCGTCCACACTGCCGTTGCGCAACGTGAGGTCGACCAGGTAGAACTCGCCGCCGCTGCTCGCGTGCTCGAAGATGCGGCTGCTGCCATTGCCATCGATGATCGGTGCGGGCTGCACCATGGCCGCCGGCGCGGCCGCATCGACCAATGCCGGCGCCTGCAGCACGGGCGTGCCGGTGATGAGGAGGCTATCGACCGGCACTGCGATCTCGCCGCTGGTCAGCGTGATCGTGCTGCCGCTGCAGTGGCTCACGTCGATGGTTTCATGTTCGACCGCGGCCGCAACGATCGCGCGCAGGCTGCCAGCGCCAGCGTCTGCACAACTCGTCACCGCGACGGTGGGACCGCCTTCGGGCACCCACGTCGTTGCAGGTGGTGACGAGCCGAGTACCGCCCGCGTCTCGGTCAGGATCGAACCAAACGGCGCACCCGGCGAAGCGGCAGACGCGGTAGCCATCCACGCGGACGCGAGCGCTGCACACAGGGGATGGATGGAAACGCGGTTGATCGATGTGCGCATCGCAGGACACTCCGCAGCAGCGGATGGCGCGGTCATGAGAGGGGTGAACGATGTCGGGCGCCGGTTTGTGCCACGGCGCGTCCCGCGTGTGATCGAGCGCTTGCGATAGCCGCGTACGCGAACCGCCGCTGAAGACATGAGTCGCCAATTCATGCGCACGTCATTCGCGCGCGTCGAAGATCGAACCGTCACCACTTCGGAGATTGGCATGACGACGAAGACCACACCCAAAGACCTGCACGGCAAGACCCTGCGTTTCCATTTTGATGACGGCCCGATGAAGGGCAAGTCGTTCGATCACGTGTTCGCCAAGGACGGCAGCGTTTCCTGGTCCGAGGTCGACGGCAAGCCGATGAAGGCCGATCACGCGGGTATCGAAAAGATCGGCGACGGTTGCTATGCCGCCTCCTACCTCGGCTCGAAGGGCTATACGCTCACCACCGCGTTCAACCTCGACAACGGCACGCTGGTGTCATTCGCATCCGATGGCAAGGAATGGTCGATGCATCATGGGCGCGTGGAGCTCAAGGCCTGACGTCAGTCCGCGATTGCGGCGTCGATCAACGCCGCGAATCGCCCACGCCCCTCTGGTCAGCCTCGCGCATCAACGCAGATCCACCTGCGCGACCTTGTCCTTGTACTCTTCCTTCGGATCGGCCCCGAACAACATTTTCACTCCAGCAACGAGGCTCGATCCGTTGAGCCAGATCTCGGCGTGCTCCGCATCGAGGCGCAGCAGCGCGAGCTTGGGATCGTCCTTGCCACCCTCGAACCATGCGGCGACATACGGGTTCCACAAGCGATCGATCACCGCGCGATCGTTGTCGACGTTGAGGCAGCCGTGCACGCTCGCGAACACGTCGTGACCTTTGCTGCTCAAGGTACCCGTCACGCGATTGCGCTCGCGCAGCAGCGGGATCATCGCGTTCTCCTTCGAGGTGAAAAACCAGATCGGCCCGCGCCGTTCCTCGACCAACCCCGTCATCGGCCGCGCGTGGCCGTCCTCCACGCCATCAATGCCGATCATCATCGTGCGATCGGATTCGAGCGCTTTCCAGAACATGTCCTGGATCTCCTGCGGTGTGGTGCTCATGGCGTTCTCCGGATGCAAGCCGTCGTGCGACGGACGAGGGACACCGATGATGACGATGCGGCGTGGCTCGGCCATGAACGCCACATTTCCAGCGCAGGCATCGTTCAGCATGACGCAGCCAAAGGCGCCGTCATCCCTGCGATAAACCCGATGCATGTTGAAGGTGGGAGCAACTGTCTGTCGGAGACAAGGTCAGTAGGAGCAACGGTCTGTAGGAGCAACGGTCTGTGGGAGCAACGGTCTGTGCGAGCAACTGTCTGTGGAAGCAACTGTCTGCGGGAGCGGCTTCAGCCGCGATGCTTTTCGATCAAGAGCA
>JBDSXV010000194.1:0-16587 GCA_039926025.1 Dokdonella sp.
TGCTCGAGGGTTCCTCGAACAACCAGACACGCCGACCATCGTCGTACGCGTCGACACGCCGGTAGATCAGGGTCTGGATCCAGGGAATCAGCAGGTCGTTGTCGTAGTAGAACAACGTGAAGTAGCAATTACCTGCGACGAGGTCATGCGGTCGAGCCACAGCGATGCGCTCCCGTAGTTGCCGTTATCCCCGCCCATCCGCCATCGCCTTCAACCGCGCATCCAGCGGCGCAATGCGCGGATTCTCCGGAGCGAGTTGCCGCGCCGCATCGAGCGCGCGCGTGGCATCGGCACGGCGGCCTTCGCCGATGCGCGCATCGCATTGGTCGAGGAACGCCGTGGCGAGTTTTTGCGCCATCGCGGCAATCGCGGGATCTCCCGGCGCCGTCTGGCGCACGGAGTCAAGCAAGGCGCGCGCGCGCTGTGGCGCGGCATCGTGCAGCGCCTGCACGAACAATTCCTTCGCACGTGCGGGCAGCTGTGCGAGGCCGTCGAGTGCTTCGCGATTGTTGCCGTCGATCGCGAGCGCAGCGCGGTATTTGTCGTAGGCGCTGTCGCCGGGCGGGATGATCAGGTTGCCCGCCGTCGCCGCCGCAGCGGCCTCGACGACCAGTCGGTGCACCTGTGCACTTTGCGCTGGCGAAATCACCGCATGTTGCGCATCGATGTCGAGGCGCTCGCGCAGTTCGCGCAAGTTCGCGCGTGCCGCTCGCAGCTCGGCCGATTCGGGTGCGAGTTCGGCTGCGGTTGCGAGTAGTTTGTCGGCGGCGCCAGCGTTGCTGTCGTCGAGCGCCGCATTGGCCTGCATCACGAAGGCTTGTGCGATGCGGCGCAGTCCTTCCTTCGCGCGTGCATTGGCGGGGTCGCCTTTCAACACGCTGCGGAACAGGTCGAGCGCGGAATCCTCGCTGCCCGAGAGATGCCCGGCGCGGACCTGGGCTTCCGCGCGTGCGACGGTTTCGTCGAGTGCGGCGCGTTCGGCGGCGCGCGCCTGCGCGATCTGTCCCTGCAGCTCCGGCAAGGCGGGATACGCGGGCAGGATGCGCGTGATCTCGTCGGCGCGCGCCGATGCACTGGTCGTGTCGTTCGCCGCGAGCGCCTTGCGCGCCTGCGCCGCCAGTGCGTCGGCGCACTTGCCGAGACCCGATTGCGCCAGTGCATTGGCCTTGTCGCCAGCCAGTACGCGCTGATAGAGCGCCGCTGCGCCTTCGGCGCCGACGATGCGACCGGCCGACAGCGCGTCGCGGGCCTGATCGAGTAGTTGCCCGTCTTCAGTGCCACGCGCGTCGCTTTCCTTCAGCGCGCGTTCGATCCGCTCCACCTCGACGCCGCCGCCGAGCAGGTCGCGCGCGCCATCGAGTGCGCTGCGCGCCGCGACGACATCGTGCTGCTGCAATGCCGCGTCGGCCTGTGCGAGCAATGTGTGGCCGACCATGTCGAGGCCGCGTCGCGCGATGTCGTTGTCGGGATCCTGCGCACGCGCGGCAAGAAAAAGCTCGCGCGCACTGTTGCCCTGGTTGCCGGTGAGCTGGCCGGCATCGAGCGCACGTTGCGCGCGCGAAAGCGTGTCGTTGAACTCGGTGCGCGGCAGCAACCGGCGCAGGCGGTCCTGGTAGTTCCAGGCGCCAAATACGGCCAGCGCAAGCAGGCCCAGAGCGACGAGGAAGACGATGCCGCGCCGCGACCCGCGCTGATGCGCGCGCGCCGACGACGAAGTGGCAGATGGCGGCGCACTGCGATCGGCGCGCATCACGTCGTCGCCAACGGCGCTGACGATCTGATCGAGCCGGCCGAGATTGGGTTCCATGCGATCGCGCGAACCGGATGCGCTCATGCCAAGCGAAGGCGCAGGCGATGCCTCGGACGAGAACCTGAAATCCCCGGCGCGCAGGGGCGCGTCGGCCATGCCGCACAGTTCGGGCAAATCACCGTGTTGCGTGCGCCGTTCGATCTCCTCGATCGCGGCCGCCACTTCGTTGCCGGTCTGGTAGCGGTCTTCGGGTTGCTTTGCGAGGAGGCGATCGATCAGCGGCTGCAGCGCGGCCAGCCGTTGTGGCAACAGCGGCAGTGGCTCGGTGATGTGCATGATGCCGATCGCGAGCGAATCATCGGCGTGATACGGCACGCGGCCGACCAGCATCTCGTACAGCACCACGCCGAGTGCATACAGGTCGGACCGGCCGTCGATCTGCCTGCCGCGCGCCTGCTCCGGGCTCATGTAGTGCGGCGTGCCCACGATCGCGCCGGTCTTGGTCATGCGCAACTCGGGATCGAGCGCGCGCGCGATGCCGAAGTCGGTGAGCACGGATGAGCCGTCTTCGCGCAGCAGGATATTGTCCGGCTTGATGTCGCGGTGGACGAAGCCCTTTTCCTGCGCGTAGTTGAGCGCACCGGCGATTTCGCGCGTGACGCGCAAAGCAAACGCGGCATCGCGAGCGCTGCCATCGCGCGCGAGTATCGGCCCACTACCGATGTATTCCATCGCGATGTAGTGGTAGTCGCCGGCGCGACCGAGGTCGTGGATGCCGACCACGTGCCGATGATGCAGGCGCGCGGCTATCTGCGCTTCGCGCAGGAACCGTTCACCGAAGGTCGGATCGACCAGCAACGCGGGCGACATGATCTTGAGGGCGACTTCTCGGTCGACCGATTCCTGCACGGCCAGGTACACGGTCGCCATGCCGCCTCGGCCAAGCTGGCGCAGTACACGGTAGCCGGGGATCTGGATCACATTCGCGCCTTTCGATGCAGCATCGGGAAGCAAGAGTAAAGGTTAAATGAGAAACCGGTGCAGCGGAGCAATCGCCTGGCCTCAGGTGACGCGCCGCGCCTCGATGACGTTGGGCACCGAAAGCAGATGCGCAAGGACGCCGCTGAGCTGGCCGAAATCGTTGACCCGCAACGCGTAGTTCATCTCGACGATGCCCTTGCGCGCGTCGATGTGCGCGGTCAGCGCGATCACATGCACGTTTTCGGCGGCAATCGCGTTGCTGACGTCCTTGTGCAGCCATTTGCGATCGTAGCCCTTGACCACGATGTCGACTTCGTAAGCGCGCTGGCTGCGACGGCCCCATTCGACCGCAATGACGCGGTCCGCGTCACGCTCGCGCAGCTTCGCCAGCTGCGCGCAGTCGCTGCGATGTACCGACACGCCGCGACCGCGCGTGATGTAACCGGCGATGAGGTCTCCCGGTAAGGGTTGACAGCAGCGCGACAGCTGGTTGAGCAGATTGCCCACCCCTTCGATCACGATGGCGCCGGTGTCGGCTTGCGGCCGCTGGACTGCATGCGCCGCAGGGGGCACGGCCTCTTCGACGGGGGCGGTCAGTTCGTGCAGCGCGCGTGCGATCTGGCCGGTGCTGACATCGCCGAGCGCAAGCGCTTCGAGCAGGTCGTCATGGCTGCGCAGGTGGAAGCGTTCCGGCAAGCTGTCGAGATTCACGTTCGACAAGGCCAGCCGCTTCAGTTCACGCTCGAGCAAGGCGCGCCCGGCGGCCAGGTTCTGCTGCAGATCGATGCGCTTGAACCAGGTACGCACCTTTTCGCGCCCGCGATGCGTGACGAGGAAGCCGTGCTGGGTCGACAGCCAGTCGCGGCGCGGTTCCAGCGTCTTGCCGGTCAGGATATCGACGCGATCGCCACTGGCCGGTGCAAACGTCAGTGGCACGATGCGGCCGTTGACCTTGGCGCCGCGGCAGCGATGACCGACATCGGTGTGGATTGCATAGGCGAAATCGAGCACGGTCGCGCCGCGTGGCAGGTCGATGACCTGACCCTTCGGGGTCAACAGGTAGACGCGATCCTCGACCACTTCGGTGCGGAATCCGGCCAGCAACGCGGCATCGTCATCCTGACCGTCCTTGCTTTCGAGCAACTGACGCATCCAGGCGATCTTGCGCTCGAAGCTCGCGTCCGCGCTGCCGCCTTCCTTGTAACGCCAGTGCGCCGCGACGCCGAGTTCCGCATGGCGATGCATTTCGTGCGAACGGATCTGCACTTCGAGCGTCTTGCCTTCTGGCCCGACGACCGCGGTGTGCAACGACTGATACTGGTTGCCCTTGGGGCTTGCGATGTAGTCGTCGAACTCGCCGGCAACATACGGCCACAACGTATGCACGACACCGAGGGCGGCGTAGCAGTTGGCAAGATCGTCCACCAGCACGCGCAGTGCGCGCACGTCGTAGAGTTCGGAGAATTCGAGCCCCTTGCGCTGCATCTTGCGCCAGATCGAATAGATGTGTTTCGGGCGGCCAGCGATATCCGCCTTGATGCCCGCTTTCGCCAGAGCCTCGATCAGCTGCTTCCTTGCGCCCGCGATCCACGCCTCGCGACCGTCGCGACGTTCGTCGAGCAGGTCGGCAATGCGCCGGTAGACTTCTGGTTGCAGGTAGCGGAACGCAAGGTCTTCCAGCTCCCACTTGACCTGCCAGATGCCGAGCCGGTTCGCGAGCGGCGCATGGATGTCGGCACTCAGCTGCGCCAGTGCACGCTGTTCGGCGGCGGGCGCATGTTCGGCTGCACGCATGCGCACGAGCTGACGCGCGAGCAGGATGAAGACGACACGCAGATCGCGAATGATCGCGAGCAGCAGGCGCCTCAGCCCCTCCGCACCGCCGCTGGTTCCGTGCGCCGCATACAGCGACCACACGCGTTCGGCGGCCTGCTGGCCTTCGACCAGCGCGCGCACATCGGCAGGGAACGTCGCAAACTCGGCGTCCCCGAGCGGGACGCCGCTCGCGATCAGCGTATGCAATATGCAGGCCGCTTGCGCTTCCGCGCCGACGCCGAGCGTGCCGAGCAGATCGATACTCGCGATCAATTGCGGCTGTGCGCAACTCCACACCGAAGTCGCGGCAAGATCCGCGCGATCGAGGGCGAAGCGGCAAGCGCGCACCGCCATGACGGCGGCAGCGGCAGGCTCCCGTTCCGACGCCCAGACGGCCAGCTTCGCTGGAGTGGCATCAAACGCGTTCACGAGATGATCGGAGCCGCTGTGGCAGGCTGGAAAAACAATCGGCGCCCGCAGGCGCCGATTGCACGAAGCGTGGAGTGGAGTGGACTACTGGCCGACCATCCAAGGGAAGCCGGTCGAGGTCGGCATGAAACCGAACACCACGTCATCGCCAATGAACTTGTCCCCGCCTTCGGCGGCTACTGCAGGATCGACCATGATCGCTACACCAACGACCGGCGTGGTAATGACCGAATGCGCGCCAGCCAGCGGGCGCGTGACAGCGATGTAGTAGAAGAACGACGAAGGCTGCGGTGCTGGATTCGCATAAAATCCCTTGGATAGCGGCTGGCCATTCAACGGGAAGACCGCTTGCCCTGTGCATACGTTGCCATTCAACGAGCTAGGCAACTGGGTCAAAAGGCAATACTGTCCATCGGTGGGACCCGTGCCAAGGTAGTTCTTGTCAAACGCATCACGCACCTGCACAGCGAGCGAACTCGCACTTGCCGGTTGCGATGAAGGCAGCTGAATTTTGTTGAACGTACCGGGAATCTGCGCGCCGAAACGGCCGTCGACACGGAATACGTAGGTAAAGTTGACCCCGTCGGTTGCGGTCCACATCGACCCTGCGCGAACACCTGCCGTCTGGGCTGGACGTACGCCTGTAACCGCGGCGCAGGCCGAGTCTTCCACAATCCTAGCGGGCTGACTGGCACTCGGGTTGCACGGATCGCTCGGGACCTGATTCCAATCCACCGTAGCCCAGTCGAAGCCGGCATCCGGAATCCAGTTGACCAGGTGATTGTAATTGGCAGCCGTAGCCGACTCGTGACCGGTGTCGAAAATTCCATCGAACGCGTGTGTCGGAATGGCTCCGTCAACATGCGTGCCGTGGCAGGTCAGCGTCGTCTGGTTGTTGCGATTAATTGCGATCGTGCTGCCGTCGTAGCTGACCGATGCAACGTCTGTGACCGTGGCGAACAGCCACGGATGCGCCGGGTTGAAACTCTGATCTTCGTGGGCCGTCGCGAAATAAGCCGGCGTGCTGATGATCGTTTCGGTGGACGCGTTGGCGCAAAACAGGAAGCCATCGGTATACACCTTCAGCGGACTCGGTGACCCACCTGCGTACGAAATGCCGGCAGCGGCGCCAAGCGTCGGGGTCTGCACCAATTGCGTTTCATGATTGATGACGAGGCTCAGCGAAGCCGGGTCGGCCTGGGCCACAGCAACGAATCCAACCGTGCTGACGAATACAAAAACCGCGATGTGCTTTGCTGACGACATTGATTCTCTCGACCTTGCAACAATGACTCGAAATGAGCGCCGGGCCCATCTCAGGCGGGCGCAGCTGTATCCACCAGCCATCCGGGCTGTCGTTCACTGGCAGCGCGCCGGCCGCCAAGTCAAAGCCCGACGACGAGCATGCTACACTCGAACCGGCTCCAGTCTAACCGCTCGCACGCTTGTGCGCACCTGTTAACTTAATGTAAGACAAGGATTTTTGCGGTTGCGGTCACACTCCGCCACCGCCAAACGAACCCTATGCGCCCTATGCGACCGATTTCAAGTTTCGCCCTGTTCCTGCTTGTCGCCGTTTCAGCGACCAATGCACAAACCCAGCCAACGGCTGCCTCGCCGACGCTTGAAGAGCGCATGTCGCAGGTGGAATTCCGCGCTGCAGGCCTCGACAAACTGTCGCCGCAGGAATTGCAGCAGCTCAACGGCTGGATCGACGCTCACGGTGGATCGACCGTGAAATATGTGAGTTCGAGTGGTTCGCCCGTGTTCTATCCGGACGACGGCGCGCGCGACACCATCACCCAGCATATCGCCGGCACGTTCACCGGCTGGCGCGGGCATACCGTTTTCACCCTCGACAATGGCCAGGAATGGCGCCAGGCCGAATCGGGCGTCCGCGACACGGGCAAGATCGTGAGCCCCGAAGTGCGCATCAAGCCGATGCTGCTCGGCAGCTGGCTCATGTACATCGACGGCTGCGGTTGCAGCGTGCGCGTCGAACGCGTCAAGTAACAAGAAATGGGGTCAGGTTCATTTTTTCGTGCGCGTACCGCCGCGTGTGACGCCGCGTCGTCGAAAAAAAGAACCTGACCCCACTTCACGCCTGACGCAGCGTCTCGACGAGTTTGGCCAAGCGCTTGGGTGATACCGATCCGGATGTGCGCAGCTCCTGCGCGAACGTCGATACGCGCAGTTCCTCTACCAGCCAGCGCAATTCCGCCAGCTCCGCATCCTCGCCGCCGCGCTCCGCGCGCAGCTTGAGGTAGTCGCGCCAATAACCCTGCAACGCAAGCATGCGCGCCTGGTCCTTAGCCGGATCCTGACGCAGACGCTCCGCGCGCAGGCGCATGGCTCGCAGGTAGCGCGGGAACTGCGCAAGACGGGATTTTTCCACATCACGGAGGAATCCCGGCGCAAGCAATTCGTTCAACTGTTCGCGCAGGTCGTCGTAGTTCGCACGCGCAAAACCGAGCAACGGCGGTTCAAGCAATGGGCGCAACTCCGCGTAACCCGCGATGATGGTTTCGGCGAGCTCAAGGCGCACGACGGCCGCCGGGAACAATTCGCGCGCGATCGCTTCCTTCAGGTGTTCGAATGCGGCGCGATTGCGGATATCGAGATCGTGCGCATCCAGGCACTCGCGCAGCGCAGCTTCGATCAAGTCCGCGCGTAGCGCGTCGGCGCTACCCAGAGGTGTCCATTTCAGGGCCAGCGCATTATTCAAGGGCAATTGACGCCGTGCCTGCTTGAGTCGATCGGCCAGCGCTCGACGCAGCAGGCGCTCAACGCCGCGACGATGCTCGGCTGCAGCTTCGTCATGGCGTTCGAACACGCGCAACGCAACACTTTCGCCAAGATCGACCAGTGCCGGGAATGCGGTCAATCCGGTGCCGGAGACGATGCTCGCGGGAATATCCTCGAAGTCGAATGCGTCGACATCCTCGCGCGTCAATTCGACATCGGCACGACGCGAAAACGCGACCCGCGCAGCACCGGTCCACTGTGACTGAATCGCGGCGAGGTTGCGGCTCTCCACCAGAATGGCACCCTGCTCGTCCTGCACCTTGAAATTCATCGACAGGTACGGCGGCAGCTCGACGCTGGAAAAATCCGCCGCGCCGATGACGACCCCCGTGACACGCTGCAGATAGCGCGCAAGCGCCACGAACAAGGCTTCGTCGCGGGGCGACTCCGATTCCGCGAACGCGCGCGCAAAGTCGGGCGCTGGTACGAAATTGCGCCGCAAGGCCTTGGGCAAGCCGCGAATCGACTCCGCGATCTTTTCTCCGAGCAGCCCCGGCACGAGCCATTCACAAGCCGCCGTTGGAATCGCATTCACGAGTGCCAACGGTACCTGCAAGGTCACGCCATCGGCGGCATCGCCGGGAACGAAGCGGTAGGAAAGGCGCAGTGCGTGACCCGCGATGTCGAGTTGCGCCGGGAAATCGCGCACGCCCGCCCCGGGCGCGTCACCGAGTACATCGGCAAGCGACCAGTGCAATGCCGCCTGTTCAGTGGGCGTGGCCTTGCGGTACCACGCATCCAGTGCCGCGGCGGTATGGATGTCGTTCGGCAACTTGCCGTCGAAGAAGGTCGCCAGTTGGTCGTCATTGCGCACGAGTCCGCTGCGGCGACGTTTCGCTTCGATCTCGTGCGCCTCGGCCAGCACGCGCAGATTTGCGCGCACGAAATCTGCGCGCACATCGATCTCGCCGCGTGTCAGCGCTTCAGCCACAAAGATTGCGTGTGCGACCTTCGGATCCTGCGCACCAAATTGGACGGCGCGCTTTTCGACCAGGGTCAGACCGAATAGCGTCACCTGCTCGAACGCAACCACCGCACCGCGCTTGCGCGACCAATGCGCATCACGCCAGCTGCGCTTGATCAGGTGCGCCGACTGCTGCTCCACCCAGGCCGGTTCAATGCGCGCGCATTGCAGCGCATACACCTTCTGCACATCGAGGATTTGCCCGGCGAGCAGCCACTGCGGCGGCGACTTCGCCAAGGCCGATCCCGGGAAGATCGAGAACTTTCGTTCGCGCGTGCCGCGGTACTGACCGCGTTCGTCCTTGAATCCCACCTGGGTCGGCCAGCCAGAGAGCAGGCAGCGGTGGATCGCCTCGTATTGCGCAGGCGTCGGGAATGGAGAATCGGGAATCGGCAGAGCCCCCGGAGTGGAAGCCTCCGCTTTACCGACTCGCGATTCCCGATTGCCGATTGCCAGTTCTTCGTTCAGCAGCAACTGCCGATGCAGTTCGCGCCATTCGCGCATGCGCATGAACGAAAGAAAATGCGCATGGCACCAGTCGCGCAGTTTCGATTGCGTCAGTTCCTCATGCTCATGCGTGTACGCGAACCAGAGCCTGAGCACGCCGATGAAGTCCGACTTCGGGTCGGCGAATTGCGCGTGTGCGGCATCGGCTTGTGCGCGCACATCGGCCGGCCGCTCGCGCGGGTCCTGGATGCTGAGAAAAGCGGCGAGGATCAATTGCTCGCGCAGGCAGCCAAGCCGCTGCGCTTCGACCAGCATTCGACCGAGCGCGACATCGATCGGCAATTTCGCCAGCGTTCGCCCGATTTCGGTGAGCCTCTGGTGGGCCGTTACCGGCTGATCTTCCGCGGTCGTGGATGACCGAATCTGTGACGGTGCAACAGCGCCGAGTTCGGCCAGTCGTCGATATCCGTCCGCAATCGCGCGTTCTGTCGGCGGCTCGACAAACGGAAAGTCCATAGGATCGCCAAGCTTCAGCGCGAGCATTCGCAGGATCACGCCGGCCAACGACGAGCGCAGGATCTCCGGTTCGGTATAGCGCGAGCGCTGCGCGAAGTCGTCTTCGGCATACAGGCGGACACACACGCCAGGTCCGAGTCGGCCGCAGCGACCCTTGCGCTGATCCGCAGCAGCCTGCGAGATGGGCTCGATGTGCAGACGTTCGAGCTGGTTGCGCGGGCTGTAGCGCTTGACGCGCGCGGTGCCGGTGTCGATCACGTAGCGGATGCGCGGAACGGTCAGCGAAGTTTCGGCGACGTTCGTCGCGAGCACGATGCGCCGCTGCGGACCGGGCTTGAACACGCGATCCTGCTCTGCCGCCGAAAGCCGCGCGTACAACGCGAGCACTTCGGTTTCGCGATATTTGCGCCGCGACAAGGCCAGGTGCGCGTCGCGGATTTCACGCTCGCCAGGGAGGAACACGAGCACGTCGCCGCGCGGATCGTCCTGGGTGATCTCGTCCGCAGCGGCAATGAGCTGCTCGCTCAGCGTGGTATCGCTGCGCTCGGGCACGCCGCGCCAGCGCACTTCGACCGGATAGGCGCGACCCTCGACCTCGACCACGGGCGCGTTGCCGAAATGCTGCGCGAAACGCGACGTGTCAATCGTTGCCGAGGTCACGATCAGTTTCAGATCGCGTCGTTTGACCAGCAGGCGCTTCAGGTAGCCGAGCAGGAAATCAATGTTGAGGCTGCGCTCGTGCGCCTCGTCGAGGATGATCGTGTCGTAGGCGTTCAGCCATCCATCGCCTTGGGTCTCGGCGAGCAGGATGCCATCGGTCATGAACTTGATCAGCGATTCATCCGAGACCTGATCGTTGAAACGCACCTGGAAACCCACAAGCTTGCCGACTTCACTGGCCAGTTCCGACGCAACGCGACGCGCGACGCTGCGCGCTGCAATGCGCCGCGGCTGGGTGCAGCCGATCAGGCCGGCAGTGCCACGGCCGGCAGCGAGGCAGAGTTTCGGCAGCTGGGTGGTCTTGCCCGACCCGGTTTCGCCGGCCAGTACGATCACCTGGTGCTTGCGGATCAGCTCGACGATCTCGTCGGCGCGCGCCGCGATCGGCAGCGATTCGTCGATACGGATCTCGGGTACGCGCGCGGCGCGCGCAGCACGCCGATCCGACGACGCGGCGATCGCGGCACGCAGCGCATCGACGTCGGCCGGCGTGGCCTCCGGGCGCACAGCCGCAAGCCGCTGCCAGCGCGACAGCAGACGGCCAAAGTCGCGCGCCATCACCTTGTCGAGTGCGTTGCGCAGGGTTTTCAGTTCAGGCATCGGGCAATTGTCGGCGACCTGCGCTTTGCGCGCGAGCCTTTCACGTGGTTGACCCCGATGTGTGCGGCCTATCGCCGCGATTCGCAAGAGCGATTTCCCGTCGAAGCTGCGGCGGGTTAGCCTCTGATCCATCCACCCACGAGGAATCCAAGATGGCCATCGACATCGGCATCACCAGGAAAGATCGCGAAAGCATCGCGAAAAATCTGTCCAGACTTCTGGCGGACACCTACTCGCTGTACCTGAAAACGCACGGCTTCCACTGGAACGTGACAGGCACCATGTTCAATACCCTGCACCTGATGTTCGAGACGCAGTACAACGCGCTGTGGCTCGCCGCCGATACGCTCGCTGAGCGCATGCGCGCGCTCGATGTCTACGCGCCAGGTTCCTACACGCAGTTCGCCAAGCTGACCTCGATCGCGGAGGAGACCGGCGTACCCGACTGGAAGGCGATGGTGCAGCAACTCGTCGACGGCCACGAAACAGCTGCGCGGACCGCCCGTGACGTGTTCAAGGTCGCCGACAAATCCGATGACCAGCCAACCGCGGACCTTGCGACGCAACGCATGCAGGAGCATGAGAAAACGGCCTGGATGCTGCGTTCATTGCTGAAATAGACCCGGAAGCAGATGTGGCTCCCGCGCACGTGCCGGTAGAGGCCATAGCCGACACCGACCACGCCGGTCACCGCGGCAGGCAGGTAGAGGGCGGCGTAAGCGAAAACGTGGAACAGACGCGCGCCGGCCACCGCGCCGCCGAAGAATGAAACGACGAGCGCCAGCAACAGGCGAACGCGGTGAACATCGACTTTCAGACCGCGCAACCAGTGTCCGACGGAAGTGCCGAGGTCGGTCAACGTGCCTGACACGTGTGTTGTACGCAGTACGGCACCGCTGTAAGTACTCGCCAGGGCGTTCTGCAAACCGCAGGCGGCTGATGCCAGTTACTCGCCAAGCGGGTGGCCCGCGCCCAGCAGCGGCACCGCAGCAACCAGCAGGAAGGCCTCGATCACCCGCACGACGCCGTAACGGCGACCGAGGCGCAGTGTGGAATCCTGGATGATCACGCCGCTCGCCACCGTGCCGGCGAGATAGGCACCGATCATCGCTGCGAAGTGCAGCATCTGCTCGCCATCGCCCTCACCCACCGCGATGCCGAGCAGGGTTGTGGTGCCGGTCAGATGAGTAGTGCCCGCAGGCTGTATGCCCAGAAATCCGGCGGCATTGATGATGCCGGCGAGGAAGGCCAGCAGCGCTCCGCCGACCAGCACCCATGTGGGCAATCGTGCGAACACGCGGCCTCAGAGCTTGCGCCGCGACGGCACCAGCAGATCGCCGAACAGCAGGCCGGCGACGATGGCGACGAGCAAGGTTACGAGGGTGACGGCGGTATCGATGCCGAGCAGCACGTCTCGCTGGAACACGAAGCTCAGCGAGCGGAATGCAACACTGCCTGGCACCAGCAGGATGATGCCCGGCTCGCGCACCAATGCGCCTGGCCGCTGCATCACGCGCGCGAAGATATTGCTGACTGCACCGATGACCAGCCCACCGACGAATACACCGAACGCGGGCGACAGGTAGGCGCTGCCCACCTGGGTGCACAGGTAACCCAGCACGACCGACGCAACCACGACCGGGACATAGCGACGTGGGCTGCCGAACAATACCGCGAACGCGAAACTCGACGCGATGACTGCAAACCACTCGGTCCAGCGCGGCACCGGCACCTCCGGCACAGCGTCGGGAATCCACCCGAGCAGCGTGCACAACTGGGTAGCGGCGATCGTTCCGAACGCGAGCTTCAGCAAGGTCGCCATCGCGCCCATCATGCGCGCGGTACCCGATATCAGGTGCTGGCTCGACAATTCACGCACCGCGGTGGTCAGCGTCATGCCCGGCATCAGCACGATCAGGCTCGAGATCACCACCGAACGCAAGGCAAGCGGCGTGACATGAACGGCAATCCCGGTGGCGATCAAGGTCGCCAGGAACGCCGACAACGCATCCGCGGCGGCCGCGATATTCGGCCGTGCCGCCGCAACGTGATAGATGAGGCCGATCATGAGCCCGATCAGCGACGCGACGGCTACGCCGGGCCAGCCGGTATGCAGGATCACCGCAATGCTGCCGGCAGACACACCGAAACTCGCGACCAGCCAGGCGCGATAGGCGGAGGAGCGCCGCGCTTCGCCAAATTCCTTCAGTCGCGCGCGACCGGCTTCCAGATCGAGATGACCATCGATGACCTGATCGGCAATCTCGTCGACCTGGCACAGACGTTTCAGATTCACGTCGCCCGGCGACACGCGCACGACCTGGGTGATTTCGGCGAGCCCGTCCTCGCGCTCTGGATCGGAGAACGACATCACGATCGAGGTCGGCGTCGACAGCACATTGCATACCAGGCCCAGGCGCGCACTGACGAGGTTGATCACGTCTTCGAGACGCGGCGCGGTGGTGCCGTATTCGTGCAGGCGCCGCGACAACTCGACCACGAAGCCGATGCGGGTCTTGAGGGAGGCGTCGCCGCCAATGCGGCTATTGAGTTCTTGAATGCTCACGGACGCAATGATGCCGTGCTTTGCCTGCGGGATGTGAAGCGCCGGGGTGCGGTGCGTCGCCGCGCTATCAGGATTCAGCAAGCGCCTGTTAGCCTTGCGCGATGACACTGACCCCTGCGGCCGGCACGGCAAGGATCGAGCGCGATGCGGGCGGCGAGCGAATCGTCGCCAGCGGCGACTGGACGCTGCCCGATGCGGCCCGACTCGCGGATCTGGTATCCACTCTGCGTCGCAAGCTGCCCCAGGGTGCTCCCGTCGAGGCAGGTGGGCTCGGCCGCGTCGACACCGCCGGGGCCGGACTGCTGCTGGATCTGGCCGGCACCAGCGGAATCGATGGACTCGATCGCAATCGCCAAGCCTTGTTTGATGCGGTCGCGAAGGCACAAAAGATCCCGCCTACCGACCTGAAACGGGATGGCGGATTGCTGGCTCTACTCGCACGCATCGGTGCCGCGGTCGAACAGCTCGGGCACGACGCGTACGAGCTGCTCGGCTTCATCGGCCTGATCCTCGCGACGCTTGCGCGCTGCATCGTCGATCCTCGGCGCTGGCGCATCACCTCGCTCACCTTCCACCTGGAACAGACCGGGCTCGATGCGGTGCCGATCGTGGTGTTGCTGAACTTCCTTGTCGGCGCGGTTGTCGCGTTCCTTGGCGCGACGGTGCTCAAGGATTTCGGCGCGAGCATCTTCACGGTCGAACTGATCGGCTACTCGTTCCTGCGCGAATTTGGCGTGCTGCTCACGGCGATCCTGATTGCGGGTCGCTCCGGCAGCGCGTTCACGGCGCAGATCGGTTCGATGAAATCGCGCGAGGAAGTCGACGCGATCCGCACGCTCGGTCTCGATCCGGTCGAAGTCCTCGTCCTGCCGCGCCTGCTCGCATTGATGATTGCGATGCCAGCGCTGACCTTCCTCGCCATGCTCGCGGGCATCCTGGGCGGCCTCGCCGTCTGTGCGCTCACGCTCGACATTTCCCCAACGATGTTCCTCGCGCGCTTCCACGATCTCGCCGCCACCCGGCATTTCTGGGTCGGCATGAGCAAGGCGCCGGTGTTTGCTTTCCTGATCGCCGCAATCGGTTGCCTCGAAGGCTTCAAGGTATCCGGCAGCGCCGAATCGGTCGGCTCGCACACGACCTCGAGCGTGGTGCAGTCGATCTTCGTCGCGATCCTCGTTGACGCGCTCGCCGCGATCTTCTACATGGAGATCAAGGTATGACGCGCGACTCCGGTAGCAGCGATGCGCGCGAGAAGGTCATCGAGGTGCATGGACTGCGAAATCAATTCGGCGAGCAGGTCGTGCACGAGAATCTCGATCTCGACGTATATCGCGGCGAGATCATCGGTGTCGTCGGCGGATCGGGCAGCGGCAAGTCGGTGCTGCTGCGTTCGATCATCGGCCTCAATCGACCCGCGGCTGGCAGCGTCAAGCTGCTCGGTGAGGAGATGACGAATGTTTCTGACGCGCGCCGCGCCGAGATCGAACGCCGCTGCGGCGTGCTGTTCCAGAACGGCGCGCTGTTCTCCTCGCTCAGCGTCGCCGACAACGTGATGGTGCCGATGCGCGAGCACTTCGATTTGCCACTGCCGCTGATGCAGCGCCTGGCGGCGCTGAAGATCGCACTGGCCGGCCTGCCGGTCGAGGCCGGCGCAAAATTTCCTTCTGAACTTTCCGGCGGCATGGTCAAGCGCGCCGCGCTGGCACGTTCGATCGCACTCGATCCGGACATCCTCTTCCTCGACGAGCCGACCGCCGGCCTCGATCCGATCGGCGCGGCGGCGTTCGATCAACTGATCCTGACCCTGCGCGAGAGCCTCGGCCTCACCGTGTTCCTGATCACCCACGATTTGGATACGCTGTACACGATCTGCGACCGCGTCGCAGTGATCTCGCAAAAGCGCGTGCTGGTCGTCGACACGCTGGCGAAGGTCGAACGTTACGACGATCCATGGGTGCACGACTATTTCCAGGGCCCGCGCGGACGTTCCGCCGAACGCGCGGTGTCTTCCGTCAAGAACATCGCGGCGGCAGCCGCTCCGACCAAGAGTTGAATCATGGAAACCCGCGCACATCACGTACTCATCGGCGCGTTCACGATCGGCGTGCTCCTGCTCGCGCTCGGTTTCGTGTTGTGGCTGTCGAAATCGAGCGTCGACCACACGTTCAACGACTACGAAATCGTGTTCACCGAGGCGGTCTCTGGACTCACGACCGGCGGGCTCGTGCAATACAACGGCATCAAAGTCGGCGAAGTGAAGCAGCTTTCCCTCGCGCCGGACGATCCGCGCAAGGTCATCGCCCGCGTGCGCATCGACGCCGCTGCGCCGGTGAAGCAGGACACGCGTGCGAAGCTCGGCCTGCAGGGCGTCACCGGTCTCGCCTACATCCAGCTCTCGGGTGGCGCGCCATCGAGTCCGCCGCTGCTGCCGACCGAGGCGCATCCGATTCCGCAGATTCCTTCCGAGGAGTCGGCACTGTCCAAGCTGATGGCCGGCGGCTCGGACATCGTGCTCAGCGCGAACGACGTGCTCGTGCGCATGAACCAGATCCTGTCCGACGACAACGTCAAGCACATCTCGATGGCGCTCGAACACGCCGAGCAGCTCACCGGCGCGCTCGCCGACGAACGCGGCGACATCGGCACCGCGTTGAAACAGTTGTCCGAAGCCACCGGCCAGTTGAAGAAGACCCTGGTGACCTTCGATTCGATGGTGACCACGACCAATACCCTGATGCGCGATGATGCGCGCCAGACGTTGGCGTCCGTGCGCCAGGCGCTCGACGCCGTCGACAAGGTCGCCCATTCCGCCGACGCGCTGGTCGAGGACAACCGCGCGGCCATCAGCAGCTTCAGCAATCAGGGCCTGCGCCAGATCGGGCCGACCGTGCTCGACCTGCGCGAGACGCTGCGCTCGCTCAAGCAACTCAGCGACAAGCTCGGCGCATCCGACAGCCTGTTGCTCGGTCGCGACCAGCCCAAGGAGTTCCAGTC
>JBDSXV010000195.1:0-4463 GCA_039926025.1 Dokdonella sp.
CCGCTACACCACTGACTGGGACATGTGGTTGCGCCTGATCCTGGCAGGTGGGCGCGCCGGGCTCGTGCCCGAACGTCTCGCCGAATACCGCTTGCACGCGACGGCCATGAGCGTCCAGCGACTTCACATGTCAGATGGCCGGCTCATGACGCTCGAGAAGACCTTGGCCCGCGATGACCTGCTCGACGACGAACGCCAGATCGTGCAAGCCGCGAGGGCGCGCGAGCGGGTGCGCAACGATCGCGAGCGCTTCCTCGCCGGCCTGCGCACCGGAGCACCCTCGGTACGTCCGGTCGCGCGCCAAGTGGCGCTCGCGGCTGAACAGCCCCGACGAATTCGACTGCTGGCCGCGCTGAGCGCACTCACACCAGCGTCGCTGTGCGACGTGGACATGAGACCACGTGTTTTCCTGCGCATCGGAAGGATGGGCCGTCGTCACCGACCGCCAATGCGGCTCTCACGCCAGCGCGCGTGCGTGGTGGCGCAGGTGGTCTTCCATGAAGCTCTGGATGAACCAGTAGCTGTGGTCGTAGTCCGCATGTCGACGCAGGTTCAAAGACTGGCCTGCATCGCTGCACGCGCGTTCGAGCCGGTTGGGTTGCAATTGCGTGTCGAAAAATTTGTCCGCATCACCCTGGTCGACGAGGATCTCGCCGGAAAACCGGGCGCCGTCGGCGATCAGTGCGCAGGTGTCGTACGCGCGCCAGGTCGTGCGATCGATGCCGAGATAGCGCGGCAACGCCTTCTGTCCCCACGGCACGTCGGACGGTGCGACGATCGGCGCGAACGCGGAGACTGAGCGATAGCGCGCGGGATTTTTGAGTGCGATCGTCAATGCGCCATGGCCGCCCATCGAATGACCGAAGATGCTTTCGCGAGTCATGTCGGCATTGGCGAAGTTTGCGCGCAGCAGCGCCGGCAGTTCCTTCGTCACATGGCTGTACATGCGAAAGCGCGACGCGAAGGCGGGCGTGGTCGCGTCGACATAGAAGCCGGCGCCTTCGCCAAATTCCCAGTCGCCGGTCGCGCCTTCGATATCCGTATCGCGTGGACTCGTATCGGGCGTGACGAGGATCAGGCCGAGTTCCGCCGCGAGCCGCTGCGCGCCTGCCTTGATCGCGAAAGTCTCCTCGTTGCAGGTAAGACCGGCGAGGAAATACAGCACCGGCGCCTTCGCCTGCGCTGCGAGAGGCGGGCGGAACACGCCGAACTTCATCGTGCCACCGGTTTCCTCCGAGGCATGTCGATAAAAGCCCTGCACGCCGCCGAAGCAGGACTGCTCGGAAATCGTTTCGATGCTCATGCGCGGATTCATCCGGTGGAGGCGATGCCTGCAGTGTAGCGTCGCCGGTTATGATTGCCGACCCGGTTCTTCCCATGTCACCGATGCCCTATACACCGATCGCCGCCACGCTGGGTTACGTGCTCTCCCCCGATCGTCGGCGCGTGCTGATGATTCATCGCAACGCGCGCCCCGAAGACCACCACCTGGGCAAGTACAACGGCCTCGGCGGCAAGCTCGATCCGCATGAGGATGTGCTTGCCGGCATGCGCCGCGAAATTCGCGAGGAAGCGGGTATCGAGTGCACCGAACTCAGCCTGCGCGGCACCTTGAATTGGCCGGGTTTCGGCAAGCAAGGTGAGGACTGGCTCGGTTTCATTTTCCTGATCACGCGCTATGAAGGCACGCCGCTTGAAACCAATCCCGAAGGCAAACTGGAGTGGGTCGATGTCGACCGCCTCGATCAATTGCCGATGTGGGAAGGCGACCGCCATTTCCTGCCGCTGGTGTTCGATGCCGACCCGCGCGCGTTCCACGGCGTGATGCCGTATCGCGATGGGCGCATGCAGTCGTGGAGTTATTCGCGCGTCTGATGCGTGCGGGATTGACTCCCGTTCCGTCACCACTCGTCAAGGAGCACCTTGTGGCGGCGAGGTTCGCCCCGACGCCGCGGGTATCGCGTCGTGCGATTCCAGCGATTGCGCCGTACGCCAGCCGATCCAGGCTGAGCTCGTCGCCGCGACGGTCGTCAGCAAGGCGAGCATCGGTTGCGTCGCGCCGAGCAAGCGCAGGCCGTTGAGGCTGCCGTTGACGGCAACATCGCCAAAACGCCAGACCGAGGTGTCGATGAAGTTCTTTGTCTTGTAGCGCGTCTCCGCATCGACCTGCGTGTAGAGCGAATCCGCGGCCGGCTTGAAGATGCCGTAGGCGCTCGCGCGTGTGACTACGGCCACGACGACGATCCAGGGTCCCGCGAATACTGCAAGACCCGCGAGCATGACCGCCTTGACGAGGCCGTCCAGCGCGAGTGCGGCGGCTGGGCCGAAACGCATCATCAGGGTGCGCGTCGCGGCGATCTGGAACAGGGCCTGCAGAACATTCGTCCACAGATCGACATTGGCGGAAAATTCGATGCGTTCGCCGCGTGTCGGGTAGGTCGCGCCGTTGTAGTCGGTAAGGAACGCGTAGATCACGGTGCCGACTGCATCGCCGAGCAGCATCAGCAGCGCCATCCGGCGCATCAGCGGCGACTTCAGCGTTTCGATCGCGCCGGCGAGGAAGCTGCCACCGATGATGCGTTCGTCACGGCGCTCGTCCCCGGCGACCGGGTGACGCTGCGACCAGCGCGACAAGCCGCCGATACAGGCGATCGCCATCCCGAGCAGGACGCTTGACACGACCAGCAGTCCGGCCACGCCGACATGCTCGTTGAGCGACTTCGTCAGCAGCGGGCCAAGGATCGCACCGCTGGCGCCGCCCAGTGCGATGACCGGGAACAATCGGCGTGCCTGCTCGGCGTCGAACAGATCCGCCATCAGGCTCCAGAACACCGCGACCACAAACAGGTTGAAGACGCTGACCCACACGAAGAATATGGATCCGAGCACGCGTGCGCCGATCGCATCCTGCATGCGGAACAGCGGTATGAACGCGATCATGCCGAGGATGAAGAAGCCGTATACCAATGGTATGAAGATGCGGCGCGGAAAGCGTGCGACGAGTGCGCCGAACAGCGGCGTCAGCGAAAGCGTGGCGACGAAGGTCGCCGCGTAGAAGATCGGCAAGCCAGTCGAGCCGACCGCGGCGGACAGCTGATCGCGTACGGGGCGGATCACGTAATACGCGGCGAGGACGCAGAGGAAATACACGAACGCGATCGCGACCGCCGGAACTTCATGCGGTCTGATCTGGCTGCGCAGCCAGTGCTGGAACCGCTGCCATGCGGAACTCGACAGATCCTCGGTTGGCACTCGGTTTCCCTCGAAGGCGAGGGGACGAGCCTAGCATGCTCATGTGCACGCTCCGTTATGATGCGCCGATGTCGGCGACGCTCACCACAATCCATCTTTTCCCGTTGAAGTCCGGCGCACCCGTGGTAGTCACGGAGGCGGCGGTGGAGCCGCGCGGCCTTGCCGGCGACCGCCGCTGGATGGTTGTCGATGCCGACGGCAAGTTCGTTACCGGCAGGCAGATCGCCGCGCTCACCCTGGTGCGCGCGCGACCGGACGGCGACGCGCTGCAGCTGGAGGCACCGGGGATGCCGGCGCTGCGCGTCGAAAAACCGCGCGCCGATGGCGCACGCATCGGGACGGCGGTCTGGGGTGCGGCGGTCACCCCCTTGCTGGCCGATGACGTGGCACATGCCTGGCTCTCCACCTTCCTGCGCATGCCGCTGCGGCTGGTGCACATGGATGCTGCCTGCGTGCGCAAGGTCAAGGGAAAGTACGACGGCCAATACGGCCATGACGAAGACGTGGTCAGCTTCGCCGATGCATTTCCGTTGTTGTTGATTTCGCAGGCAGCGTTGGACTTCCTCAATGCCAAACTCGCGCGGCCGGTGCCGATGCTGCGTTTCCGGCCAAACCTCGTTGTCGCGGGCACCGCGCCGCATGCGGAGGATGGCTGGAAGCGCGTGCGCATCGGCGCGGTCGAATTTGAAGTCGTCAAGGCCTGTACGCGCTGCGTATTCACCACGGTCGACTTCGAACGCGGCGAGCGCGACCCCACGGGCGAACCGCTGCGCACGCTGACCACGTATCGGCGCACGCCCGATGGCGTGACCTTCGGGCAGAACCTGATCCCGCGCGGTACCGGCACGCTGCGTGTTGGCGACGCGTTCGAGGTGCTCGCCTAGGTGGGCAATGCTGCAAAGGCATCGCACCTTCCAGTGCTCGCACATGGCCCCTGTTGTGGGGGCGACTGTTTGCGGGAGCGGCTTCGGCCGCGATGCTTTTCGATCAAGAGTATCGCGGCTGAAGCCGCTCCCACAGGGTCAGGTAGCGACCGCGACGTTTCTGCACGCGGCGGGATTTCAACCCGACGCTCGCCGCTTCCCCCAGGCAAAGTCCGATCGCAAGCGGGGAGCCAACGTTAGTGCGAGCAACGGTCTGTGCGAGCAACTTTCTGTGGGAGCGGCTTCAGCCGCGATGCTTTTCGATCAAGAACATCGCGGCTGAAGCCG
>JBDSXV010000196.1:0-17431 GCA_039926025.1 Dokdonella sp.
CTCACGCGCCTGTACTGGTACACGGTCGAATTCGGCCTGATCCGCCAGAACGGCGAACTGCGCATCTATGGCTCGGGCATCGTGTCGTCGAAAGGCGAGTCGATCCACTGCCTCGAATCGCCGGCGCCAAACCGCATCGGTTTCGACCTCAAGCGCATCATGAAGACGCGCTATCGCATCGACACCTACCAGAAGAGCTACTTCGTCATCGACAGCTTCGAGCAGTTGATGGACGCCACGCGACCGGACTTCTGCCCGATCTATACAGACCTCGCGGCACAGCCGTCGATTCCCGCGGGCGACGTGCTCGCCAGCGACGCTGTGTTCAATCGTGGGACGGGTGAAGGCTGGGCGATGGATGGCGATGTCTGAGAGGTCTCGCAGGCAGGCTGCGGCCAGTCGCAGATTCCCCGAAAGCGGCGGCTTCACGTGCTTGAGTGACGTGACCGCGGAGCGCAGATGAAACTCCTCAAACTAACCGTTGGTTTGCTATCGATGTGGATCGGCGTCGCTCAAGCCGAGGTCAAGCAATCGGCCGCCGACAGCTTCTTCATCACGTTCTCCAATCCCGTCACCGTGACACCGGCCAAGGCTTACACCGCCATTACTGAGCCGCAGCTGTGGTGGAGCAGCGAACACACCTGGTCGGGCAAGGCATCGAACCTGAGCCTCAAGGCCGAAGCGGGCGGCTGTTTTTGCGAGCGCTGGAAGGACGGCAGCGTCGAGCACGGTCGCGTGATCATGGCGCTGCCGGAAAAAGTGCTGCGCCTGGACAGCGCGCTCGGTCCGCTGCAGGAATTCTCGCTCAAGGGAACCTTGAGCTTCTGGATCAAGGCTGGCGACGACGGCGCGACCCAGCTGGTGGTCGAATATCGTGTCAACGGCGCAAGCGGCAGCGGGCTCGACACGTTCGCGCCGAGTGTCGACGAAGTCCTTGGCGCACAGGTTGCGCGCCTCGTGCGTTACATCGACAGCGGTAACCCGGAAGCCCCGACCAAGGACGAACCTCAGCCTGCGACAGACGCGCGAGCGACAGTGCTGGAGGAATGGAAGAAAAGCGCTGAAGCCGCGAAAGCGGCCCAGTCCGGCGCGGCGGACGCACAGAAGGGCAAGCCGGCGAAAGCAAAGCCGGCGAAGGCAACGGGTAAAAACCCGCCTTGATCTGACGCGTCGACGTCAGGTGGGATCTTCCCTTCTCAGCTTTGCACTCCCTGCCTCGGGACAACCGCAGGGGAACACCCCCGCACCAGCAAGCTGCAGCAGCAATGTCACAAAACCCCGTCAAATATCGTTGTTGAGATACTGAAGGAAAGGTTGCCCGTGCCACACGGTAGTCAACCAGCCCTTCCTCGATCCTGACGCGTGCAAACGGTCAGGCGCGCTCGCCGCGATCGACCGGACGCCAACCCCGCGTCCGGGCGCATCGCGAATGCAGGAGGGTTTCAGTGATCATCAACCATCGTAACCGTGCTCGCCGGTTTTCGGCAGCCCGTCATCGCTCGTGCCTGTTCGGTCTCGTGTTGTTCGTCGCGGGCGTCTCTGCGCAGTCGCTGGACGCGAGTCCGCAGCATGGTGGCCGTGATCCGCTCACGACCACGGACGCGAGCGGCGCGTTGCGCACGTTCACACCCAGCGGCGCCATCGACACGGACAACGCATTCTTCCAGAGCATCGGCAGCAACGGACGCTCCTGCAACAGTTGCCACCGTCAGGAAGACGCATGGTCGATCACGCCCGAGCATGTGCGCGCGCGTTTCAACGACACGCAGGGCAACGATCCGATCTTCCGCACCAACGATGGCTCCAACTCGCCGACTGCCGACGTGTCGACACTGGCGAAACGCAAGCTGGCCTACAGCATGCTGCTCAACCGCGGCGTCATCCGCGTCGGCATCGGCATTCCTGCGAATGCGGAATTCAGTCTCGACGCTGTCGACGATCCCTACGGCCATGCGAACGCGGCGGATCTTTCCTTGTTCCGGCGTCCGTTGCCATCGACCAACCTCGGCTACATCACCGGTGTCATGTGGGATGCGCGCGAGACCACGACACCGTTCCTGCCGCCGATGGACGCAGGCGTGGCCAATACCGATCTTGTCGCGAGTCTGCGCCACCAGGCGATCGACGCGACGCTTGGGCATGCACAAGGCGCTGCACCGCCAAGCGAGGATCAGCTGGTGGAGATCGTCGCCTTCGAGACGGAACTTGCGACCGCGCAGATCCGCGACGATCGCGCGGGCAATCTCAACGCCGACGACGCGATGGGCGGCCCACGCATTCTCGCCAACCAGCGTTTCCACGTCGGCATCAACGACACGCTCGGCGCGGACCCGACAGGCGCCTTGTTCAATCCCGCATCGATGACGCTGTTCGACGCCTGGAGCGACGACCATGGCGTCGCACGCGCATCCATCGTGCGTGGCGAGAAACTGTTCAACAGCAAGCCGATCACGATCACCGGCGTCGGTGGTCTGAATGATGCGCTGGGCTTGCCGTCGATCGCGGGCACCTGCACGACCTGCCACAACGCGCCGAACGTTGGCAACCATACGGTCGCGCTGCCGCTCAACATCGGTCTGACCGACGCGACACGACGAACGCCGGACATGCCGCTGTACACGCTGCGCAACAACGCCACCGGTGAAACCCTGCAGACGACCGACCCTGGCCGCGCCTTGCTGTCGGGCAAGTGGAAGGACGTCGGCAAGTTCAAAGGGCCGGTGCTGCGCGGTCTCGCCGCGCGCGCGCCGTATTTCCACAACGGCTTCGCCGCGACGCTTGACGACGTTGTCGATTTCTACAACACGCGCTTCAACATCGGATTCAGCGCACGCGACAAGAAAGACCTCGTCGCGTTCATGCAGTCGCTGTAGCGCCTGGTGCAGGAGCGGCTGCAGCCGCGATGTGCGGGCGTGAGCACCATCCCCACGCCACCCTCCCCTTGAAGGGGAGGGCTTGAGCGCGCTGCTCTGAAGTCCTCCCCTTCAAGGGGAGGATTTAGGTGGGGATGGTGTTTGGAGCATCGAGGCTGACGCCGCTGCTACGCCGACTTACGCTTGGCGATCCACGCATCAATGCGTTGTTCGAGCAGGGGCAGCGGCACCGACCCCTCAGCGAGGATCGCGTCATGGAACGCCGGCAGATCGAACTTCGTGCCGAGCTCCTTCTCGGCGCGCGCGCGCAGTTCGACAATCTTCATTTCGCCGAGCTTGTAGCTGAGTGCCTGTCCCGGCCATGAAATGTAGCGATCGACCTCGGTCTCGACTTCGTGCTGGCTGAGCGCGGTATGCCCGGCGAGGAATTCGATCGCCTGCGCACGCGTCCAGCCCTTGTGGTGGATGCCGGTGTCGATCACCAGACGCGCTGCGCGCCACATCTCGTAGCTTTCGCGGCCGAACTCCTCGTACGCGGTGTGGTAGATGCCCAGTTCCTTCCCGAGCTTCTCGCAGTACAGCGCCCAGCCTTCACCGTAGGCGGAGATGTAATTCTTGCTGCGGAATTCCGGTTGTTCCTTTTGTTCCTCGGCGAGCGCGCCCTGCAACGAGTGGCCCGGTGCCGATTCGTGCAGGGTCAGCGCAGGCAGGTTGTACAACGGTCGCGAGGGAAGGTCGTAGGTGTTGACCCAGTACGTGTGCGCGCTGCCACGACCGGCCGTCCAGAACGGCGCGATCGCGACCGGCACCGGATCGATGCCGAAGCGTCCGCGTGGCAACAGGCCGAAGAATTGCGACAGCTTGCCATCGACCTGCTTGGCGATCCACGCGGCGCGCATCAGCAGTTCATCCGGCGTCTTCGCATAGAACTGCGGATCGCTGCGCAGGAAATGCAGGAACGCGGCGAAGTCGCCCTTGAAGCCGGTGGCCTTCATCGTCGCCTGCATGTCTGCATCGATGCGCGCAACTTCCTTGAGGCCGATCTGATGGATCGTTTCCGGATCGAGATCGAGTGTCGTGTACTCGCGAATCTGCTGGCGGTAGAAATTCTTCCCATCCGGCAGCGCTTCGGCGGCGAGTGTCGTGCGTGCGCGCGGCACGTAGTCGTTGCGAAAGAACGTGAGCAGCTTTGCGTAGGCGGGAATCACATGCTCGCGGATCGCGCGCCGCGCATCGGTACGCAGTTTCGACTGCTCGGCGCTCGCAATCGTCGCGGGCAGCGTCTTCAGCGGCGCGTAAAATTCGCTGTCTTCGACCGACTTGACCTCGGCATAGTTCGCGATTGACACGTCGCGCCCGACCAGCACCGCACGCGGCACCGAGAAGCCGCGCTTGAGGCCGGCGCGCATGTTTGCGGTCTGCTGGTCGAAATAGCGCGGGACATCGTCGAGCTTGGCGATGTAGTTGCGCACAGCCTGCGTGTCCTTGAGTGGCCGTCGCGTCATGAAGCCGAGATCGGACCAGAATTGCGAGTCGCTGTTGAACGGCATCTCGTAGTTGCGCAGGCGGATATCGGCGGCGAGGTTTTCAATCTGCGGCCGGTAGACGGCGAGGTTGACCTGGTTGTCCGCGGATAGCGCCTTGGCGGGAATCGCGTCGAGCTGCTTCAGTACGTCGTTCCAGTAGACAAGACGACCCTTCTGCGTCGCTTCATCGACAGCCGGCAGGTGATTGTCGTCTGCGCTCGATGCGCGATCTTCGTCGTCGATGCCGGCGAATTGCTGCTGTCGCCAGCTCCATTCCTTCGAGTACAAGGCCTTGAAGCGATCGTCCGCGTTTTCCGCATGCGCGATCGAACCCAGCGCGAGTCCGAGGCTGAGCAAGCCAGTGAAGTTGCGAATCATCAGGATATCCCCGTATTGAAGATCACGATGATCGCATTGAAACGCGGAAGCGGGAGTGCCAATCGACGGGCAGTCGGACAACAAAGGCGGCGCAGACTTTTTTGGCAACTGGGAACGGACCATGCAGCGGGGCATGCGGTCGCTTTTTCGCAGGGTATTGGGGGATTCACCCTGCTTCTGCGTATGGGTGAACAACCCTTCATGCTGGAGTCTGCCGTGCACACCGTATCCGTTCGTCAAACGCTCGCTTCCGCGCTGATCTTCTGCGTATCGGCCGGACTGTCAGGCCAGGCCCGCGCTGACTTCATCTACGCTCGTCTGGTGCCTGCAGCCGGTATCGAGGCCAATGGCACCTCCACCACGGTCGATGTGTCGTCCGACGGGCGCACCGTCGTGTTTGCCAGCACGGCAAAAAACTGGGTCGGAGACACCTACAACGGGACGCGCGCCGTGGCCGTCGATCTCGACACGGGCGTGATCGATGCCGTGTCCGAATCGGGCGGTACCGTGTTCCGCGGTGAATCGCCGGTCGCGTCCGGTGACGGACGTTACGTCGCGTTCCTCACCATCAATTCTTTGTACGGTACGAACTGGCAGGTGCTGCGCAAGGATCGACAGACGGGCGCACTGCAGCTGGCCAGCGCCGATGCGGCAGGCCAGCCTGCCAGTTTCGGCACCGAGGACAATACCGTGTCGATCTCGGCCGATGGTCGCTACGTCGCGTTCCAGACCACATCCGCCATGACGGGCGCAGCGGGCCGCGCGGGTGGCGTGAGAGTTCCCGCCGGGGCCTTTGGCGGTATCTACGTCAAGGACATGACGACCGGACAGATCGAGATGGCTTCGATCAAGTCCGATGGCAGCGCGGGCGACAACTGCGCGCTGGATCTGCACGCGCTGTCCGGTACGGGACGCTACCTGTCGATGCTGTGCAGCGACGCGATGGTCCCCGGCGCCACCGGGGGGCAAGCCTACATGCGGGATCTGCAGGCGAACACGACCGAGCTGATCAGTCGCAGCGCTTCGGCGCCTTCGGGGTCGAGTGCGTTCGCGTACCATCCCTCGATCTCGCCCAGCGGCCGCTTCGTCAGCTTCAAGAGCCGCGGTTACGGCGGACTTGGATATGCCAACGGCGTGGACAGCGCGGGCAACAGCGGCGTCTACCTGCGCGACCGACAAACCGCCACGACGATCGCGATTCCGCGCGCTGCGATCCTTCCTGCCGATGCTTACGACAGTTGTTCCGCGTCGGCCGTCTCCGACGTTGGCAGCGTGGTGCTCAGTTGCAACTACGCGTGGAGCGGAGCGGGTTCGTACCCCCAGGTCTTCCTGTTCGTGCCGGGTGCGGGTGCGCCGGAGATGCTCAGTGTCACGGCCGGCAGCCAACCCGGCAACGATGAGTCAGGCTATACGCTTGCAGTAAACGCCTCGGGCCTGTCGATGGTATGGGAATCGAATGCGAGCAACATCGATCCCGATGACGGCAACAGCGCGTCGGACATCTTCGTGCTGGTCGATGAGTCAGTCATATCGGATGTGATCTTCGCGAACGGTTTCGAGAACTGACGCCTCTCGCGGCGGACGCCGCACACGCTCGACGGGCCGCGTTGCGGCCCTTCTTCCACCTGCGTGATGCAGACGCGCTTGCCGCGCGAACGCTCGATCCCGCTGGTGTTGACGTCGGAAACCTGGTTCCCCACCGGGTTCGTCATCGTACGCCTGCTCAACCCGTCTCCCCGGATCGCGCGGCCGTTCCAGAGAATCTGACGCGTGACGTTCTAGAACCCATCATCGGCGTCGCCGCCCATCGCGCGAACGTATGCAGAGAGACCGCGCGCGGGCACTTCGACAAATGCTTCTCCGGTCGACTCGAAGCTATTGATGCGATCCGGCCGGAACGTGCGGAAATCGACGCGCAGCCGGCACCACGCCCCGAGCGTCCATACGCCGCCCCAGAATGCGAGGCAGAGCGGTTCAACTTCGCGCGCGCTGGTCTTCCCCGATTCATCGCGATAGTCGAGGCGCAGCACGTGGCTTGCCGCGATCGCGGCATGCAGGCGATCGATCAGGCCACTCTTCGCTTCGCTCCAGCCACCCGGTGCGAAGATGCGCGAGCGCCGTGCGCGTTGCTTCAATTCCGGTGGCAGCACGGCTTCAATTTTGATCAATGCGGCCTGCGCACCACGATGCAGACGCTGCCCCGCGAACGCCTTCACGAAACGTGTGCCAACCACCAGGGCTTCGAGCTCTTCGGCGTTGAACATCAGCGGCGGGATGTCCGCGCCCTTGCGCAGCACGTAGCCGACGCCGGCCTCACCCTCGACCGGCACGCCGGACAATTGCAGGTCGGCGACGTCGCGATAGACCGTGCGTTGCGAAACACCGAGCGTCTCCGCGAGTTGGCGTGCGGGCAATGCCGTGCGTCGACCGCGAAGGGCATGGATGATGAGAAACAGGCGATCAGCTCGGCGCATCCGTCCATGATCGCCTGCACGCGTCGCGCTGGCAAAGACATTGCGCGATGCTCATCCGACCTGCGCGAAACCGACCACGTTGCCGCCAGGTTCGCGCACATGGAGTTCGCTGCTGCCATAGAACGTGCGATGGCGCGGCTTGACGATCTCCGCGCCCGCAAGCGCACGTTCGACCGCATCCAGATCCTCAACCTCGACGAACAGCACGATCGAATGCCCATTGAGCTCGGTCGCGGCATCCGCGCGTTCGGCAATCACGCTGGCGCTTGTCTGCAGCATGATCTCGATGCCGTCCTTTTCGACGCTCGCGAAAACCAATGCGCCCTCCGGGCCCGGGACTTCGTTGGTCGTGGAAAAGCCGAGACGCTCGGTCCAGAAGCCGATACAGGCTTCGACACCGTCGACGATGAGCACCGGTGTCAGGCGGCGCAGGCGGAGAAGCGAATGAGTGCTCATGACGACGTCCGGCTAAACGGCCAGCGAGGTCAGATCCTCGCCCAAGCCGGATGCGCGCCACAAACGACCGCCGATATCGATGCAGGTAGAGAATTCCGCGACGCGAGGTCTGGGCGTCCTCGAAGGCGATGCGGCTGCGGGTCGAAACGACAGCCCGTCGACCAGCATATGACGCGCCGCCAGCGGCGCGTAGGCGGTGAGCAGAAAACGCAGGAATCGGGACATGCGTGGATCTCCTTGAGGGTGAGTCGAGTGGCGACAGATCAACTGCCGGGCGCGTGGACCGTGGTGCAGGATTCGTGCGGTGCAAGCGCGTCCGCGCGCGCACCTTCATCATTGGCCGGAGTTGCCAACGCCGTGTTCCGCGGCGGCGTCGGCAACACATAGGCCGCTGCCATGATCAGCGCACCCGCCATCCAGGTGCGGCAATCGGCGTCCGCCGGGGCTTGCTTGAGCGGGATTCGCCGGCTCACTGCGGCGACCACAGGCCGACGCGGTTGCCTTCGCAGTCGCGGAACTGCGCGAAGTAACCGATGCCGTCCGGCAGTTCGGTGCGCGGCACGAACACGTCGCCACCCTGCTTCGCGATGCGTTCGAGCGCGGGGCGGATGTCGACGAGGCTCAGATACACGGTGCTGCCTTGCACCGACGGCTCGCACTGCTCCATGCGCACGAGGGCGCCGCTCGAATTGGGCTTGCCGCCGCCCTGGAACACGGCCATCTGACCGCCGCCAAAGTCCTGGCGCTTGAGCTGCACGCCGAGCACGTTCTCGTAGAACGCCTGTGCGCGATCGAGATCGTGGGTCGGGATTTCAAACCAGGCGGGAACATTCGGATTCAACATGGAACTCTCCTTCGGGGGATGGGTGCCGGCAGGCGTGGTGCAAGAATGCCGGCCCCCTGCTGACAACGTGGTGTCAGCAGGCATCGGGTTGCCCGCAGCGGCTCAGTCCTGCGTTTCACCGGACAACGGCGTCGCGCGCATCGAAAGTCGTGCCTCGAAGGTATCGAACCAGTCGGCGAGCCGCGGTCGTTTCGTGCGGAAGGCCGGCAGCTCGCGGAACGCGAGCCAGCTCAATGTCGTCGCGATGGCAATATGGCCAACGTGAATCGGCGCAGCGACATCGAGCTCGCGCTCCAGCCAGTCGTAACTCGCGTGCAATTTCTGCCGGTAGCCGTCGGCAAGCGCCGGAAAACGCTGTTCTGCTGGGCGACGCACGGTCTCCCAGCGCAGCGCGATACCGGCATCGGCGAGCCCCTGCGCCACGGCCTGCATGCGCAGGGCCTGCCAGCGCACTTCGCCTCCCGCCGGAATCAGCTTGCGCCCATCGTGCAAGCTATCGAGGTAGGCGCAGATCACATCCGAGTCGAAGATCGGCGACAGCCCGGCGCGCAGCAGCACCGGTACCTTGCCGAGCGGGTTTTCGGCAAAGACGTGTTCGTTGCGCTGGGTCGGACTGGTTTCGTGATGCACGACGTCGATGCGCCCGGCGAGGCCGGCTTCGTGCGCGAAAACCAATGCTTTGCGCGCGTACGGTGAATGCGTCTGATAGAGGAGCTTCATGTGTACCTGCCGCGCGCTGCACGCACGATGCACGTGCTGTCACCGCCGCGTGCGGCGCGCTGCGCGCGTATCGCACAGGACTTTCGTCTGCGTTCGAACAAAACCGCGTGAATGTTGAAATTCATACACTCGCCTCGATGATTGAGACGAGAATGCTGGACCTGCACTCGCGCAGGTCGGCCGCGATCGATGGCGCGCCCGTGCATTTTTTCTGCGTATTGCGTGACGGGAGTCTGCGGCATGGAACTGGATCGATTCGATCGTCAACTGCTGAATCTGGTGCAGCAGGACGCGGGACAGACGGCCGAACGCCTGGCCGAACAGGTCAGCCTGTCGCCGTCGGCGATCCAGCGCCGGCTGCGGCGCCTGCGCGAAGAGGGTGTGATTCTGCGCGAGATTGCGGTCGTCGATCCGCGCAAGATCGGCCGTCCGGTGCATTTCGTCGTCTCCGTGCAGGTCGAGCATGAGCGGCCGGGAATGATGGGGCAGCTGCGCCAGTGGCTCGCAGGTACATGTCCAGCAGGTCTTCTACGTGACAGGCGAAGCCGATTTCATCCTCGTCGTGACGGCCCCGGATACCGAAACGTACGACGGGCTGATGTCGCGCATGCTCGAGGAAAATGCGAACGTGAAGCGCTTCACGACTCATGTGGTGATGACCGTGGTCAAGCAAGGCCTCGATATTCCGGTACCGCGCGAGAGCGAGGCATGACGTCGAGCGGTTGAGGGCGAGACTGCTGTTTTCGAGCGGGCGGCCGCCCTTGGATGCGGCTTTCCCGCATCGTCTGCGCATCTTCGCGGCCAGGCGCTGCCGGGTTCAGCCAGACTGGCGGCATGGATGACATGGCGTCGATTGACGCGGCGTCGCAAGCCGCGCACCTCTGGGCCGACTATCGCCCGACCCGCTTGCTTGAGCTGCCTGCGCTTGCGCGCGCGGCCAACGTCGGTCGCGTTTTCGCCAAACTCGAAAACGAGCGCCCGCTCGGCAATTTCAAGGTTCTGGGCGGCATGACAGCGGGATTGCGCGCACTCGCGCGCGTGAGCGACAGGGTGCCGCAGGACACGCAATCCCGACGCCTGATCTGCGCCAGCGACGGCAACCACGGCCTCGCCGTGGCGGCCGCCGCGCGGCGCGCGGGCGCGCAAGCTTCGATTTATCTGCCGCACGGCGTCAGCCGCATACGCGCCGCGCGGATCGAGTCGCAGGGCGGCGAGATCGTCTGGATCCATGGCACCTACGACGACGCGGTTGAGGCAGCCTCTTCCGCCGCTTCACTCGGCGAGGGACTGCTGATTGCCGATACGACGGGCGATCCGCACGACGCCGTCGTCGCGGACGTGATGGCGGGCTATCGGCCGCTTGCGCGCGAGCTTGAAACGCAATGGCGCGAGGACCCGCGCCAACGTCCGAGCCATGTGTTCGTACAGGCGGGCGTGGGCGGCCTTGCGGCGGCGATCGCCGATGGTCTGCGCGACATGCTGCGCGAACCGGCGGGGCTGGTGATCGTCGAGCCGGCGTCGGCCGCCTGTGTTGGCCACGCACTCGCGCTGGGATACCCGGCGCGCATCGAGGGCGATCTGCGCACGTGTGCGGACATGTTGTCCTGCGGACTTGCTTCAACACCTGCTGTCGAGGTGCTGCTGCGACACCACGCGCGCCCAATCACGGTTGACGAGCCGGGGCTGGAGGATGCCGTAGCGGTGTTGCGAAACGGCGGTGGCCCAGATACGACGCCCTCCGGCGCGGCCGGATTGGCCGGCCTGCTGCACATGGCAGCACGTGCGGAGCTGCGCCTCCAACATCGGCTCGATCCGGAAAGCGTCGTGCTGCTGATCATCACCGAAGGTGCCGCCGACCCGTCGGCCTGACATGGACGCCTGCCCCGCCCAGCGGCGCCGCGAACAATTGGTTTTGCAAGGATGACTACCTCTGACTGGCATCGACATCGTCCAGCCCGGACAATGCGCATTCGCGTCACTTGCCGGAGCCCCGTGTCCATGAAATCGATCTCCCTGTCCCAGTATCTGCTCGAGGAGCAGCGCGCGGGTCATATCAATGCCGACCTGCGCCTGCTGATCGAGGTCGTCGCGCGCGCCTGCAAGCGAATTTCGATTGCGACGGCCAAGGGCGCGCTCGGCGGTGTGCTTGGCAGCGCGGGTACCGAGAACGTGCAGGGCGAGACGCAAAAGAAACTCGATGTGCTGTCAAACGAGATCCTGCTCGAAGCGAATGCCTGGGGTGGTCATCTCGCAGCGCTCGCGTCGGAGGAAATGGATGATCCGCATCCGATCCCGGACCGCTATCCGAAGGGTGAATACCTGCTCGTGTTCGATCCGCTCGATGGTTCGTCGAACATCGACGTGAACATCTCGGTCGGCACGATCTTCTCGGTTCTGCGTTGCCCCGAGGGCGTCAAGCCGGATGAAAAGGCATTCCTTCAGCCGGGTACGCAGCAGGTTGCCGCGGGCTATGCCATCTACGGATCGAGCACGGTGCTGGTACTTACGCTCGGCGATGGCGTGCAGGCATTCACGCTTGATCGCGAGCAGGGTAATTTTCCGCTCACACAGTCGAATATGCGCATTCCGGAGGAGACGTCGGAATTCGCCATCAACATGTCGAACATGCGCCATTGGGAAGCGCCGATGCGCGGCTACATCGATGAACTGCTCGCCGGCAGCACCGGCCCGCGCGGCCGCGATTTCAACATGCGCTGGGTCGCGTCGATGGTTGCCGACGTGCATCGCATCCTCACACGCGGCGGCATTTTCATTTACCCGCGTGACAGCAGGGAGCCAGGCAAGCCGGGCAAGCTTCGCCTGATGTACGAAGCCAATCCGATGGCGATGATCGTCGAGCAGGCCGGTGGCGCGGCGACCGACGGTCACCGGCGCATTCTCGACATTCAGCCCGAAAAACTGCACCAGCGCGTCGCGGTCTTTCTCGGATCCAAAAACGAAGTAGAGCGTGCGACAGCCTGCCACCGCGACGACGCAGCGCAGTGAGGCTACGCGGGTGGGTCGCGCCGGCGCGTATGGTTGACCGCGCCGAGGATGCACGCGCCGAGCAGCACGACCGCACCGACCACGATCCATTGCGACTGCACATGCAGCAGCACCGCTCCATACACGAGGCCGCCGATCAGGACGATCGCACCGATGAGATACAGTCCGAACGATGACATGGGCATCTCCTTGAAAAATGATGGCCGCATCGTCCGCCCCTGCACCTGAACGCCCCGCCACCGACACCATGTCCAGCAACGATTTCATCGAGGTATACGACAACGCGCTCGATGCGCAGGCTTGTCGCGACCTCATCGCAAGTTTCGAGTCGAGCGGCAAGCTCACGCGTGGCGCGACCGCGGGCGGGGTCAATACGCGACTGAAGGACAGCTGGGATCTGGACATCAGCCGCCACCCGGAATGGAAGCACGCGGAAAATCTGCTCAATGGCGCGATGCTGCGCGGCATGCTTGCGTATATCCGCAAGTACACGTATCTCGCACTCGCGCCGACCGCGCTGTATCGCAAGCGCACCGAAGGCGGGGACGCGCAGATGCTCGGCCTCGACGATGTGCGCGCATTGCCGGATGCCGACCTGCAACGCCTCGTTACCCAGCTGTTTCGACCTGGCGGCGTCAATATCCAGCGCTACTACGCCGACGAGGGCGGCTATCCGTACTGGCACAGTGAAATCGCGCCTAAGGCGGACAGCGACGACAACCTGCATCGCGTCCTGCTGTGGACGATCTATCTCAACGATGGTTTCAGCGACGGCGAGACCGAATTCCTCTATCAGCAACGGCGTATCGTGCCGAAGGCGGGTTCGCTGCTGATCGCTCCCGGCGGCTTCACCCACACCCATCGCGGCAACATGCCCAAGGGCGGCAACAAGTACATTGCGACGTCGTGGGTGCTGTTCCAGCGCGCGCAGCAGTTGTATGCGGATCGGAGCGAAACGAAGTGAAGCGAAAGACCAATCACTTCGAACGCGAGGCGTGGATCATGGCGATGATTCCGCTCGCGATCGTTGCGATCGGAATTGTCGCGGGGTTGGTTGTTCCATGGTTGAGCAGGTTGCTTGGGTGGCATCCGCATTGATGTCGACCGCTTGCGTCGATGACGTTTGATTCGAACACGAGGCCGCAGCAATGGACCGGATCCTGATCTACGGAGCGAACGGCTACACCGGTGTGCTGATCGCGGAAGAAGCGGTGCGGCGCGGTCTGAAACCAATCCTCGCCGGACGCAACCGCGACGCGCTCGACGCACTCGCGCAACGCCTGTCATTGACGCGGCGCGTATTCGAACTCGACGATCCGGCCGAGATCGCGCGCAATTTCGATGGCGTTGACTTGCTGCTGAACTGCGCCGGGCCATTCTCGAAAACCGCGGCGCCGTTGCTCGAAGCCTGCCTCGAGCACAAGGCGCACTACCTCGACATCACGGGTGAAATCGACGTCTTCGCGCTCTGCCATCACGCGCAACCCCGCGCGAAAAGGCAGGGCATCGTCGTCGCGCCGGGTGTCGGTTTCGACGTGGTGCCGACCGATTGCGTCGCGGCCATGCTCAAGCAACGCCTGCCTGATGCGACCGACCTCGTGCTCGCATTCGAGGCCGGCGGTGGCGCCAGCCCCGGCACCGCGAAAACCAGTGTCGAGGGTCTCGCCAAAGGCGGCCGTGCGCGCATCGCGGGCGAACTCGTCGAGGTGCCGTTGGGATGGAAATCGCGCACCTTCGAACGCGATGGCAAGCAGCGCACGGCAATGACGATACCCTGGGGTGATGTCTACACCGCGTATGTGTCGACCGGTATCCCGAATGTCACCACCTACATGGCCGTGTCGCCGCAGACGATCTCGCGCATGCGCTGGATGCGCCATCTCAAGCCGCTGCTCGGGTTCGCGCCGGTGCAGTCCTTTCTCAAGTCGCGCGCTGCTGCCGTTGCTGGTCCGGATGCACAGCGACGCGAGTCGACCCACTGCCATATCTGGGGCGAAGCGCGCAACGCCGCCGGTGCGCAAGTGCAACTCGCGCTGGTCACGCCGAACGGCTACGCGTTGACCGTGCAGTCCGCGCTCGGCATCGTCGAACACGTGCTCGCTGCAAAACCTGCAGGCGACTACTACACGCCATCGCAGCTGATGGGCGCGGACTATGTGCTGAGCTTGTCCGGCGTGAGTATGCGAGGATGAGCGCGACGCGAGTGACGCATTGGCGTGTCGTTCGAAACGGGTGGCGGCGCCGAACGATCGGCGATTAGTCCGGACGTCTGAATCGAACGAAGAACGCGATGGCCCAGATCACGCTTGCAAGCGCGAAAAACGCCAGTCCCGGCAGGAACGCGCTCGATGACAGTTGCGGCGGCACCACCTTGTGAGCGTCAACGACACACAGGTGCACGAAGCATGCGAACGCGGCGAGCATCACACCGAAACACATCGATTGATTGCGCAAGAACGCAAGCGTCGCCGCCTTGCGTTGCGGCGCCAGCCAGTACGCGCCATTGGGAAGATTGATGCGCACGCCGGAACCAAGCACGAGCGACTGCAGCGCCGTGATGGCGAGAGGCAAGCCCGTTGCCACCCCGATCATGAGCGCGAGATACGCATTGCGCGGCATCTGGCCATTCGCCTGGCCGGAACCCGCGAAGTGCGATGCCATCACCTCGGGTAGCGATTGGCCGCTCACGAAGATCACGAGCGCGGCCGTCCCTAGCAAAACGCCGAAGATCAACCAGGGATGCGGGGATGGCATGGAGGTCCTTCCGGGTTGATGTTGCGCTCTTGCGTCGACTTGCCGCAGCCTGCTGCCTAGCGGAACGAATAGCGTGCTGAATCTACAACAAGCGAGGAACGCGCGTCTCGTTCGACGCAACTTCCGCGCTCACATAATGCGTGCAATGGACGCTGCGATCCGGACGGCCTCAAGCCCGATCTCACGCAGCATGCCGGTCGACGCGATGTGGTATCCGCAAAAATACAGTCCGGGAATCGGCGAAGCGCAGCCGCTTGAAAGAGGCGTTCCTTGCGGGTCCTGCGCAGCCGAAGCGCCTTCAAGGAACGCGTCTACTCGCGCTCGATAGCCAGTTGCCAGGATCACGGCGGCGAATCTCCGCTGACTGCCGTCGTCGAACACCACGCCCGTTTCGGTGAAGCGTTCGACCGCGGGACAAATGCGGATATCTCCGCGCTTGATCAGGTCGATCGTGCCGACATCAATGAGCGGTGCGCGTCCATCGTGCCGGATCTGCTGCATCGGCCCACGCGACGATTTGCGCAGGCCAAGGCGTGCTAGATCGCCCATGACGGCACGCAGTATCGGGGCGTTCAAGGCATCGGCCCATCGAGGCGGCAGCCTGCGTTGTGCAAGCGCGATGGCAAGGATCGGTATGCCGAACAACTCGCGCGGAATCACATTCACCGGGCTGCGTACGGCGAGGCTCGGTCGCGCGCCGTGCTCGTGCAAATCGATCGCGATCTCGCCGCCCGAATTGCCGAAGCCGATCACCAGCACAGCCTGGCCCTTGAACGGCACTCCGTTTCGATAGCGCGACGCATGCAGCACCGCGCCACGGAAATCAGCTTGTCCGGGCCAGGAGGGAATATTCGGTTCGCGGTTGCAGCCTGCGGCGACAACAAGATTCGATGCGTGGTAGCAGGTCTCCTGTGTCTGTATACGCCAGCAACCGCTTTCATGGCGTGCCGAGGTTACGCGCTGACCGAAACTCGGCGCCAGCTGGAAAGTCCGTGCGTATGCTTCGAGGTATTCGATCAGCTGCAGGCGCGACGGATACCGCGGGTAGTCCGTTGGAAACGGTGCAAAGGGAAGCGCGGAGTGCATCTTGTCCGTGTGCAGGTGGAGGCGGTCATAGTGCCCGCGCCAGGTGGCGCCGACCGCATTGTCCTGCTCCAGGATCAGACAGGGAATGCCGGCTCGTTTCAGGCAGGCTCCGAGAGCAAGGCCGGCCGGTCCCGCACCAACGACGATCGTATTCCGACGAGTCGCTTCGGAATGCCCGGCTTCCGTGAACGATGCGACACCGGATTCCATATCACCAATGCCGCGGCTTCGCGCGTGCAGCTGGCGCCGCCATGATGGCGTGCCGCACGTTGCTGGCGGATGCGCCTTCGTCGAAGTCGAGCGCGCTGCCGTTGTGGCGGATACCCAGCTCCACATACTGTTTGGCGAGATCCGGAAAGTCTCGCCGAGCGCGATACTCACCAAACCGCTTGGAGAACACTTCGCTGCCGATCAGTGCATCGAGCTTGGCGACGAATTCGTCCGGCGCCCAGCGCTTGCTGCTGGGCAGGCAGCAGGCATCGAAGCGGCGCAGCGCTTCATCGACGCTGAGGGGGTTCTTGCTCGCGCGCCGCAGCTCGATATCGACGCTGAGCCAGTACGCGGTGCCACTCCAGTAGATGCGCTGGAAATCGTGGCGCTCGCCCATCTGCGCGGCCGACGCTTCCAGCGTGCTGTCGCCACGCGTTGCGCGACGACCGCGCGTGAAACCGTCGTCGAGCTGCTCCCACGCCTGTTCCGGTGTGAGCAGACCTGCGCGCGCGCGCAAGACATTCTGGTAGTAGGTCGCGAGTCCTTCGGCGAGCCAGGAGCCGCGGTCGCCGAGATAGGGATGAAACAGATGCGAGAGTTCGTGCACGGCGACCCAGTCGTGGTCGAACGCCGCTTCGCTCTGCGCGGGATCGACGAACAAGGCGAGCGCATTGCCCTGCCCGCGCGTCGACTGCCCGAAGACGACCGCTTCCGATTGCGCACCAACGGGCAGCACGAGCACCTGTACGTCGGGCAGAGCGAGACGTCCGTACGCAGACAGCGCGGCTTTCGCAACGCGTTGCAGCCAGGCGAGCAGGCGCGCGCTCTTCGGCGCGTCCGGTTCGCCGAACAGGGCGACATGCAGCACTCCGCCCTCCAGCGCGATCGACGTTTCCGTGAAACGGCCGATGCCGACACGCGCGATCCAATCGACCGGCGTGTGCGGTATCGTGAAATGCAAGGCGCCGCCGCTGGCTGCCATGCGCTGCCACGGCGCCGAGATCGCATAGCCGGGCGGAAGTTCGACGCGTGCTTCCGCCGCGCCGACATGGGCCGCCTGCAGCAGCCAGACCTGCGGATCGACGAGCAAATCACTGCCGGCAC
>JBDSXV010000197.1:0-56894 GCA_039926025.1 Dokdonella sp.
CCGTGCGCGACGTGATCATGATGATCGGCACCTTGCGCATGCGCGAATCGTTGCGCATGTAGGTGGCGAGTTCGTAACCGTCCATGCGTGGCATTTCGATGTCGAGCAACATCAAATCCGGCACGGTATCCTGCAACTTCTCGAGTGCGTCGAGACCGTCTTTCGCCGTGACCACGTCGAAGTCCGCACGTTCGAGCACACGCGTGGTGACCTTGCGCATGGTGATCGAATCGTCGACGACCATGACCAGCGGCTTCTGGCGGATTTCCGGCTCGTGCGCCGGCGCAACGGCCATATAAGACGGCATTTCCTCGGTGCTGCCCGCTTCGATGCGCGCACGCAACGCTGCGAGGCGGCGCACCAACGGTGCGAGATCGAGAATGATCACGACGGCGCCGTCGCCCATGATCGTGGCACCGAAGATACCCGGCACCGAACTGACCTGCGGACCGACGGACTTGACCACGACTTCGCGCGAACCCACTACGCCGTCGATGCGAACCGCTGCGCGCTGGTCGCCGGTACGCGTCATCAACAGTGGCACCTGCGTTTCCTCGACGATCGCGCGCCCACGTGGCACGCCGATCAATTGCGCGAGGTCGTAGATCGTGTATTCCTCACCACCGTAGCTGTGCTTTGGATTGCCTGCCGCAATGCGTCGGTCCAGGTCGTCGTGCGCGATACGGGCGACGCCCTGCACCGACGACATTGGAATCGCGTAGCTGCTTTCGCCAAGCTTGACCAGGATCGCCTGCGTCACCGCCAGCGTGAACGGCAGGCGGATCGTGAAATTCACGCCCTTGCCGGGTGTCGAGTCAATGACGAGCGAACCACCGAGCTGCTTGATCTCGTTGTGGACGACGTCCATGCCGACGCCACGGCCGGATAGCTGGGTCAGTTCGCGTGCGGTGGAGAAGCCACTTTCGAGCACGAATCCGTAGAGGTCGCGATCAGACAGCTGGGCTTCGGCCTTGAGCATGCCACGCTCGATCGCCTGGCGACGGATCGCCTCGCGATCCATGCCGCGTCCGTCGTCCGAAACGCGCAACACTACTTCGGTCGACTCACGACTTACCGCGATATTGACCGTGCCCTCCGGCGGCTTGCCGGCGGCAACGCGATCGTCAGGTGTCTCGATGCCATGGGCGAGCGCGTTGCGCAACATGTGCTCGAACGGCGCTTTCATGCGCTCGAGCAGGTTGCGATCCATTTCACCGTGTGCACCATCGACCTTGAGCTGGGCACGCTTGCCCAATTCCTGCGCTGCCTGACGCAAGGTGCGGCGAAGGTTCGGAACGAGAGAATCGAACGGCACCATGCGCGTGCGCATGAGGCCTTCTTGCAGATCGGAGTTGACGCGCGACTGCTGCAGAAGCAGGGTTTCGGACTGGCGCGTCTGTTCGTCGAGCAGGCCCTGAATCGACACCAGATCCGAGACCGACTCGCCGAGTGCGCGCGACAACTGCTGCAACTGCGAGAAGCGGTCGAGCTCGAGCGGATCGAAGGCGCCGATGCCGGTGTCCTGCTGCTCGCGCTGGAAACGCGCAATGATCTGCGCTTCGGTTTCGATTTCCAGCTTGCGCAGCTGTTCACGCAAACGCGCAACGGTCTGGTCGAATTCGACAAGGTTGAAGCGGAACGTCGCGATCTGCTGTTCCAGGCGCGAACGGTAGATCGAGACTTCTCCGGCGTAGTTGACCAGCGAATCGAGCAGGTCCGAACGGACGCGAATCATCTCCTGCGGAGCGTGCGGAGCTTCCTCGTGGTCCATCGCCGTCAGATGGCGGGGTGCCGGGCGGGCGCCCTCGGACTTGACCGCAACGATACTGGTCTGGGCTGGCTGTGACGTCCCGGCAATCGTGGCGGCGGGCGATACGGCAGTGGCGATTTCATTCACCACAACCGCAGGTTCCGCGCTCAGCGCTTCTCCGGCGATAAGGCTTTCGAAGCGAGCGATCGCATTGACCGGCATTGCGATGGCGCGACGCTGGGCGACACGTTGCACGAGCCCGTGCAGGCGGTCGAAGCCACGCTCAAGCGATTCCACCGCAACCCGATCAATCGCAAGACGGCCATCGCTCACCGCATCGACCAGCGATTCCATCGCGTGGCTCAGATCGCCGACGGGCGCGATACCGGCCATGCCGGCACCGCCCTTTAGCGTATGCAGGTCGCGCTGCAGTCCAATGATGACCGAGCGATCGTGCGGCGCTTCGCGCAGCTTTGCGACCAGCGAATCGGAATGGTCGAGGATGTCGGCGCCTTCCTGCACGAACGTGTCGAGCAGGTCATCGTCGATGTCGCCGATTTCGAGCGGACCATCCGGCTGCGGGTCGTCCGCGATCGGCGGAGCCTGTTTGCCGCTGAGCAGGATCGGCGAAGTGTGCACCGCCAGCGAAGGCACGTCTGCGGGCGCGGCTTCGGCCAGCGCTGCGGGAGCGACTTCGATGGGCTGATCGATAAAGGGTATTTCAGAATCAGGTGAATCCGGCGTCGCGAGCGAAACCATCTCGACATGGTCAGACGAAGGCGCATCGAGATCGAGCGCGAAGTCCTCATGCGCGGAGGGCAGCGGCGTCAGGTCTTCGATGACGATTTCCTCGACATCGAATGCATCGGGCGATTCGGTCACGCGCAATGCATCGGCGTGATCGGGCGTATCCGTCACGATTGGTTCGAACACGATCGGTTCGAGCAGGGCGGCGAATTCCTCGAAACTCGGTTCCGACGCGTCATGCGTGATCGACGGTTGGGCTGCATGATGGTCAGCGGCCAGGTCGAAATCGGCGAGCGCAGCGGCCAGGTCCGTCGGCATCTTCGCCCCGAGACCCGCATGCGGTGCACTGTCCGCATGACCCGAACGCGCCAACCAGTCGGCAGTGAGGTCGGCCGGTTCGGCCGACGCAACCTGCGAGGCCTCAATGCTGGTCGTTTCTTCACGATGATCGACGTCGTGCAAGGGTCCGATGCCGGCGTCCTCGCCCACATAGGCGTGCAGGGACGCATCCGGCAACGTGTCTCGCAGTACAGCCAGACGCGCAGCCAAGTCGGACGAATCGGGCAGCTCGGGTGTGCGATCAGTGAGGCGCTGCATCACTTCGCGGGTCAGGACGGTTGTTTCCTGGAGCGCGGCAACGCCTTCCGCATCCGGTGCTTCGCCCGCGCCACGCAGGCGCTTGACGTAGTTTTCCAACGGCGCGAGAACCTTGCCGATCGCGGGAATGTCGACCATCGCGATCGCGCCATTCAAGGTATGCACCGCGCGCAACAATTCCTCGCTGACGGGCATTACTTCGGGTGCACAGTGCGCAAGGTAGCTGTCAATCACCGCAAGGTGAGCGGCGACTTCGGTTTGCAGGATGTCGAACAGCACCGGATCGACATTGGGCAGTGGTCCGGGAATGATCTCGCCGGGCGTCGCACTGACGCTGACCGCGTCGACGAGGCTGCCCACATTGCTGATATCGCCCCGGATGGCGGGCAGCTCGCGCTGCGCGGCAGGCACGCGACGTCGTACCGTGCGGCGGACTTTGCGGGTCGTCGCCATCTGCTCGGGAACCCACGCCTCTTCGCCAGCGGAAAGCAGATCCGCGGTGTCGATGATTCCGTTGATGTTCGCACTGCCTGCTGGTTGACCGCGCAAGGCTGCAAGCAGCACAGGAATCGCGGCGACAGCGTGGTCCACCAGCGCCACCGCAGCGGCATTCGGCGAAACGGTGCGCTCAAGAATTCGATTGAGCAGGGTTTCCACCTTCCAGCTGAACTCGCCCAGCGCGAGCGCACCAACGAGGCGACCAGAACCCTTGAGTGTGTGAAACGACCGGCGGATCGGCTTGAGTTCGTCAAGGTTGTCGACGTCGCGCTTCCACAGTGGAACCTGTTGACGCAGATTCGTTATTTCGTCTTCGACTTCCTCAACGAAGACTTCGCGAATGTCGTCATCGATTTCCTCGCCCGCGGCATGCTGGAATCCGACGACCAGGTCATCGCTTGCCGGGACTTCCTCTTCTATTTCTTCGTCGATTTCCACCCAGTCGGCGTCGCCGGGGCCCTCGGTTTCGACGAATCGCAGTCCATCGACATCGTGGACCGTCGTTGCGGGCGCATGCGCCTCGCCAACGACCAAATCCTCGAGGTCGTGACCTGGCATCAGGTCGATCGACGGCAGATGTGAGCCGACCGCATCGGCAATTCCCGCGGCGATGTCGTCGCCAGCGTGGATGCTGGCCGGCGACTGGACGCGGTCCGCATTGGCGACCGCGGCAACAGCCACTGCGTCGTCGTCGCCACCATAAGCGAGGCTCGCCGCCGCCAGCAGGTCCGCCTCGGCAGCCTGAGTCTGCTGCGATTCGGGCTTGATCACTACCGTTGGCGGGACGGGCGCAGCGACGCGCGGAGCGGTTGGCGGCGGCGGAGTCGGGGGCGTGGCTTCCGGCGGGAGCGGCCAGTAGCCAAGTCCAGCTAGGCTCTCGCGCGCGACATCCAGAATCTTGTCACGGTTGCGACGCTGTTCGCGCGTCGCTTCGAGGTAGTACTCGATCGCCGCCAGCGCATCCGCAAGCTGGTCCATTTGCTCGGCAGTCGGAACGCGTCGATGCCCGATCAATTCGACTTCGACGAAACGCACGATCGCGGTCATCAGCTGCGCGGCATCGCCCAGGCCGAGCATGCGCAATGCGCCCGCAATTTCCTCGAGCAGGCGCGGGATCTGACTGACGCGCTCGTGATTCCAGGGCGATTCAATGAATTCGATGACGTCGTGCTTGGCCTGCTGGATGTTCACCGCAGCTTCACGCATCAGCGCATCGAGGATCTTGCGCACCTCCGCTTGCGGCAATTCCAGCTGGCTGTCGACCGTCTGGTTTTCGGATTCGTTGGCGGCGCCGAGTCGATCGATATGGTCATCCAGCGACGCTTCGACATACAACAGCGCACCGGCCACATCCAGTAGCGCGCCTTCGTCGATCGGGCGTTGACGCTGCGCCATCTCCTCGATAACGCCGCGCTGCTCGCCAACCACGCGTCGCGGGACGCCAAGACCGAGCATGCCGAGCGTGTCACCGACACGATCGAGCACTTCAACCTGGTTTGACAGTTCGGCAGCATCGGCATTGCCGCTGCGCAGAAAAATGTCGAGCGCTTCCTTCACGCGCAGCAGATCGTCCTTGATCGCCGCCGACACGGTGCCAAGCAGATTCTTGTTGCGCCCGGTCATGGAACCTTGCGCATGCTGCAGTTCGTTCGCGGTCGGCAGCAGGGTATCGAGTCGATAGGCCTGACGAATCTCCGTGCAGCGCGCAGCGGTGCCGGTGGAATGCGCGACGTAATAAAGCAGGTTCTTGGTCAGCTCGCGTGGAGGATTGGCGGCGAAACCGATTTCGCCACGATCGGCGAAACGATGGACCTCGCGATCAACACGGCCGAACAGCAATTTGACCGCTACGCTCGCATCGAGACTGCCATTTTCAACCGCCTCGACGACACCGCTCGCGATCCACCAGAGGCGGCGCGCCTCGGCCACAAACGAGATGGCGCGCAATCGATCGAGCACGTCGATCAATCGATGCAGATGCTCTTTCGCAGCGGCGTCCCGGAACCACTTCAGCAGCGCCGCCTGATAGGCCAGACGAAGACGCAACGACTGAGAACGCAATTCATTGGGCGCCAGCGGCTGCAAAGTCCCCGCTGCCGAGGCAGGCAATGCGATGTTGAGATCCGGCGCGAACAGCGCCGATTCGGTCAGCAGATTTTCACCACGACAAGCGCGCAGATCGTTGAGCAAGGGCAACAGGACGATCGGGATGTCCTTGTGCCCGCTCTGGATCCGCTCCAGATAGTCGGGCAATTGCACCATGCCGCGCATGAGGACCGAGTAGCCCTCTTCGCGCTGGCGCACCTTGTCGTCGACCAGGGCTTCGGCGAGCCGCTCCATGTTCTCCACGACCATGGCCGCGCCATAGAGCTCGACCATGCGCAGCGTGCCCTGCACCTGATGCAGATGCTCTACGCAAGCACGCATCAGATCCAGATGGCTGGGTTCCTCGACATACGCCTCGAGCGAATCGCGCGCTTGCGCGAGCGTCGCATCGAGCGCCTGCTTGACCCAGTTGAGGGCGGTGAATTCACCGTCGTCGTGCAACTTCATGCGACTACCCTCGACTCCGACGGCCGACCTGAACCACGTGGATGGCGCTGAGCGCCGTCGCCACGGACGGGTTAATGGATTGCAAACATGGTTTCATTGCGCGGCGATTCATCCGGGCAGCTTGAAGTCGGCGACCGAGCGGCGCAGGTCCGAAGCAAGCTGGGCCAGATTGCCGATCGATTCCGCCGTCTGGCTCGCACCGACCGAGGTCTGCGAGGTAATTTCCTGAATCACGTTCATCGTCGCCGAGATATTCGTCGCCGCAGCGGACTGCTGGCGCGCCGAAGTCGAGATACCTTGAATCAGGCCGGCCAAATTGTTCGACACGGTTTCGATCTCACCCAGCGCGTGACCCGCATCCTCTGCGAGTCGCGCACCGGACACCACTTCCGAGGTGGTCTGTTCCATTGAACTGACCGCCTCGTTGGTATCGGACTGAATCGTCTGCACGAGTGTCTCGATTCGCTTGGTCGCGCCGGAAGCGCGTTCGGCCAATCGCTGCACTTCATCTGCGACGACCGCGAAGCCTCGACCCGCTTCACCCGCCGATGCGGCCTGGATCGCAGCGTTCAACGCGAGGATGTTGGTCTGCTCGGCGAGGTCGTTGATCAGTTCGACGATCGAGCCGATTTCCTGTGAGGATTCGCCGAGGCGCTTGATGCGCTTTGAAGTTTCCTGGATCTGATCGCGGATCGAGTCCATGCCTTGAATCGTCTGACGCACGACCTGCGCGCCGTTCGCGGCAATCTGCACCGAGCGCTGCGCCACTTCGGCGCTGTCGATCGAGTTCTTCGAAACGTTGTCGATGGACGAGGCCATGTCCTTGATCGCGGCCGAGGCGGACGTAATCTGGCGTGCCTGATGTTGTGCGGCTTCGGCCAGGTGCATCGCGGTGCCCTGCGTTTCCTGGGCAGCCGCCGACACCTGCACGGCCGTTTCATTGATCGTGGTCACCAGGCTGCGCAGCGCTTCGACCGCGAAGTTGACGGAGTCCGCGATCGCGCCGGTGATGTCTTCGGTAACGGTGGCCTTGACGGTCAGATCGCCTTCCGCAAGGGATCCCATCTCGTCGAGCAGCCGCAAAATCGCGTCCTGGTTTCGCTGATTGAGTGCTGTCGTCTGCTGGTAGCGGCGCTGCTGATCGCGAAACAGGTTGATGCCGAGGAAAAGCAACAGCAGCATCGCACCGGCCGCCGCCGCAGCTCCCCATAGCGGGCTCGGAAACATGAACATGCGGCTGTTCGGCAAGGTATCGATTCGGGTCGCGACCACGCCGGCGCGGGTCAATACGCCCAGGCTTGAAGTAAAGCTCGCATCGGCGGAGTCCTTCACTTCCTGCAGGATCGTGGCCGCATCGAGGATATTCTTCACCGGCTCGCCGACCGCGGTCCATTGCGTGGCGACGTCATTGACGATCTGCTTCGCGTTGGCATTGTCGAGCGGTTTGATGTTGAGTTCGGCAGCGCCATTGATCAAACCCATCACGACGGTTTGATAGAGACGCGAGTCGCGATCAAGGCCTGCCGCTGACGATTGCGTGTCGGCACCACCGGCAAGGATCTTGGTCACCCGGCCGCCCATGCGATCGGCCAGCTGCATCTGGCGCGAGGCAATATAAACCTGCGAAGCGCTGGCATTCTTGTCTGTCAGGATGTTCACGACCTCGCTCATGCGCGAGTTGAGGCCGGACAGCTTGTCGGTGAAGTCCTTCGCGCTCGTGGTCGCGTTGAGGACGACGTCCTTGTTGTCGAGAATCTTTTTCGCGTTGCCTTGGAGCTCGTTCCATGCCTTGGTCAGTGCTTCGATCTCGTTCTTGACGCCGCTCTTGGTCGCATAGGCGGGCATCGTCTTGTCGCCGACATTGAGCGCATGCACGTACGTGTCGATATTGCTACGCGTGCTTTCGAGCTCCTGGAACGCGAGTTCATTGCCGCTGACCGCTTCGGACGCGTACTTGGCGAGCTGCTGCGACAACACCTGGATCTGGGTGGTGTACGAGATCGCCTGGCGGTCGTCACGGTTATTCAGGTACAGGAGGACGAAATCGACGATCGCGATGATGAACAGAAGACCGAGCACCACGAACAACACCGTGTTCGCGCGCCCGCTGCCGCGACCTGCTGCACCCGCCGTAGTACTCACGCTTCACCCCCTCTGGAACATCTCTGCCGCTGCCGGCCCGTGACCATCCGCCGAGAATTTCTCATGCGGCGGCCTGCTGGAATTCTGCGCTACGCGCCAACGCGGCCACACTGAACAGGCCCCACAGCACTTCGCCCAATTGAACGTTTTCGCCTACAAAACGAGCGTAGTGCTCGTCCGCCTCGCCTACCGCCTCATCCAGCTGTTCCTTGGAGAAGCTGCGCTGACCGAGGACTTCGTCGATCAGCAGGCCGATGCTGCCGGCTGGCTGGCGCACCATCAACACACGCGTGGTTTCACTCGTCGCGCTGCGACCGCCACCGATGAAATCGCGCAGGTCGATGACTGGAATCAGGCTGCCGCGCACGTTGGCTATGCCAAGCAACCATGTGCGCGCGCCAGGAACGATGGTCAGCGCAGGCAGGCTGAGGATTTCGTTGACTTCCGCAATGCTGCTGACGAAATAGCGATCGCCAATGCGGAAACCGATGCCGCGCCACAAGCCTGGCGCTTCGATCTGTTCGGGCGCGCCGGCCGCATGCGTCAAGCTGCGGCGCTCGTATTCGGCGAGCACCTCGAATGGAGTGGCGGAAAAGTCAGTCGTCGCCATGTCGTTCAGACCCCGACTTGCTTGCGCGCACGCGCACGGAGCGCTGACCGGGCAGCGCAAGGGGAGGCGCATCGATGCGCACCTGAGGCGCGACGCTCCGATTCCCCGATGAAGCATGTGGCTGCCATCTTTTCCCCTGTCGAACGAATGGCGTTACTCGGTTTCACTTCCAGTCCACGTGACGGCGAATCGCGCCGAGCAACTCCTCACGCGTGAACGGCTTGGTCAGATATTGTTCGGATCCGACAATCCGCCCGCGCGCCTTGTCGAACAGACCGTCCTTCGATGAAAGCATGATCACGGGAGTACCCTTGAACATCTGGTTGTTCTTGATCAGCGCGCAGGTCTGATAGCCATCCAGTCGCGGCATCATGATGTCGACGAAGATGATCTGGGGCTGCTGGTCGGAAATCTTCGACAGCGCCTCAAATCCGTCCGTGGCAGTGACCACTTCACAGCCTTCCTTGCGCAGCAAGGTCTCGGCTGTGCGCCGAATGGTCTTCGAATCGTCGATGACCATGACCTTGATGCCGTTCAGGTCACCTTGTTTGGTGTCGTCCACCTAATCCCCCTACCACGTACTCGGTGCCGGTCGCCCGGCGCACAGTTCATTTCGTGCCGCGTCTACATGCAAACGGCATGCCGGACCCGACGGCCGTCGACAAAGCCAGATCACGATTGCGCGATCGAGCCCTCTTATCCGATATAGCTAGCGAATCTGTCAAGTTGTTGTTGTAAGTCCGCGAATAAATGAGAGATCAGGCTTCCGGACCGCGCTGGCTCCCAGTGCCCAAGTGTAGTATGCGCGTGACCGCGCGGTTGCGACGCGCGTCGCGCTCGAATTGGAGCGGCGCCGCCACGAATTCCCGCGCGGCAGACCATGCCACCGCGACGAGGCATGGTTCGCAACCGCCGATGCGTGTCACATTTATCCTTTGCCCACTCACACCCAGCAGATTCCTGCATGCCCCGATCCCTTGCCGTCCTGATGGACCCGATCGCCACGATCCGGCCGAAGAAAGACACCACCCTGGCGATGCTGCTTGAAGCCCAGCGCCGCGGTTACATTCTGTACTACGCAACCCAAGGCGACCTTGCAGTGCGCGACGGCCGGGCGTGGGCGCGCCTTGCGCCGCTGGTCGTTCGCGATGACAGCAACGATTGGTTCACCCTGGGCGCCGCGCAATGGCGTGAACTGGCCGGCATCGACTATGCGTTCGCGCGCAAGGATCCGCCGGTCGACGCCCAGTTCATCTACGACACGATGGTGCTCGAGCTCGCGCAACGGGCCGGGGTTATGGTCGTCAACGACCCGCGCGGCCTGCGCGACGCGAACGAAAAGCTGTTTGCGCTGCAGTTTCCGCAATGCTGCGCGCCAACCGTCGTCGCACGCGATACCGCCGAACTCAGGCGCTTCGTCGCCGAACAGGGCGAAGTCGTGCTGAAGCCCCTCGACGGCATGGGTGGCCGCAGCATCTTCCGCTCGCGCCATGGCGACCCCAACCTCAACGTGATCCTGGAAACGCTGACCGGCAACGGCCAAGGCTTTGCTATCGCACAGAAATTCATCCCCGAGATCAGCGCCGGCGACAAGCGCATCCTCATGATCGACGGCGAGCCCGTGCCGTACGCGCTCGCGCGCATCCCGCAAGGTGACGACTTCCGCGGCAACCTCGCAGCCGGCGGCAAGGGTGTCGGCGTGGCGCTGTCCGAGCGTGACCGCTGGATTGCAGCCCAGGTCGGCCCCGAGCTCGTGCGCCGTGGCATGCGCTTCGTCGGCCTCGACGTGATTGGCGACTGGCTCACTGAAATCAACGTGACCTCGCCAACCTGCGTGCGCGAACTCGACGCCGAATTCGGTCTCAACATCGCCGGCACGTTGTTCGACCGGCTCGAAGCCACAACGGCGGCGTAATGGCGGATCCAACGACCGGCAGCGCCGACCGCCTCGGCGTTACCCTGCTCTTCTCGATCGTTGCCCACGCGGTGCTGGCGCTCGGCATCACGTTCGAGTTCGAGAAGGCGCCGCCGCGCCTGCCATCGCTCGACGTGATCCTGGTGCAGTCGGCGAACAGCGAAAAGCCCGAGCACGCCGATTTCATCGCGCAGGCCAACAACAGCGGCGGCGGCGAATCGGACAAGGCACACAGGCCCTCGCAGCCGCTGTCGAGCCCGTTGCCCAAGGCATTGCCGGGAATCGCACCGATACCGTTGGAAGACGGCGCACCGCGGCCGACCCCGCCGACCGCGACCGAAGTGCTGACCCAGCGTCGCTCCACCCACAGCGTTGTGACCGAGCGCCAGACGCTCGATGTGGACGAGCCCACCACGAACGAGCGCGACACCGAGCAGCGCAAGATGGAGATGGCCAAGCTAGCGCAGGAAATCGAACGCGAAACGGAGCAGTACGCGAAGCGACCCAAGCGCAAGTACATCTCGGCGAACACCAAGGAATACGAATTCGCCGCCTACATGCGCGCCTGGGTCGCACGCATCGAGCGCATCGGCAACCTGAACTATCCCGATGAGGCCCGCCGCCAGCAATTGCACGGCCAGCTGGTGCTAACCGTAGGCCTCGACCGCCAAGGCAAGATCAAGAGCATCGACGTGATCCAGTCGAGCGGCCACAAGATCCTGGACGACGCCGCCATCCGCATCACCCGCCTCGCCGAGCCGTTCCCCGCGCTTCCGGAAACCAGCGAGAAGGTCGATGAGCTTTACATCAGTCGGACCTGGCAATTCCTGCCCGGCGACATTCTGCGCAATCGGTAAGACCCAGGAATCGGGATTCGGGATTCGGGATTCGGGATTCGAAAAAGCATGGCATTCCCGAATGCCGAACCCCTCCCGATTCCCGATTCCCGCCGCGTACAATAGGCGCATGCCCGATTCGACTCCGCTGAGCAACCAACTGCTGATCGCGATGCCTGCATTGCGCGATCCGAATTTCGCGCGTGGCGTGGCGTTCCTGTGCCAGCACGGCGAAGATGGCGCGATGGGCTTGATGATCAATCGCCTGTCCGAATACCGCCTCGGGGATGTGCTCGCACAGATGAATCTGCAGTCGGAGCTGCCCGATGTCATTTATGCGCCCGTCCTGATCGGCGGACCGGTGCAGCCGGAGCGCGGTTTCGTGCTGCATTCCCCACCCGGTGACTGGGAATCCTCGTTCCGCATATCCGACCAGATCAGCGTCACCACCTCGCGCGATATCCTGATCGCGATCGCGGCCGGCAACGGGCCGAGCCACGCCGTGGTTGCGCTGGGCTACTCGGGCTGGAGCCCTGGCCAACTCGAACAGGAACTGTGTGACAACCACTGGTTGACCGCGCCGGCAGCCGAGCGAGTGCTGTTCGAGACGCCGCTGGAAGACCGCTGGGAAGCAGCCGCCGCACTGGTTGGCGTGAACATGATCCAGCTTGCCAGCTATGCCGGCCACGCCTGACCTCGCACCACACGACTGCAATCCGGGCAGTGCCCTCGCCTTCGATTTCGGTACGCGCCTGATCGGCGTCGCGATTGGCCACCGCATCAGCGCGAGCGCGCGTGCCCTGACTACGCTGGCCAATGGCGACTGGGCGAAACTTGATGCAGTGGTGGCCGAATGGCGCCCGGAACATCTTGTGGTCGGCTTGCCACTCACTCTGGATGGCAGCGAGCAGCCGATGAGTCGCGCGGCGCGCGAATTTGCGACGATGCTGACAAGACGGTATGTGCGCGCAGTGCATCTGATCGACGAGCGCTACACCTCCGGCGAAGCCGCGCGTCGATTCGCAGCGCAGCGCGCGAATGGCTCAGCCAGACGCAAGGACGCCGCAGCGATCGATGCGCTGGCGGCGCAGATCATCCTCGAATCGTGGCTTGCACAGCCATCCTGAAATCCGTGCAAATTCTTCGGGAAGCCACGCCATGACCCATCCGCAGATCGACAGCCAGGGCCGTTTGCGCCACCTGCTCACGCTCGACGGCCTCGGCCGCGCGCGCATCGAATCCCTGCTCGATCGTGCTGCTCAACTGCGCGCGGAATTCCGCGCCGGCGCTCCTTCGCTCAAGTTGCTCGAAGGCAGCACGGTGGTCAATCTCTTTTTCGAAGCCTCGACGCGCACGCGCACCAGCTTCGAGCTTGCCGCGAGTCGACTCGGCGCGATCGTGGTGAATTTCGACATTGCCAGTTCATCGACGAGCAAGGGCGAGAGTCTGGAAGACACGCTGGCGACGCTGGAAGCGATGGACAGCAACGCGTTCGTCGTGCGTCACAAGGAGAACGGCACTCCGGCACGCCTCGCCGCGCACGTGCGCCACGCTTCGGTGCTGAATGCGGGCGATGGCAATCACGCGCATCCGACCCAGGGCCTGCTCGACCTGCTCACGATCCGCGACCACAAGGGCCGCATCGACGGACTCAAGATCGCGATCTGCGGCGACATCCGCCATTCGCGCGTCGCGCGATCGGACGTCCACGGCTTCGGCGCACTCGGCGCGGCCGAGATCCGCCTGTGTGGGCCGGCTGCGCTGCTGCCGGCTCCGCATGAATTACCTCAATGCCGGATCGTTGAGGATTTCGATGCGGCAATCGAAGGTGTCGATGTCATCGTGATGCTGCGCATCCAGAAGGAGCGCATCCAGGATCTGCCAGGCGTCGACGAAGCCGAGTATTTCGCGCGCTACGGCCTCGATCGCGCACGTCTTGCTCGCGCTCATCGCGACGCGATCGTGATGCACCCGGGCCCGATGAACCGCGGCATTGAAATCGCGGCGGACGTAGCCGACGGCGCGCAATCGGTCGTCCTTGAGCAGGTTGCGAACGGCATCTTCGCGCGCATGGCGGTCCTGGACGCGCTGCTGCGCGGCTGATCTTGCGCGAGGGCCGCGCCTGCTAGACTTGCGCGCTCTCAAACGGGGATTTGCTCATGCGTATGCAAGGACTGCGCGTTGCCATCGTGCTCGCCGCACTGTTGGCGGCTGCGGGCTGCGGCAAGAAAGTCGACGTCGAAACGCCGCTCGCCTTCGTTCCGGCGGACACGCCCTATGTGTTCGCGAACATCGAGCCGATGCCGGACGTGCTGATCACGCAATGGCGCCAGCAGATGCAGGCGGCGTGGCCACTGATGACCGATGCAGTCGAGCACGCACTCGCAGAGATCGACAAAAAGCCAGACTCCGAAGCAGCGGCACGCGTGCTGCATGCCGTATTCGACGAAGTCCGCAATCGCTCCACGCCCGAGCAGTGGCAGGAAATCGGCCTTGGGCCAAAGGTGCGTGCGGCCATTTACGGCGTCGACTTGCTGCCGGTGCTGCGCCTTGAACTCGCAGATGCAGACGCGTTTCGCGCTGCACTGGCACGTGTCGAAAAGAAGGCGGGCGCCTCGCTCGCGACCGCTCGTATCGGCGATCAGGAAATTCGTACCTTTGGCAATGCAAGCGTTACCGGACTGCTCGCGATAGAAGGTCGTCACCTCGTGCTTGCTTTCGTCGCAGGCGATGCCGATGAAGCATCGAAACGGCGCGTGCTCGGCCTCGACAAACCGGCGCACAGCATGGCCGACAGCGGCGCCTTTGCCGAATTCGACAAGGCGCGCGGCTATCTGCCGTATGGCAGCGGCTGGATCGACACACGCCGTATCATCGCGCTGAGCGCTGCGAGCCCAATGGCCGCCAAAGCGGTCGCCGATGCGGGCGCGCCGGCTGGCAGTCTCGACGCGACGTGTCGCGAAGAACTCGACGCGGTCGCCGGCAAGATTCCGCGGCTTGCGTTTGGCTACAAGGAACTCAGCGCCGAGCGCATGACCATGCACGCGCGCGTCGATCTCGCGCCGGCGATCGCGCAATCGCTGATTTCGATCGGCAGCACCATTCCAGGCACTGCGTCACCCGACGCGCTGATCGACATGGCGTTCGCCTTGCCGCTGCTGCATGCAAAGGATTTCTGGCTCGCCCAGGCAGAAGCGGTGGCGAAGTCTCCGTTCCGCTGCGCACTCCTCGCGCCCTTGAATGATGAGTTCGTGAAAGCAAAAGGCCAGCTCGACCAGACAGTACCGCCGCCGCTGGCCGATCTCAGCGGCGTGCGCATGACCATTTCGCATTTCGCGTTGCCACAGGGCGCGATCGACGCGCAGAACATGCCGGACATCAGCGGCAGTGTATTGATCGGCAGCAACAACCCCTCGTTCCTGACCAATCTCGCCCAACTGTCGGTGCCGGCGCTGCGTGACATCAAGCTTGCCGCCGATGGCAAGCCGGTTTCGATTCCCGCCTCGGCGTTGCCGGGCGCGATGGCCGACAAACTCGACCTCAATGTGGCAATGAGTGCAAAAATGCTCGGCCTCTCCGTCGGCAAGGACGAAGCAGCCCGACTCGGCGACGCGATCACAGCCGGCAAGGTCACGCCCGGCGTTCTGTTCGAGATGAACCTGCGCGGTGAAATCTATACGCTGATGGGCGACGCGATGGGCCGCTTTGCGGAGAAGCTGCCGACCGAACAGCGCGCGCAGCTGGAGACCCAGCGCAAGCTGTACGCGATGTACGCGCAATGGTTCAAGCGCATTGATGCGCGCGTGACGATCGTGCCCGAAGGCATCGATCTCACCGAAAGCGTCGAACTTGCCAAACCCTGAGCGGGCAACCGAGACAAGCACGGGCCCGACGGCAAGTCGGGCTCGCGTACCTCATCCGCCAAGCAGATCCAGCGTCGATTGATAGAGTGCGCTATCGCGACGATTGAAATGCTCGATGCGCGAACGTACCCCGTCTGCCATATCGTAGAAATCGTCCACACGTTCGGCATTGCTGTTTGCTTTGTCGATCGCACTGACCGTGATGCCTGTCAGGCGCGAGAACCGCAGCAGCGAAGAAGGAAGGTCTTCCACCAGGCCGATAAAGAAGAAATCACGCGGCCGCTTGCTGCCGAAAAACCTCGCGCTGACGTTGCGCATTCGCGGCAACGCGGCGAATTCCACCAGTGAAAGCCGTCGCTCGATCAAGAGCCGGCAATCGGGATTGCGAAGGTCTGGGATGCGCTGCCAGTAGTGGTAGTGGCTTGCGACGCGTTGCACCGGATCGCGCAACCATGTTGCGTGGCGTGCCGACGCACCGAGGAAGTCGTACTTGTCCGCGACAAAGTGCCCATGGATGCAGTCGTAGGCAGAGGCCTGGATGTGCCTGTCCTCGCGTTGCCAGCGCCGCCGGAGCGTGCGCCAGCGATAGTTCGGCGCCAGTGGACGGTCTGCGTAGTCGAGGTGAAGGCGTGGTCCGAATCGGGACTGCAGGATGTCCTTGAAGGACGTTCCCGCCGACTTCGGTATGTGCACGGATATCAACATACGGCGCCACGCTCGCCAGCGCCGTGCGCATTTTCAACGTTGTCGTTGACGACGAACCAGCGACGACCGTGCCACCCGGCGCCAGCGGAGAAATCGTCCATCGCCAGCAAGACGCGCAGGTGCGGGAAGCGTTGCAGCGACCAGGCAATCTCCGACTCGCGCAGCGGGTGCATCTCGAACACCGTGTGTCGCCGCCACGCGATCCGACGAAGGATGTTCAGCCAGCGATTCGAAACTCTCTTGAAGAGGCGTCCTCGCAAGCTCCTATCAGGCCCATTCACGAACTGGAAGATCGCGACGCCACCCGGCGCCAGCACGCGGAAAAATTCTTCAACATAGCCGAGCGCCAGCGCTTGCGGAATGTGCTGTAGAACGATGTGGGAAAAGACGAAATCGACGCTGGCGTCTGCAATGCCATCGATGCTCGCCGACGCGTTTTCGTGGAACTCGACGTTGGACACATCTCCATTCATTTCGCGTGCGGTCGCGATCATGCTGGCAGAAACATCGACGCCGATGACCCGCCTGAAGTGTCCGGCCAGCGCGCGCGTCAGGCGCCCCGCGCCGCAGCCGAAATCGATAGCCAGCTCGTGCGCGCGCGGAAGACCGACGGGCGCCAGCGCAGCGAGCTGGACATCGACTTCGAGCTGTCCGGTCGCGAAGAATTCCTCTCGCTGCCAACGTCCACTGCGTTTGTCGGCATGCGACAACACGGCCCACAGAGGATCGTCATGCCCCAGCGTCTGCCAGACGCGGCGCAGACGTTCAAGTTCCGGAGTCATCACCGCTGCCGGCTTGGCGCCGGCACTGCAATCAGGTCTCAACGAGTTCGACGCCATCCAGTCCCTGGCTCAGCGTATGCGCATCGCCACCTTGGGCGAGCTTGATCTTGAGGCGTACTTCATTGGACGAGTCGGCATGGCGCAGCGCGTCCTCGTAGCTGATCTCGCCGGCCTGATACAGCTCGAACAGGCTCTGGTCGAAGGTGCGCATGCCGAGGTTGGTCGATTCCTTCATCACGTCTTTCAGCTTGTGGATCTCGCCTTGGCGAATGTAGTCCTGCACCAGCGGCGTGCCGAGCATGACTTCCATCGCAACGCGACGCGACTTGCCGTCCGGGGTCGGGATCAGCTGCTGCGCGACCACCCCCTTGAGGTTCAGCGACAGATCCATGAACAGCTGTTCGCGGCGATCAGACGCGAAGAAATGGATGATGCGGTCCATCGCCTGATTCGCATTGTTCGCATGCAGGGTGCACAGGCAGAGGTGGCCGGTTTCGGAGAAGTTGATCGCGTGTTCCATCGTCTCGCGCGTACGCACCTCGCCGATCATGATCACGTCGGGCGCCTGGCGCAGCGTGTTCTTCAGCGCGTTTTCCCAGCTGTCGGTGTCGATGCCAAGCTCGCGCTGGGTGACGATGCAACCTTCGTGCTTGTGCACGTATTCGATCGGATCCTCGATCGTGATGATGTGACCGGTTGAATTCTGGTTGCGGTAGCCGATCAGCGCGGCGAGCGAGGTCGACTTGCCGGTACCGGTCGCGCCGACGAAGATGATGATGCCGCGCTTGGTCATTGCCAGCGACTTCACCACGGCCGGCAGGCTCAGTTCCTCGATCGTCGGGATCTTGGTCTCGATCCGGCGCAGGACCATGCCGACGCAGTTGCGCTGGTAGAAGCACGAAACGCGGAAGCGGCCGACGCCGGTCACCGAGATCGCGAACTGGCATTCGTGGGTTTTTTCAAACTCCTCGCGCTGCGAGGGCGTCATCACGTTCAGCACCATGTCGCGCGACTGCTGCGGCGTCAGCGCGTTCTGGGTGATCGGCGCGATGCGGCCGTTGACCTTCATCGACGGCGCCACCCCGGCCGTGATGAACAAGTCGGACGCCTTCTTGTGCGCCATCAACTTCAGGTACGAGGTGAAATCAATGCTGCTCATGGCCATTCCCCTAGCCGGTTCATGTCCTGCCGGCGAATCGCATCTTACACCGCGCGGGCCGGGGCTCGCGGCGACTTCCGCACATTTTGCGCATCCAGCGGGAGCGGACGAGCTCAGCCCGCATCGACGGGCGAATCCGACCCCTCCGTGCCGCGATGATAGCGGCCGCGCAGGCGCAGAAACGGGCGTTCCACGAAGCGGTAGGTGAGGCTGGCGACCAGCAGCGTTGCCGGCAATGCGAGCAGCAAGGTATTCAGCAGCGCGTCGACGACGACGCGCCCGCTGAACGCAATCGGCAGCGCGAACTTGAGCATCATGCTGATGACCAGGAAATGGATGAGGTAGATCGAATAGGAAATCTCGCCTATCTTCGCGAGCAGCCGCGACCACAACCCGCGCGCATCGTTGGCGCAGTCGATGTAGCCGACCACGAACGCGGCCCACAGCAAGCCTTCAAACGTCGGCCAGACGATCTTCCACGACGCGACCAGTGGCCAGCCGCCGGCCGCGTTGAACGCGGCCAGCGCAAGGATTGCAAGGCCCAGCGACAGCCCCGCCAACAACGCGCCACCACGCCGCGACAGGGGGTAGCTGCGGAAAAAAGCCGCCGCGCCCATGCCGATCAGGAACTGGTCGAGGCGACCGAGGATGGTCATGTAGGCAAGCTCTCGCGCATTGCCGCCGGCAAGCACGGCGAGCCAGCGAAACAGCAGCAACACCGCAATCAGGCCAGCCAGGTTGCGTGTCCAGCCTTGCTTGAGCACGATCAGGAGCAGTGGAAGCAGCACGTAGAACTGCCATTCGACCGCAATGGTCCAGAGCATGCTGGTGAATGGCGGCGCGACGAGGGCTCCCGGCAGGTTGGCAAAACCGGACACGGTCTGCAGCAAGGACGACCAGTGAAAGTCGCCCGGCGCAGCCGCCGTGCCCGCGAACACGAGCAGCAGGAAGAGCGGGTACGTACGCAGCAAGCGATTGCGGATGAAACCGCGATAGTTGATGTCGGTGTCGAGCGAGCCGTAGGTGAGGATGAAGCCGCTGAGCACCATGAACAGCGCAACCGCGGTATGACCCTCGGCCAGCGCAGCCCCGAGCATGTTGGCCGGCTGCAGCCAGTGCTCGATGCCGAAATCCTGATGAAATCGCGCGTCGTACGAGAACAGATGCAGGCCGTGATAGAAAACGATCAGCAGCGCTGCATACGCGCGCAGGTGATCGACGGCAGGGAAATAGCGGATATTGGGGCTGCGCATTCGGTTCCGGGTCGAGCCGTGATCGATGTCGGCAGACTATAACGGCTTGGCGACCCGGCACGGTTGTCCCGCACGCATCAGGCATGCCGTCGGAAATACACCAGCGCGGCGGCAATCAGGATCAGCGGCGGAATCATGTTCGCGACAGCAGGATGGAATCCGTACACCGCGCCGATACTCACGATCGCGCGCTGCAGAAAATAGAACCCGAGCGCGAGCACGATGCCGAGGAACAGGCGCTTGGACAGACCGCCACTGCGCAATGCGCCAAACGCGAACGGCACCGCGCAGAACGCGAGGATCAGCACGTTGAACGGATAGAACACGCGCGTCCACCAGGCGCTGCGGAACGTCGATGCCTCCTGGTGATTGCGATCGAGATAGAAGATGTTGCGCGCGAGGTCGCGCAGGGTCATGTACTGCGGCTGCACGATACTGAGCGCCAGCAGACGCGGATCGAGCCCTGATTTCCAGCTGAGTTCGGGCTTCTCCGTGCTCGCCGCACTGTCGACACCGAATTCCGTGCGGCGCACCTTGCGCAGGCTCCAGTCACCTTGCGTATGCACGGCACTGTCAGCGATCGACAACGATAACAGACGGCCTTCCGGATCGAATTCAAACACGCGCATGCCCTGAAGCTCGACCTCACCCTTGCTCGCATGGGTATGTCCACTGCGCGCGCTGATCACGGTTTCGCCATCGCGCGCCCATAACGCACCCCCTCGCGCGAGCGCTACGTCCTTGGATTTCGCCGCGAGCTGCAGTGCCTGCGCCTTGCGCTCGCCGTAAGGGCCTACGCTTTCACCGAGCAATGCGACGCCGAGCGTCAGCAGGCCAAGACCCAGCGCAACCGACGCGCAGATGCGCAACTTGGACAGCCCGGCCGCGCGCAACGCCGTCAGTTCGCCGCTGTTGGCAAGTCCGCCGAGACCTAGCAGTCCGCCAATCAGCGCCGCATAACCGAACATCTCGTAGAAACGCCGCGGCAGGGTCAGCAGCACGTACGTCGCCGCCTTGGCCAGCGTGTACTGGCCCTGGCCGACATCGTTCAACTCGGAAATGAAAATGCGAAACGCATCGAGCCCGACGATCGTGATCCAGGCCATCGCGACGGACGTCAGCACGGCCATCGCGACGAGGCGGTCGACCTGTTTGAGCATCACCCAGCGCATCATCTCTTCCCCGTCGCCACACGCGAACGCTTCAAGCGCTGGCCGTTCCAGATCAACCACAGCGCGATCGCAATCGCCGGCGCGTAGACCCACCACAAGCCGAACCCGGACGCGAACTTGCCCTGGCTGATCCACGAGCGTCCGACCAGCAGGCCGTTGTAGTAGATCAGCCAGATCAGCAAGGCAACCAGCAAGCGCGCGTACCGCGGCTCGCGCGGACTCGACTTCGACAGCGGCAGTGCCAGCAGCGTCAGCACCAGCACAGACAACGGAGCCGCGAGACGCCAGTGCAGTTCGGCGCGCATGACCGGATCGTCGGGCGCACCGAGAAGAACGCTGGTCGGCGCTGATCGCTTCAGCGTGATCGAGTTGTCGTCGCTGGCGCTATCGGGCAGCTTGATGTCGTTGCGCGCGAAGCGCATCAGACGGTAGTCGTCCTCGCCGAGCTTGCCCTCGACGCGAAAGCCGTCCTGCAAGGCAATATAGCGCCCCTCGCCGTCGGCATCGTGATACAGAAATCCGTGCGTCGCGGTGATCACGTCGATGCGCGTCTTGCCCGCTTCCTTGTCCGCGCGTTCGCTCTCGATGAACATGCGCTTGAACTGCGTGCCGTCGGCCGACATCTCGCCGACATAGATCTGGCCGTCCCGCCCGGGCAGGTCGACGAATTTGCCCGGCTCCAGGCCCGCGACGATCAATGAACGGCTGGCCTCCTGCATCAGGCGCTGGGACAGGCGGTCCGAGGCTGGCGCAAGCCAGAATGAGACCACCCCCAGCAAGACCATCATTGGCACTACGAACAGGACCAGCGGGCGCAACAGACCGCCAAGGTCGAGGCCGGACGACTGCAGCACGGCCATCTCGCTGTCACGCCAGAGCCGGCCGTACGCGAGCAGCACCCCCAGCAACACCGCCAGCGGCATCAGGATCGTCAGCGCATCGACCATGCGCAGGCCGATCAGGGTGAACAGCAGGTCGGCTGGAATACGCCCGTGCGCGATCTTCGAAAGAAGATCGGCGACCGCACCACCGACCATGACCAGCAGCAATATCACGGTCGCCGCGATGAAACTGGTGGTTACCTCACGCAGCAGGTAGCGGTCGATGATGCGCAGGCGCAAGGCATCCAGTACGCGCCGGGGAGCAGGGGTTTGCCTTAGAATGGATGGCTTCATGCGGTTGTCGATGGCCTCGCGGGACGGCTCGCCCCGACGATGCGCAGGTGAATCGAATGCTCTTCGTTCCGGTTTGCTCGGCGACGATGGATGCGAAGTGTAACCGCCTCCGCAACGTTAACCTTTCCAAAACCTGTCGGTAGCCCCCATGACTCTCAAGTTCAGCACCACCACCGATGCGCCGGAAAGTGCGGCCACGCCTTGTCTCGTCATCGGTCTCTACGAAGATCGCAGTCTGAGCGCGGCCGCTGCGCGCATCGATGAACACTCCAGCGGCGCGATCAAGCGTCTGGTCGAAAGCGGCGATGCGACCGGCAAGCCCGGTACCACGACAGTGCTGTTCGGCCTCGCCGGCATCGCCGCGACGCGCGTGCTGGTGGTGGGCCTCGGCGAGCCGAAGAAGTTCGACGCCGCCGCGTTCAATCGTGCCGCCGGCGATGCTGCGCGCGCGCTCAAGGGCCTGCCGATCGCGAGCGCAGTGTCGACCCTGACCGACATCGACGTGCCCGGGCGCGACCGCGCCTGGAAATTGCGCACCGCCGCGCTTGCCGCAGATCACCAGACCTATCGCTATACCGCGACGTTCAAGCCCAAAGACGCGCCGAAAACACCGCAGCTGGAGAGCATCGCGTTCTGCGCCCGCGACGCAAATCCGCGTGCGCTGGCCGAAGCTGCCGCGATCGCGAATGGCGTGCGCTTTGCGCGAGAACTCGGCAACCTGCCGCCGAACATCTGCAACCCGGCCTGGATTGCCGCCCAGGCAAAAGTCATCGCCGATGCGCATGCGGGCGTCAGCCTTGAAGTGCTTGAAACCGATGACATGCGCAAGCTCGGCATGGGCTCGCTGCTTGGCGTTGCGCAGGGTGCGGCCCATGCACCCAAATTGATCGTGCTGCGCTGGCAGGGCAAGGACGACAAGACGCGCCCCTATGCGCTCGTCGGCAAGGGCATCACCTTCGATACCGGCGGCATCTCGCTCAAGCCCGGTGCGGGCATGGAGGAAATGAAGTTCGACATGTGCGGCGCCGCCGGCGTGCTCGGCGCTTTCCTCGCGGCGGTCGAGCTCAAGTTGCCGATGAATCTTGTCTGCGTGGTGCCGGCCGTCGAAAACATGCCCGACGGCAACGCCTACCGTCCGAGCGATATCCTTACCAGCATGTCCGGCATCACGATCGAAGTACTGAACACGGATGCCGAAGGCCGCCTGATCCTCTGCGATGCGTTGACGTATGTGCAGAAATTCGATCCCGAAGTCATCATCGATGCGGCGACCCTGACCGGCGCTTGCGTGGTTGCGCTCGGCAAGCATGCGTCGGGCCTGATGACCAAGGACGACGAACTCGCCGAACAACTGCTCGCTGCGGGCAACCTGACCCACGATCGCGCCTGGCGCCTGCCGCTGTGGGACGACTACCAGGGCCAGCTCGAATCGGGTTTTGCCGACGTCGCCAATATCGGTGGCAAGTACGCGGGCGCGATTACCGCCGGCTGCTTCCTGTCGCGCTTCACCAATGGCCGTCGCTGGGCTCACCTGGACATCGCGGGCACTGCGTGGGATGAAGGCCGCAAGGGCCTCGCCACCGGTCGCCCGGTGCCGCTGCTGACGCAGTACCTGATTGATCGCTGCGCGTGAATTCACCGCTGCCCGACATGCGCCGGCAGAAACGGGCCACGCTGATCGCATTGATTGGCGTGTCGTTCCTGCTCGGCATCGTCGATGTCGCGCTCGGCTTTCCGGCAACCGAAAGCCCGGGCCGCCTGGCATTCACGTTGGGTGGAAATCTGGCCTTGCTGTTTATCGGGTTTCGCTGGCTTCAGCTGGACGCACGCGAACTCGATATACGCCGGCCGAACTGGCTCAATGCGGGCATCATCCTGCTCGCCGCGGTGTTCGTTCCGTATTACCTGTACAAGACGCGTCCGATGCATCGTCGCCTGCCCGCCATCGCCGGTTTCTTCGGCCTGGTATTTGCCTGCATGATCGGCACGGCGATCGGAGCAATGGTGATGCAGGCGATCATCGGCACGCCTGTGGCGCACTGAAACCCATGCCACGCGCCGACTTCTACCTCATCGACAAACCGCGCTTCCGCGACGACCCGCTGTTGCTGGTGTGCGAACTCGCCAAGAAGGCGTTTGCGAACGAGCAACCGACGCTGATCCTTGCGCGCTCGCGCGACCAGGCCGACGCGCTCGACGAAAAGCTGTGGGAGTTCGATGAAAATTCATTCATCCCGCACCAGATTGTCGGCGACGGTGACGACGACGCGATCACCGCGGTGCTCATCGTGCCACCCGACGCGACGACGCCCGACCGCCTCCTCGTGATTAACCTGCGCGACGAATGCGCGCCGGGCCTGTTCGATCGTGTACTCGAAGTCGTGCCTGCCGACGAAGACCAGCGACTCGGTTCGCGCGAGCGCTGGAAGACCTACAAGCAGGCCGGCTTCGACGTCGCCAAGCACGACATGTAGCAACGCCAGCACTGCGCTGACCCGCGACCGCCAAAGCGTTCGTACCTCGCCAGGCGCAGTCATCCTCGCTGGGCTTTTGTCACGAACCCTGCATATCCGGCGACCGCAAACAATACAAGCCAGCCGATGGCAAAGGCGTGCATGCCGTCGGTCGATGCGATCGTGCGCGCGCCTGGATTGGCCTTGAGATAGTCCAGCATCGTGTACGCGTAAGGGAGAAAGCACGCGTGCTTCCAAGGCAGCGCGGCAAGCGCGCAGACCCAACCCAGGAAACCAATGCCGATAGGGGCCAGGAAGTTGTTGAAGCGCAGGCTCAGCAAATATTGCGCTGCGACGATCGGCAGGCAGTCGACGAAGTAGACCGCTGTGTCCGCCAGGAATGCGCGCACAGGAATCGGCGCGTTCGGAAAGGGCACACCGCTGACGAGTAGCGACGGCACCCACGCCGAGAGAACGATGCCGAGATCGAACAGCACGAAGAACTGCGCCATCATCACCATGATGACCGCAAACTTCGCGAGGAAGATAGTCATCGTCTCAAGGGGCAGCGCATGGACCTGCTTCCATGCATTGTTCCTGACCTCGATCTGCACGACCAGGCTGGTCGCAAGGATGGCGGCCATCGGCACGAAGAAGATCGCCATCGATTCCCACGAACTTCGCCATAGCGATGTCCAGAATTGCGGGTCCGCGTAAAGCGCCGCCAGCTGCGCATGGCGAATGAGCCGCACGACGATGATGATCGTCGGCGTGAACAAGGCGCCGACGACGACCAGCCACGCGCCGAGGCTGCGCCGCTTCTTGAGCCATTCGCAGCAGAACGCATCGAGGAATACGGACCTCATTGCGCGCGGCTCCCGATCAGATCCATGAAGATCGATTCAAGGTCGCCACGTTCGGCGCCGATCGCATGCACCTCGACGCCGTGTTCGACCAGACGCCGGTTGATTGCCGCAATGGACGGCGGCGGCATCGGCGGCATAACGATTCCGCGCGCCAGAGCGCGCGCATCGATACCCGCTTCAGCGAGCACGCGAAGTGCGCGTGGATCATCGGCCGTATGCAGTGCAATAGGCGCCACGGTCTTTCGTTCGCGACGCAGTGCGTCGAGCGTGCCCTGGAACAGAAGTCGCCCACGATGAACAACACCGACGTGCGTGACAAAGCGTTCGATCTCGGCGAGGAGATGGCTCGACACGAGGATCGTCGTGCCTTCCTCACGATTCAGCGCTATCAGCAGGTCCCGCATCTCGATGATGCCGTTGGGATCGAGTCCGTTAGTCGGCTCGTCCAGGATCAATAGCGCCGGCCGGTGCAGCATCGCCGCGGCGATGCCGAGCCGTTGCTTCATGCCGAGCGAAAACTGGCCGACACGCTTGCGACTCGTATCAGCGAGTCCAACCAGTGCCAACACTTCGCCAATGCGCGCTTTCGGCACGCGATGGATTCGCTGCAACAGCGCGAGGTTCTCCGCTGCGGTGAGGTGCTCGTACAGCGAAGGACTTTCGATCAGCGAGCCGACGCGCTTCAGGATGTCGACACGGTGCGTGTCGAGGCTTTGGCCAAATATCGAAATCGATCCCCGCTGTTTGCGGATCAGTCCAAGAACCAGCCGCAGTGTAGTCGTCTTGCCAGCACCGTTCGGGCCGAGGAATCCATACACGCTTCCTCGCGGCACAGAGAGTGCGATGCCATGCAGAATTGCCTCGTCAGGCGCATAGCGGTGACACAGATCGATGGTTTCGAGGCACGCCATGTTGGGTCCACTCCAGAATGTGTCAATCATGAAATTGATGTTAGGATTAAATTATCACGCCTATTATTTAGATAAAGGTTAAATTTATGGCGAATTCATGACCGGCCGCGGCGTCGTTGAAATCCGCAGGCGCAGCGCCTCCCTGTGTCGACTGATCACAGTCCTTGCCGCAACGCTGTGGTTGCTGCTGCTGCTCGAACGGTTCGGTGCGGTGGGTCTGCGGATCGTCCAGAACGGTGCCGACGCGACGTCGTTGGGGGCGCTCGCCGCGCAGGCCGTGGCGGCGATTCCAGATATCGCCTATCTATTCGCGCTCGGTGGCGTTCGCCACGCCCTTTCCGAATTCGCGAGCGGACACTTCTATGTGCCGACGGTCGCGCGGATGCTCGATCGCGTCGGCGTATTGCTCGCGGCGGGCGCATTCGTCGGCATATTCGTCGTGCCCGGTTTACAGCGTGCGTTCGGGGCCCAGACGGGTTACTGGATCGGGTTCAACGTATCCGCACTGGTGCTTGGCGTGCTCGGACTATCACTCACCGTGATCGCACGCGTGTTCGGACAAGCGGCGGCGCTCAAGGCCGAACTCGACGAGATCTTCTGATGCCGATCCGGATCCGACTCGACGAGGTGCTCGCGGCGAAGCAGCTAAAAGCAAAGCAGGTTGCTGCCGAAATCGGCGTCAGTGAAACCCATCTATCGCTGTTTCGTTCAGGAAAAGTGCGCGGCGTGCGTTTTTCCACGCTGGCCAAGCTGTGTATTGCGCTCGGCTGCCAACCGGGCGATCTGATGACGTGTGAGCCCGCTGATTCGGATCTTGCCGATCTCGACAATGACGAGTAGATGCCGTTCGTTGGGTTGTGCGGGAGCCATGCGCGAGCCCCCTGTTAACTCATCGCTGCCGGACGCTTGATCCGCACGCGTGCATCGATCGTTTCCATCGACAGGCGGCCAGCGCCTCCATCGATTGCCGCAACGTCCCGCGACCGATTGATGCGGTCTTGCGCCCGCGGCGGTGCGGGCCCTATGCGCCACGCACGCCGGCATACATTCGTATGAAAGAACGCGCGTATCAGGCGCGGGTTCCGAAATAACGATCGCCCGCATCGCCGAGCCCCGGCACGATGTACCCGTGGTCATTCAAGCGCTCGTCGATGGCAGCCGTGTAGATCGGCACCTCCGGATGCCGCTCGCGCAGATGTGCAATCCCCTCCGGACAACTGACCAGACTCACGAAGCGAATCGAGCGCGGTTTCGTTGCCTTGATCCGATCCAGTGCCGCAACGGCAGAGTTGCCGGTTGCGAGCATCGGGTCGACCACGATCACGTCACGCGAGGGCATGTCGCGCGGCATCCTGAAGTAGTACTCGACCGCCTGCAGCGTCTGCGCATCGCGATACAGACCAACATGCCCGACGCGCGCACCCGGCACCACGGCGAGCATGCCATCGAGGATGCCGATGCCGGCGCGCAGGATTGCGACGAAAACGACTTTCTTGCCGTCGACGAGATGCCCGGTCATCGGCGCCACTGGCGTCTCGATCGCGACCTCGCGCAGCGGCAGGTCGCGCGTGACTTCGTACGCCATCAGCGCCGACAGCTCATTCAGAAGGCGCCTGAATTCGACCGTGCTGGTCGATTTCTTCCGCAGCAGGGTCAACTTGTGCTGCACCAGCGGGTGCCCGATCACCTCTACGCCTGCCGTCATCGCCCATCCTCCGGTTGCGGTCGCGAAAGATAACCCAGTTGGGCGCCGGCCTGCCCTCCCCTACAATGGGCGATTCCCGTCATCGAAGTGCGCCGCGCGCAAGTGCGGACGCGAAAACCCGTGCCCATGGACAAGAGTTTCGAACCCGGCCAGATCGAGTCGAAGTGGTATGCGCAATGGGAGGCCCAGGGCCTCTTCAAGCCGGCTGCCGCCGGCGAGCCGTATTGCATCCTGCTGCCGCCGCCGAACGTGACCGGCACCCTGCACATGGGGCACGCGTTCCAGCAGACGATCATGGATGCGCTGACGCGCTATCACCGGATGCGCGGCTTCCGCACCCTGTGGCAGGGCGGCACCGACCACGCCGGCATCGCGACGCAGAAGATCGTCGAGAACCAGCTTGCCGCACAGGGAAAGACGCGCCATGACCTTGGCCGCGAGAAGTTCATCGAGCGCGTGTGGGAGTGGAAAGAGGAATCCGGCTCGACGATCACGAACCAGATGCGCCGACTCGGTGCGTCGGTCGACTGGTCGCGCGAACGCTTCACCATGGACGAAGGCCTTTCGGCCGCCGTGCGCCGCGTGTTCGTGACCTGGTACCGCGACGGCCTGATCTATCGCGGCAAGCGACTCGTGCACTGGGACCCGGTGCTGATGACGGCGGTGTCCGACCTCGAGGTGAACAACGAGGAGAAGGACGGTTCGCTATGGTCGATCCGCTACAACGTGATCGATCCGCAGCCGGGCGAGCCCGATCACATCGTGGTGGCGACCACGCGGCCGGAAACAATGCTCGGCGATGTCGCCGTGGCCGTGCATCCGGAAGACGAACGCTATGCGATGCTCGTCAAGAACAAGCGTCAGCTGATGCTGCCGCTGGCCGAACGTCCCATTCCAGTCATTGCCGACGATTACGTCGACCGCGAATTCGGCACCGGTTGCGTGAAGATCACGCCGGCGCACGACTTCAACGACTGGCAGATCGGCGCGCGCCACAAACTCGATCCCATCGTGATCCTCACGCTCGACGCGAAGATCAACGACAACGCGCCGGAAAAATACCGCGGCATGGATCGCTTCGTTGCGCGCAAGGCCGTGCTGGCCGATCTCGACGCTGCGGGTCTCTTGATCGAAACCAAGAAGCACAAGCTGCAGGTGCCGATCAGCCAGCGCTCGGACGCGGTGATCGAGCCGATGCTGACGGATCAATGGTTCCTCGACCTGACCAGCGACACCTTGCCCGACGGACGTCCAGGCGGTCGCAAGGCGATCACCGACCCCGCACTCGCCGCCGTGCGCAATGGCGACATCAAGTTCGTGCCGGACAACTGGTCGACGACCTACAACCAGTGGCTCGAAAACATTCAGGACTGGTGCGTCAGCCGCCAGCTCTGGTGGGGGCACCAGATTCCGGCGTGGTACGACGAGGCCGGCAACATCTTCGTCGGCGAAAACGAGGCCGATCTGCTTGCAACGTATCCGGAACTGCGCGCCGAGGGCGGTGGGCTGAAGCCCACCCTACGCCAGGATGTGGATGTCCTCGACACCTGGTTTTCGTCCGCGCTGTGGCCGTTCTCGACCATGGGCTGGCCGGGCGAGACGCCGGAACGCGCGAACGAGTGGGAGCAGTTCAAGGCGTTCGTGCCGAGCGATGTGCTCGTCACCGGCTTCGACATCATCTTCTTCTGGGTCGCGCGCATGGTGATGGCGACACAGTACTTCACAGGCTCGGTGCCTTTCCGCGAGGTCTACATAAACGCGATCGTGCGTGATGCGGAAGGCCAGAAGATGTCCAAATCCAAGGGCAACACGATCGACCCGCTCGATCTCATCGACGGCATCGACCTCGAAACCCTGGTAAAGAAATCGACCGCATCGCTGCTCATTCCGCAGGTACGCGAGAAGGTCGAGAAACGCATCCGCAAGGATTATCCCGATGGTATCGCGGCGGTTGGTGCCGACGCGATGCGCTTCACGTTCGCGGCGCTCGCGACATACGGCCGCACGATCAACTTCGATCTCAAGCGCGCCGAAGGCTACAAGAATTTCTGCAACAAGCTGTGGAATGCGGCGCGTTTCGTGCAGATGAATTGCGAAGAGCCGGGATTCGGGATTCGGGATTCGGGATTGGGCACAGCGCCTGCGACCGAAGCCGAGCGCTGGATTCTGACGCGCCTGCATCACACGCTGGGTGAAGTCGAATCGCACTACGCGACCTACCGCTTCGACCTGCTCGCGCAGGCGCTCTACGAATTCGTCTGGAACGAATACTGCGACTGGTTCCTCGAACTCGCAAAGCCCGCGTTGAACGGTGACGACGCCGCCGCTGCGGATTCAACGCGCCACACCTTGCTGGTCGTGCTCGAAGCGGTGCTGCGAGCACTGCATCCGATCACGCCGTTCGTGACTGAGGAAATCTGGCATGAAGTCGCGCCGAATCTTGGTATCACCGCGGACAGCGTGTCCACGCGAGCCTACCCGCGCGCCGGCGATTTCGCGATCGACGCAGCGGCCGAAGGCGAGATCGAATGGCTGAAGTCCATGTTGAGTCAGCTGCGCCGCATCCGCAGCGAGATGAACATCTCGCCCGGCAAGGCCATTCCGCTGCTGTTCGCCAGCGGCAATGCCAGCGATCGCGCACGCACGGCGAAGTTTGCGGCGCAGATCGGCTTCCTCGCGCGCACTGAATCGCAACGCTGGCTCGACGCCGGCGAAGCCGAGCCACCGGCCGCCGCGGCCATCGTCGGCGAGCTGAAATTGCTGATCCCGCTGGCCGGCTTGATAGATCTCGACGCCGAGAAACAACGGCTCGAGAAGGAGATCAAGCGCATCGAGAACGAAATCGGGAAGTGCAGCGCCAAGCTCGCCAACTTCGGCGAGAAGACGCCGGCTGCGGTGGTCGAGCAGGAGAAGCAGCGTCTCGCGGATTTCATGGCGACGCTCGCTGCGTTGCGCGAACAGCTTGCAAGCCTGGCGAAGGTATAAGGCGAATCGCCGTTGGAGACGCCCATGACGCTCGCGACCCTGGTCAATATTGGCAGCTTGCTCGGCAGCGTCGCGGTGCTGCTGTCGCTGGTGTATCTGAATCGCCAGTTGCGCCAGGGTGAACTCAACCAGCGTTCTAAGATGGATCGCGGTCGTTCGCAGCAAGTGGGCGAATGGCTGCAGGCCATCGCGCAGCCCGAAACCGCTGCGCTGATCCTGCGCGGTCACGCCGGCGATCCGACGTTGACGCCGGTCGAATGCCATCGCTATCTGTGGAACATGTATCCGCTGTTCCTGCACTTCGAGGACAGCTACTTCCAGCATCGCGAAGGCATGCTCGGTGATGACCAGTACGCCTCGATTCTGGGCCATCTGAAATCGCAGAGTTCGACGCCCGGCTTTCGCGCGCTGTGGCTGCATATCCACGATCGCTTTCCGCCGGAATTCGCCCGTTTCGTCGATCGCGTGATGCGCGAAACGCCGGTAACCGGCGCCGAGATCGCGAGCTGGACGAGCGAATGGAAAACCAATGCCGCTGCACAGGCACCGCACGACGAAGGCGGCCACGCGACCCAAGGTTCAGCCATCCGTTGATCTGCTAGTGCGCGGGATCGAGCAATTCCAGCACGCAATCCGTGTGCGCAGGGTACGCTGGGCGGCAATGGCGTTCCTTTTCCATCGGTTCGGACGTGCGCGCGCTGCAGCGTTGACGTGGGTCCGCACGCCTCCGGCAAGGGTTGGAGCGCATTGCTCGCCATTCCAGGTGCTTCGCGAAGCGCTCGTGGCGTCACCCCGTGACGCTTTGATCGCGAATGTCGGCGCTTCCTGCGGCATGCGAAGGCAGATGAGTCGCAACGGAAGGGGCGGCAGCGCCTGGGGTCGGCGCCTGACGCCCCGATCGAAAGCGGGGCGACGCCCGCGTTGCCGTCTTGAACGCCGAGCGAAGGCTTTCGAAGCGCTGGTATCGGCGCATTTTCCGCTTCCGTCACGGCTTTGACCGCCAGCGTTGAGGCCTTGCCCGCTTCCGTTGCGGCTTCGTGCGGCAATGTTGGCGCGTCGCGACGCCAGTGCTGCGTCCCAAAGCGCTTCGTCTGCCGCCCAAGGCGCCAACGTTGGCACTTTTTCCCTCGACGGAAGCGGTCCGCGATGCGAATGCAAGAGGAAAAAGCCGCGACGGTGACGTAAAAAGCGGCACGTTTGGCGCCCGCAGCGCCACCGTTGCCACTCGCGCACCTTCACCCAAGCGCAGGAAGCGGCAACGGTGCGCGCCGTCGGGTATCCACATGCGCGGGAAGGCGCACGCCTGGGGGTTGAAGCGGCATCGTTGGCGGTTCGAGCGGCATCGATGCGGGTTTCCGGGCTTCGCGTGGGGACTGTGCGCGTCGCCAGCGCCCGGCCTATTCCTGCGGCAAGAGTTCCATCGCCATCACCAACGCGTCCTCGCGCCCTTTTTTCGACGGGTAATAGTTCGGGCGACGACCGAATTCGTTGAAGCCGATCGACTCGTACAGCGCAATCGCGTTCGGATTGGAGGGACGCACTTCGAGGTAGACCCGTTCACTGTGGTGCCAGCGCGCCAGATCGAGCAGACGCTTCACGATGCGGCGTCCGAGTCCCTTGCCTTGCCACTCTGGCGCGACGCAGACATTGAGAATGTGCGCCTCGTTCGCGCCCGTCGATAGCACGCCGTAACCGACGATCTCGTCCGACCCCACCAGCACGCAGCATTCATAGTCGGCGCGCAGGCAATCCTGGAAGATTCCGCGGCTCCATGGAAACGGGTAGGAAGCCGCTTCGATCGCGGCGACACGATCAAGGTCTTCCGGCTGCATGCGGCGGAATTCGGCCGGACTGGGCTTGAGGATTGCAACCACGTTGTCGTCGATCTTTTGCCTGACGGTTCAGTGCGCGCGATGATCGCCGGCCGCCGACTCTGCGGCAAGCCTGCGTCGATGCGCCTGCATCATGCCGCGAGTCATTCTGCGCAATTCGCTCCACAACGCGCGCTTGGCGTGAGCATCCACCGCAAGGGCGGCCAATCCCGCGCCGACCACCCAACCTATTTCGCCCTGACGGTTGGCGGGCAGCAGCGCACCGACCGCGCGCGCCTGCACATCGCCGAACATCACCAGGCCGGCAGTAGCGCCTATGGCCAATTCGTCGCTTGAATTGACCTGCGTACACGCGATGCGCGCAAACTTCAGCGCGCGCGTGACGTCCGCGAGCAGCCGACCGGCAACGGGCGATTCGACATCCGCGATGAGGAGCACGCCGACGGTGCTGACAAACTCTTTCGCAACCGTAACCGGCGACTGCGACGGCACAGGCGGTCTTGCCGACGCAAGCATCACAGGTGCTTCGGCGACGACCAACGGACCCGGATCCGCTGCGCGCATTGCCGCGCGCAGCAGATAGACGTCGACGCCCATCTCGGCGAGGCGTCGCAGGCTGGCCTCATTCCTCATGGGCAGCAGCCTTTCGTTTGACCAGCTCGGCACGGAACTGCTCGAAAATCGTGTCGAGCGCGACGCCGTACGCATCGACCGTCGCTTGCATGCCGGCTCCCGCGGCGGCCACTTCGGCATGGTAGAAATCGTCGACCAATGGCATGCCATCGCGGCCGTTCGCACGCAATTTCAAGGCGACGGCCGCGTTGAAACCGCCACCTTCAATCGGCACGCGATCGAAGCGCAGGATGACCCCGCTGATGCGGATCGCACCCTGGCTCGCCGGCAGTTCATCGGTGACCTGCGATGCCATGCCGCTTTCGCGCAGCTGAGCGATCAGGCGCCGCTGCAGGATGCGCGTCGGCGGGTCGGTCCACAGCTGGTAGTGGTACTGGCGCAGTTGCTGAGCACCCGGATCGAGCGCGTAGATCAGCGCCTGGTCTGCGTACAAGCCATCCGCACCGAACACATCGACGACGAAAGAATCATGGAACAGCGGCGACGCCAGCGCCTGCACCGGCTGCGATCGCGGCAGGCGGAAATAGGTGAAGTCCGGCACCGTCGCAGCGCCGCAACCGGCGATAACAAGCAGTGCAAGCAAGATCGGCAAGCGCATGTTCATTGCGGTTCGTCCTGCAGTTGATCCGCTTTCGGCGCGATGATCAGGCGATTCGGCGCCTTGCGGATCTCGCGACTGAATTCGTCGAGATTGCGGCTCGACGATTCGAGATGATGCGTGATGACGTCCATGCGGCTGGACAGCGCTTCCAGCACGCTGCTCAGATCCTGTACCGAGCGACGCACATCCGATCGATTCTCCTTTGCGATGCCGGCAAGATCACCGAGCGCCTGATCGAGCGTCCCACGTGTCTTGCGCAATTCGGTCGTAAGGCCTTTCACCTCGCCCAGAATCGCTCCCACCGCGGCGCGGTTTTCCGGCTTGAGCACTTCGTTGAGCGCGTCGGACGCATGGTTCATGCGATCGAGCAGCGCACGCGTCTGTTCCATCACGATCGGAGCGGACTTGTCGATCGTGCCGGTGATTGAATCGACGCGCTGCGACAGGGTCTGGATCAGCGGCGAAATCTGCGTACGCGTGAGTTCGCTGACCTGGCCGGCGAGTTCGTTCATCGCGGCGAACAGATCGGCGCCCTCCACGCCGGGCAGCTCGCCACCCGGCTTGAGCATCTCGTGACTCACCCCTTCGCTGATGCCGATCGAGACATCCGCGAGCAGGCCACTCGACTGCAGGCGCGCGGGACTGTCGCTGGGGATCGGCCAGTCATGGCGAATCGCGAGCGTGACCTTGTAGCGCGTGCCTTCGGGCCTGCGCTCCGGCGTCACCGCGCCAACTGCGCCGATGCGATAGCCTTGATAGAACACCGGCGCGCCGTAGCGCAGGCCGGTTACGTTGCGATAGCGCACGACATAGTCGTCGCTCGCCACCGTGCGACCGGTGATCAGCGCGAGGCCGACCAGCAGGAGCACGATCGCACCGACGACAACGGCGCCGACCAGTGCGTAGTTGATGGTGTCTCGTTTCAAGGCATTCCTCTCTCGCCGAAACTCTATCAGGCTTCTTCTTCGGTAAGGCGTTTGAGATACGCATCCGCGTCGACGTGCACCTCGCGCGGGCGACGATTCAGCAAATCCTGAATACGCTCGTTGTCGGCTGCGCGTACCTGCGCAACGGTGCCGGTCATGAGGATCTCGCCCGCATCCAGCACGGTGATCGTGTCCGCGATCTTGAACGCGCTTTCCAGTTCATGCGTGACCACCACGATGGTCATGCGCAGCGCATCGCGCAGGCGCAGGATGAGTTCGTCCAGTTCGGCCGAAACGACCGGATCCAGACCCGCCGAGGGTTCGTCGAAGAACAGCAGGCGCGGGTCCATGACGATAGCGCGGGCCAACGCGGCGCGCTTGACCATGCCACCGGACAGCTGGCTCGGCATGAGGTCCTGGAAACCGCCGAGATTGACCACTTCAAGCTTGATCCGGCTCATGATGCGGATCGTCGATTCATCGAGCTGGGTGTGCTCGCGCAACGGAAGCGCGACGTTCTCGCCCACCGTCAACGACGTCAGCAGCGCGCCGCCCTGGAACGACACGCCGATGCGCTTGCGCACGTCGAGCAGTTCGCGCTCGCTCGCATTGCGAAGATCCAGGCCGAATAGTTTCACGCTCCCACTGACCGGCCGCTGCAGGCCGAGCAGATGACGGAACAAGGTGCTCTTGCCCGAGCCCGAGCCACCCATGATCACGCGGATCTCGCCCGGCTGCACCGAGAAATCGACGCCGTGCAGCACGCGCCGACGGCCGTACCAGGCTTCGAGTTTTTCGACTTCGATCAGGGGAGCAGACAATGCGTTCATGCAGACGTCACGCGCGCTCTGGTGGGAGCGGCTTCAGTCGCGATGCTTCTTTTTTCCAATGCATGTTTCCTCCGCCCCCCTCACAAAAAGCATCGCGGCTGAAGCCGCTCCCACAGAAATAGGCTGCTGGCGCGACGCGAACGTTCATCGATTGAGGAAGAAGGAAAAGACCATATCGACCACAATAATCCAGCAAATCGACAACACCACCGCGCGTGTCGTCGCACGACCGACCCCCTCGGCGCCGCCAGTCACCGAAAAACCCGTGCTCACTCCGATCAACGTGATCAGCAGCGCGAACACCACGCTCTTTGACAAACCCTGCCAGACGTCACCCGGCGTCAGCAGCGACATCGTCTGCAGCAGATACGCCATCGGCGACACGTTGAGTGCGGGCGCGCTGTACAAGGCCGCGCCGAAGATCGCGACAGCATTCGCGAAGATCGTCAACGCCGGCAACATGACCAACATGGCGATCAACGCGGGTGCAACGAGGTAACGCACAGGCTCGATGCCGATCACCGCGAGTGCGTCAACTTCCTGCGAGACCGACATCGAACCGATACGCGCGGCGAGTGCGGAGCCGGAGCGACCGGCAACCAGGATAGCGGTGATCAGCGCGCCGAACTCGCGTGTGACGGATTTCGCGACTGCAATCACCACCTGCGATTGCGCGCCAAATTCGCTCAGCGACGCGATGAACTGGATGCCGAGCATCAGGCCGACGGTGAAACCCAGCAGCGCAACGATTGGCAACGCGTCGGCGCCGATCTCGCGCATCTGACGCACGACGGCGGCGAGCCGCACCGGTTGACCGATGCGCCAGCCGACCAGCGCAAAGTACAGCGCGTCGAACAGCAACATTGCCGCGTAGCCGATACCGGAAAGCGCGTCGATCGTCGCGCGGCCGATGCCTGCAAGCGGGCGCGCCAGCGCGTTCACGCGAGCGCAATCAGCGCATCGGGCGTTGCCACAATCAGGAATACACGATCAAGCCGCGCCAGTTCGAGCACCGCGCGCACCGCGTCGCTGACCGCCACCAGCGCAAAGCGGCCCCCGCGCGTACGCGCATTCTGGAAACCCTCGACCAGGGCGGCGATTCCGGAAGAATCGATGTAGCTGACCTCGGAAAGATCAACGCCGACGGGCTCGTCCCGATTGATCGCATCGAGCACCGCGCGCCGCACTTGTTGCGACCAGGACAGGTCGACTTCACCGCTGAGTCGGATCAGCACATAGCCCTCGCGGGTTTCGCTGGCGACGTTGTTCACGTTACTCATGCTTCATTGGCCTCTTCTGTTCCCGGATCGCCCATGCGTTTGCGCAAAACCAGGCGATTGCCATGGTCGCCTGCGAGGGGCTCGATACGCCAGTCGTCCATGACCTCATCGATCAATGCGATGCCGAAGCCGCCGCAGCGGCATTCGCCGAGCGGTTTCGGCTGCAGCAACGAAGGATCCACGCGCGGCGCCGAGTCGGTCAGCTCGAACGTCAGCATCGAGTTCGCATGCAGGATGCGCAAGACGATATCGCCGCTGCGATCCGGGCCATACGCGTGACGAATGATATTGGCGGACGCTTCGTCGACGGCGAGCACGAGGCAGTCGCGCAGTTGCGGTTCCACATGCAGCCCGTCGAGTGCCTGGCGCGTCGCACTGCGCAAGCCACGCAATGCGTCGGCTTGCGCAGGAATGCGCAGATCGAGCACGACGTCGGGCGTGTCCGCGCGCGAGGCCTCGACCAGCAGCAGGGTCGTATCGTCGACCAATCTCAGTTTCTTGAGGTCCGCAAGCAAGCCGCGCAGACGTGCGTGCGGCGAAGATTGCGCATGGCGCGCGATCAGTTCGCGCACGCCGGCATTGCCGATCGGCTGCCCCGCATCGTCGCGCACATCGGTCGCTCCATCGGAGAATGCATACAGGGTGCCGCCATCGAGCGCGACCGCGTGCTGCTCGAACACGAGCCCCGGGATGATGCCGAGCGGAGGACCGCCCGAGGCGTAGTCGGTGTATTCGCCCGCCCGGTGCACGATGACCGGCGGAAATCCGGCGCCGGCGAATTGCACCTTCGTCGCCGTGCGATCGCAGTAACCGACCAGGGCGCAGACGAAGCGACCTTCCTGGCTCGTTTCGCACAGCTCGTCATTCGCGCGTGCGAGCCAGGCGGAGGGCGCGAGCCCGTCCTTGCCAGCCCAGCGCAGCAGACTCGCGGTGCGCACCATCAGAAGGGACGCATCGAGACCCTTGCCTGAAATGTCGCCGACGAGGAAACCGACACGACCATCGGCGAGCTCGAAATAGTCGTAGAAATCGCCCGAGATCTCGTGCGCAGGGCGATTGACGCCAATCACCGGGAAATTGTCGCGGCGGCGCTTGGGCAGCAGCGATTTCTGCAGCCGACGTGCAAGATCGAACTCGCGCTTCAGGCGCTGCTGTTCGAGCAGGTCGCCGGCCATGCGCGCGTTGTTGATCGCGAGCGCAGCAGGCGCAGCGATGATGCCAAGCAGCTCCGCGTCGCCAGCACTGAACGGAGCACCATCACGACGATTGACGATTTCGAGCGCCCCGATCGGCCCGTTGGCGGTCGCCAGCGGAGCGCACACGAGGCTGCGGGTGATGAAGCCGCTGTCATCGTCAGCGGCACGCCAGACGCGTGCATCGGTCGCCGCATCGGCGACAATCTGAGTGGTATTTTCGGCGACCGCGCGGCCGACCACGCCCTGTCCAACAGCGAGGCGCGAGCCGGTAATATCCACCGGCCCGACACAGATGCGGCATTCGAGCACTCCGGTTTCCGGGTCGAGCAGAAACAGCGAAGCAGCCTCGGCTTGCATGAAATCGGCGACACGGTTGACGGCTTCGGACAAGGTCAGGCGCAAATCGAGCGACACGGCGAGCGCACGCGATAGATCCGCCAGAAACGCGAGGGTGTCCCCTTCTCGTCGGAGCACAGCGTGCGTCGAGCCCGCGAAGTGCGCTCCGGCCGGCGCGGTACGCGCGGCGCTCATTCTGGCTCGCGCCCCGAGCCGCGCAGCGCGCGCGCGCTGCGCTTCATGCGCAGGCCCCAGAGCGTCATGATCGGTCCGGACAGCACGTATAACGTCGTAATCGCGAGCACCACGCGGGGCGGATCGACGGCCAGCGCTACCAGGATCAACATGGCGGCCGGAATCCAGATGAAGGGCACGCGATCGGATCTCGGCCACGCCTTGAAGCTGAAATAGCGGAGGCGGCTGACCATCAGGAGGCCTGCGACGATCGCGACGACCGGCGTCACGAAATCCATGTTGCTGGCGTTGAAGCCGAACAGGCCCTTGTCTTCGATCGCCCACACGAAGGACATGCACAAGGCGGCTGCAGCAGGACTCGCCAGGCCCTGGAAATAGCGCTTGTCCGCCACCCCGACCTGGGTATTGAAGCGAGCCAGCCGCAGTGCCGCGCAAGCGGCGTAGATGAACGCCGCGGCCCATCCAAGCTTGCCCCAGCCCGACCCATAAGCCTTCAACGCCGACAGCGACCAGGTATACAGGACCAGTGACGGCGCCAATCCGAAGCTCACCAGGTCGGAGAGCGAATCGTATTGCACGCCAAAATCACTCTGTGTGCCGGTCAGGCGCGCCACGCGCCCGTCCAGGCCGTCGAGAATGGCGGCCACAAACACCGCGATCGCCGCATCCGTGTAGCGCCCTCCTATGCCGGACACGATCGCGAAATAGCCCGCGAACATCGCACCCGTGGTCAACAGGTTGGGCAGCAGGTAGATCCCGCGCGGTGGCTTGCGCGCGCCGGTCGAAGTTTCGTCCATACTCGAGCCGTGGCAAGGGTGGGAGACGGTGCGAGAGTGTACCGTGATACACACTACCGGCGTTTTCTGCTTGTGTCCGGGCGCGACTGGTGTTATCCAGTCGGCCATCCGGCGTGCCGACCGTGGGCACCTGCAAGAACGCGAAGGTCTATCAATGAAGCTCAAATGGCTACTGCTCGCCCTCCTGATCGTCGGCCTTCCGGCTGCCGCTGGCGAAATGTATTCCTGGACGGACGCAAACGGCGTCAAGCATTTTTCAGACTCGCCGCCTCCAGCCAGTGTTACCAAGGCGCAAAAACTCAAGCTCAAGGGCGGTGTCACCACCGGCGATGCGGCTGATGAGGCTGCCCAGAAGGAGCAGGCGGCCAAGAATTCAGGTCCGGCCCTTGCCGCTGCTGCAGGCTATGCGCCCGAAGACATCAAGCACAATTGCGAAGTCGCTCGCAAGAACCAGACGACGCTCGACAGCCAGAAGCCAGCGCTCGACACAGAGGGCTACCCGGTCGATCTGGACGCGGCCAAGAGCCATCAGGTTTTGATCGACAAGGCTGCGCAACAGGTCAAGCTGTTCTGCTCCAACTGAAGTCGATGGCTCCCTGCTGCGTGAAGCGGCACTAGTCCGCGCATTCGGCCCGACCACTCCGCCGGCTTCCGGCCCCCGACAGCCCACGCACAAGTCGGCACGCGCGACCTGCCCCCGCTTGCGCGCCACTGCTAGAATCGCCGGTTCCGTGCCAAGTCGATGGAACCCCATGCGCCTTTCCCGCTTTCACCTTGCGACCGTCAAGGAAGTTCCCGCCGACGCGGAAATCGCAAGCCACCGGCTGATGCTGCGCGCAGGCATGATCCGCAAACTGGCCGCCGGGATCTACACCTGGTCACCTCTCGGTTTGCGCGTGCTCAGCAAGGTCGCCAACGTGGTGCGCGAGGAAATGAATCGCGCCGGCGCCGTCGAATTGCTGATGCCGTCGATCCAGCCGCGCGAGCTGTGGGATGAAACCGGGCGCTGGGAGAAATTCGGCGGCCAGTTGCTGAAAATCAAGGATCGCAAGGAAGCGGCCTATTGCTATGGCCCGACGCACGAAGAGGTCATTACCGATTTCGCACGCAACGAGCTCAATAGCTACAAGCAGCTGCCGGTCAATTTCTATCAAATCCAGACAAAGTTTCGCGACGAGATACGCCCGCGTTTCGGGGTGATGCGTGCACGCGAATTCCTCATGAAGGATGCGTACTCGTTTCATTTGAGCCAGGATTGTCTGGCACGCGAATACCAGAAAATGTACGACGCCTATGGCCGCATTTTCACGCGCCTGGGGCTCAACTTCCGCGCCGTCCAAGCCGATACCGGCGCGATCGGCGGCAATGCCAGCCATGAATTCCAGGTATTGGCTGATTCGGGAGAGGATGCGATTGCATTCTCGAATGGCTCGGACTACGCCGCGAATGTCGAAATGGCCGAAGCGATGGCGCCGACCGCAGCGCGGGCCGCTGCATCGGCTGCACTCGAACGCGTCGCCACGCCGACGCAGAAGACCATTGATGAAGTTTCCGCATTCCTCAAGGTGAAGCCGGAACACTGCGTCAAGACGATCATCGTGCGCGGACGAGAAGGTCTGGTCGCCCTGTGCGTGCGCGGCGATCACGAGATCAACGAGGTCAAGGCCGCCAAGCTGGATGAATTGCCGGGCGAATCGGTACTCGCCGACGAAGCCGACATCGTCCGCACGATCGGCACCAAACCGGGCTTCATCGGCCCGGCGGGATTGCCTGATTCGATCCCGGTCATCGTCGATCGCAGCGCTGCGGTACTCGCGGATTTCATTTGCGGCGGCAACCAGGATGGGACGCACTATCGCGGCGCAAACTGGGAGCGCGATGCACGCGTCAGCCGGATTGTCGATATCCGCAAGGTCGTTGCCGGGGACGTTTCTCCCGATGGCGCCGGGACCCTGGCGATTGCGCGCGGCATCGAAGTCGGCCACGTGTTCCAGCTCGGTCAGAAATATGCCGAAGCGATGGGCGCGACCGTGCTCGACGATACCGGCAAGGCCCAGGTAATGCAGATGGGCTGCTACGGTATTGGCGTCAGCCGCATCGTCGCTGCCGCGATCGAGCAGAACCACGATGCGGCAGGCATCGTATGGCCCGAACCGATGGCGCCGTGGCGCGTGGCGATCTGTCCAATCAATGCCGCGCAGAACGCGCAGGTGCGTGAAGAAGCGGAAAGACTCTACGACGAACTGTGCGCACGCGGCGTTGAAGTCGTGCTCGACGATCGCGGTCTGCGACCGGGCCCCATGTTCGCGGACATTGAGTTGATCGGTATTCCGCATCGTGTCGTGGTCAGCGAACGCGGCCTTGCCGCGGGCACGTTTGAATATCGCCGGCGCAATGAGACCGAAAGCCAGTCGATCGATCGGAATGCGCTATTGGGTCGTTTTGCGTAATTGAATCGCCTTCCATGCGCCTGATTTCAAAGCCGGAAACTCGATCGCCTGCGCGATTGAACCGACAATAAAAGGTGATTTTCCGCGCAGATTGTGATGGATGCCGCAGGCGTGGAATTGCACGCATGCGCATGGATTTGGTAGCTGCTAGGCTTTCGCCGTCTAGTAACCAACTCAGGCAATTCGGCTGACATTGAAGGCGAATTTGCGACTATTCGATATGGCACGAGGTGCGCAAGGCATGGCAATTGATCTGAATTCCCTGAACGACGATCAGCTTTCCGACCTGATTGCGCGCGCAACCGCACGGCGAGAAGAGCTGGTCAAGGAAAGAGCCGCCAAGTTGCGCGAAGAGATCAACGCGCTGGTAAAGGCCGAGGGTTTCGGACTTCATGAAGTACTTGGCCGTGCAGGCACGCGCGGCAGGGCGCGCGCCAAGGTCAAGCCGAAGTTCCGCAATCCGGCAGACATGAACCAGACGTGGAGCGGTCGCGGCAAGCGCCCGAACTGGTTCCGCGCAGCGATCTCCGCCGGCAACAAGGAAAAGGATCTGCTGATCGCTTGATCGGTCGACCGAACTGCTGTCGAGCATCGCGCGATCGCCGACCCAGTGTCGGCGTTTTCGTCTGGGCGACCGCGCGAGGCACGCAGGCAGCACACTTCAGCACAAGCTTTCCACCGGCTTCGTCTTGCGAAGGAGGATTGCGGCTGTGTCCAGGGCGCGCGTGAGGCTCGCATCCATCTCGGGGCACCGAAATCTTCCGCGCCTAGTGCTCGATCGCCCGATGCTGCCGGCCTGTCGCAGCGAACTTGCGTGCAGCAGCGTGGGCATGAAGTTCGAGATGCTCGAAGATCACGGCAAGGTCGTTCCGACGTCACCGTCAACCCTTGGGCATGCGCATGCACTGGGGCGATCCAACGCTCGTTCGAACAGGCGTGCTGTGCGTTTGAATTGTCGCCGTCGGTCAGTAACGGAACGAAGACTCGTGTGTAATTTTTTTGGTGCGCTTGTGTCACGGCATCTACATCGACGTGCCTATACGCGAATGGATGCTGGAACAGCTCCTTGCGAACACACCACCGTAGCGCGCAATCGGAAAGATCATGAAAATCGCCGATATCCAGCGCATGATTTGCGGCAAACCATCAAGACCGCGGAGCGCGAGACGACCCGCGACTCGTCTGGGCTGAATGCCTGCGCCCTCTAGCGCGCCGCACCTACGCGTCGGCTCATCTAATCGAACCCATTCTTGAATATGCGATCCGGTGTGTATACCCCGGTGTTGCGTTCGTTTGCGTGGAACTGGGACCACGGCATATTGTCCGGTTTAGCGACGCTGTTGGGGAAGCGCCACGCGACCAACGCACCGATAGGCCCACCGAGCGTCGACGCCGTACCGACGACCAGTTCGATCTTGCCGTCACCATCTATGTCCGCCGCAGTCGGCGTTCCGTGAATCGACGACATCCCCAGCAGTTGCCAGCCGGCAGTCGCTGGCGATGAACATGCGGCGGGTGACTTTGCCGTCAGCTGATTGCCATTTCTATCCCACGCAACCAGTAGCGTCGAATTGGACATGATGATTTCGGCTTTGCCGTCGCCATCGAGGTCCACGACAATTGGCGAACCGAACGCGGTGAGCCAATTCTGATTGGTGGAGCAGGTCAGCGGGGCGAATGGCTGGCGAGGCCAGCCAGGATAAGCGGTGCCGTCGCTGCGGATCACGTGCAGCCAACCATCCTGGTCGGTTCCCGTCGTCTTTACGAGCGTCCCGATAACGGTTTCGAGCTTGCCGTCGCCATCCAGATCGGCAAGTGCAGGAGAAACCGTCCGGGAACTTTGATTGGGCGTTGCGTAAGGCCATCCCGGTAACGGCATGCCATTGCTACCCCAGCCATAGGTCGCTGCAGTGACAGCATGGGTAAGACCGCCGGGAGCACACGATGGCATATCCCAGCATCGACCGTAGCCGGCAACGATTGCGGGGTGCCCCGTACCGGCGAGATCACCGATCGCGGGTGACGAATAGACGACGTCGTCGAGCTTGATCGGGAACCCGGGAAGTTCGCCAATGCCATTGCCACGGAATACACGCATCTGACCACCAACCTGCACCAGGTTGGGGAGAGTTCCCTGGCCGCTGTCTTGACCGATGATTACATCGAGCTGTCCATCATTGTCCATATCGTAGATCGCCGGAGACGACCACACCGTGTCGACGATATCATCGGATAATCCCTTCGCCCACCAAAGTGAACAGTCGGCATTCAAGGCACGCACATGCTTGTCCCAACTTCCAAACACGATCTGCATTTCGAGAGGCCTGGCGCGATCCAAATGCGCCAATGCCGGCGAACTATAGACGCCGTTGCCCGAGCCAGTGACGGCATCCAGTGCGGTGAACGAACACTTCAACGTGCCGTTGTTGCGCAATACATAGACGCCGCCACCATTCTGAGAGCTGCTGGCGGCTCCCACCACGATCTCCGGAACACCGTCTCCGTCGATATCGGCAATAGCGGGCTTGGTTGGCACTTCGACGCTTGCAACCTTTCGTGCCCACAGAAACGTGCCGTCTGAGTGATAGGCAATGACGTACCCTCCCGTAGTGCCGACAACGATATCCTTGCCGATGTCAGCCACGAGACCTAGTCTGGCGACGGCAGGGCTGGAAAAGCGCACGTAGCCAATGTCAGTGGGTATCGCGCCGCCCGAGAATTCAACCGGAAATCCTGCTAGGCACGCCGGGCTAGTGCCGGGGGGGCAGGCGATCTGACCGGCATCGCACACGCTCATGGCCCCCACTAACCAAAAGAGGATGATCGTCGCTACCAGCATTGCTCGCATCTGGACACCCATCAGTGGGGAAATTCGTCTTGTACTCATGCGGCTGATGCGCGGAAAGGCATCTTCAAACCGTCAGCGCCTTCGCGCGACTTTACATCAAGCGTAAACAATGGGTGCATCGCCTACGCTGCAGCTGGTGCCCAACTTTTCATGTCAGCGGTTAGAATACGAAACTGTGATTCTGGAATAATACTCCATCGGTTTCCGCCGATTTTTTGTAGCTGATACTCCCATTCGACTGTCTGCAGCCTGACCGGTCTCGCATGAACGCGACAAGTTGCAGCGTATACATGAGACTGATGATGGAGCTCCCGGATCGCCAAGTCAAAAGCCGATCCAGATCGAGAAGCGCCCGGGCAAGAACGAATGCGAATGAATCGGTTGGCTTTGGCACTTACCTGATGACGAAAAGTAGGCTCCGCTTCTCGGGAGCGGATATCGACCGTACCGTTTCATTGGCACTGTTTGTAGCCGCCGTCGTCATGCTCGTATTTTACCTCGCTGTTACCTACCTATCGACGCTCAACTCAGACTCCGCGATGAAGCTTATGCTGGGTCAGGAGATGGCGCACCAATTCAGCTTGGTGCCCCGCGGCTGGGACTACGAAAACGATATCCCGATCATTTTTCCAAGCTTGATCGCTGCTGCCTTCGCAATGTTCGTCGTTCCGTCCTACCCCATGCATGTTGCCGTGGACATCGTTGCAGCAGGCCTGCTCTTGTATGCCGCATATGCTGCGTCGCGCGCCGTAGGGATATCCGGACCTCTCCGTTGGTTCGCCCCGACCCTCATGGCGAGTGGCATATCGAAGGACTTCGCAGAATTCGTCTTTGGGCAGTCAGCCTATTCCGGATCGTTATTCGCCCTTTTCGTAATTGCCGGATGTGGCGCACGCTACTTGTCAGCGCCGCCGGAGGTTCGCAATCATCTTTCGCGACGCTCCGACGCATTGGCAGTTGGGCTCATCATCTGCGCCGGGGTTGCCGGCGGCGCTCGAGGCCTCGCTGCCTATGCGTTGCCTACGCTCAGCGCTTTGCTGGCCAGCTATGTGTTTGCAAATCGTCAGGTCGATATCGTACGGCAACGTACGCGCGCGCTCCTGTTGACCTCCATCGCCGCTACTTGTGTCGGAGGCCTCTGCTTCCTATTTCTGCTGTCCCGCGTAAGCTTCCACAGCGGTTCCATACCGCATTCGTTGAGCGATGTATCGCACATTTCACACAATATCTGTACCTCTGCGAAAAACTGGCTCGCGCTGTTTGGGTCGCTTCCCGACAGCGTCATGCCTCTGAGCGGTTTGACGGCCATCCCCTACGCCGCCCGCTTTGCCTTCGCCCTCATCGCGTTCTTCCTACCGCTTGCTCTCTTGGTGCGCGTCCGCCAGATCGAATCGGCCTCACTTCGTTTTCTCATTTTCTTGCATGTGTCACTGCTTGGAGCATTGGGGTCCGTATGCATCTTTACGGGCATGCTTGACCATGAGCCCAACGGAATTCCGAGATATTTTTCACCACTCTTGGCGACTTCATTTCTCATCTTCGGCCTGTGGCTGCAGACCTTTGGCGCGCGGAATTGGTTTCCCGCGGCTCGTATTGGATGGGTCTGCGCGTTGGCCTTCCTAACGTTCTCTCCGCGCCTGCTGGTAGCACCGGCTTTCGCAGACTGGTCAAGACCGTCCCTTGGCCTCGCCACCAATCCGCGTACGCAAATAATTTCGGCACTGGAAAATGCCGGGCTGACGAATGGCTACGCATCATATTGGTCCGCCAATGCCATTACGGTCCTGAGTGGGGGGCGCATATCGGCGCTGCCGATTCTTTTCGATGACAGCGGACTGCCGCGGCGACAGCACCACATGACGGCAGACAGATGGTTCGAGCAGCCGATGGGTGGTGCTCGCTTTTTTCTCCTGCTCGACCCGAGCGACAAGTCGTATGTCAATCGCGCTGCGTTGGAAAAGTTGCTCGGCCCGCCAATCGGCTCGCTGAATGCGGGAAACTTCGAGGCAATTGTCTATCCAACCGCACAGCAAGAACGCCTCGGCTTTTCCGCTCCCAAGCAGCCGGTCGTCGTACCGAAGGCCCCAGCAACCTGCTCGGCTGCATACGAAGCGCTTGGAGGTCGCATGGAGCTCAAGCCCAACGCGTTCGGAAATCTGCGGGTGCGGGCAACAAACCGGTCTACCCTTGCTTGGTCTCCGGACTCATCTGGCAATTTTGGCCCAGGACTTCGCATAGATGATATGAAAGGTCTGGAAATCACAGAGCTACGCGCCCGGCTACCTCACACCGTCGCCGCAGGCGAAAGTGTTGTGCTCGACATACCGTTGCGAGCGCCGGAAGTCGGCGAATACACCGTAAAGTTCAGTTTCGTGATTGAAGGCTATGCCTGGTGTGGAAATCTGGGCGCCAATTGGGCTTCGGTTCCGCTGTCCGTCAAACCTTAAGGATTTTTCCCATGCGCTGGCTGCAGCAGCATACGTTTATTTTGCTCTGCGTTTTCTTCACGGTCAGCAGTCAGCTGATCATGCGTTGGCGCGTGGGCTCTGCCGGAGCGCTGCCGGCGGAAACGTCCGAACGCTTCGCGTTCATCCTCTCGTTGCTCATGACACCATGGGTGTGGGTGTCCATCGCCTTCACGTTCTTGGGTGGAGTAAGTTGGATGCTTGCACTGACACGCTTTGAATTGACTTATGCATTCCCGTTCACCGGCGCAAGCTTCATCATCATGCTGTTTGCCGGCTCGTTGGTTTTCGGAGAGCATGTTGGCGCAGCACGGATCGCCGGGACCTTGCTGGTGCTTTTCGGCCTCATCGTTGTTGTCAGGTCCTGACCCATGACGCAGATCACGACCGGATTGCGTTCGCTACTGTCACTGCCCAGCGCTTACAGCCTGACTCAAAACCTGTTCGGCGCCGAGCGTGCGCGCGCAGTCCTCGCTCGCGAGTACGCGCGACCGGAACCGGGGCAGTGTCTGTTAGACATCGGCTGTGGGACGGCACAGATCCTGCCGCACCTTCCAGCAAGCGTGAGATACGTGGGCGTCGACCTCAGCCAGCCCTACATCGACGCGGCGCGAACCACCCACGGCGATCGCGGTGAGTTCCATTGCGTCGATGTCAGCAGCGTCGATCGAAACATGTTCCGCGATTTCGACATCGTAATGGCAACCGGACTGCTTCATCACCTCGATGATGACCCTGCCCGCGACATGTTCAGGATTGCGCACGCCGCGTTGCGCCCGAACGGCCGGTTGATCACGTTCGACGGGTGCTTTGCACCGCATCAGTCCGCTGCTGCACGGTTCATCATTGCCCGCGATCGCGGGCGCAATGTGCGGACAGCAGAACAGTACGTCGCGCTCGCGCGCGATGTTTTCCGCGAAGTGCGTGTCGATATCCGCGATGACCTGCTGCGCATTCCCTACACGCATGCGATCCTTGAATGCTCGCGCTGAGACCTCATAGCCGTTCAACTACCTGATGATCGATACCGAGAAATCGTCCCGTAAATCATTCGACCCTGCGCACTTCTCGCGGCTCTACGAGCTGGAAGCGCGCAGCTTCTGGTTTCGTGGCCGCAGTGACCTGATTGACTGGGCGTTCGGCCGCTACTTCTCCTCCGCCCGGAATTTCCTCGAGATCGGCTGCGGAACAGGCTATGTACTCAATCGTCTGCATGCTGCGTATCCGTCATTGACACTTAGCGGCAGCGAACTGTTCGAAGAGGGGCTTGACTATGCCCGCCAACGCCTGGGCAACGCCGCAACATTTCACCAGCTGGACGCAACGAATTTGCCGTTTCGGGAAGAATATGACGCGATCGGCGCATTTGACGTCATCGAGCATATTGAAGACGACGCGCGCGTGCTCGCCAACCTGCACGCCGCGCTGCGCCCCGGCGGCGGCCTTTTGATTACGGTGCCGCAGCACGAGTGGCTTTGGAGCGACACCGACGTCGCCGCGTGCCACGTGCGCCGCTATGTTCGCAGCGACCTGCTGGTCAAGCTCGCAGCTGCGGGATTTGAAGTCTTGCGCACCACGTCATTCGTGTCGTTGCTGCTGCCTGCAATGATGTTGGCGCGCAGGCGAACGCGTGAGGGGCTTGCGGAAGTCGAAGCTGAACTCGACTTGCCTGCGGCGCTCAATGCGATAGGCGCCGCGACGCTTCGGGTGGAGTCGATATTGATTCGCTTGGGCATCAACCTCCCTGCCGGCGGGTCATTGCTCGTCGTCGCCAGAAGACTACCTGCAATCGGCTAGCCGACTCCAGTACGGCATCCGGCACAAAGGACCAAACGACCTGATGAGTCACGACAAGATTCCATTCAACCGTCCGTACATGACCGGAAAGGAACTCGGCTACATCGCCGAGGCGCATGCGAACGGTCATTTGTCCGGCGATGGTCCCTTCACTCGTCGATGCAACGCGTGGCTCGAACAAGCAACCGGCGCCCACAGGGCCCTGCTGACGCATTCCTGCACAGCGGCGCTCGAGATGGCGGCACTCCTTGCCAATCTCGAACCCGGCGACGAAGTGATCATGCCATCGTTCACATTCGTGTCCACTGCAAATGCATTTGTGCTGCGCGGTGCTGTGCCGGTGTTTGTGGATGTCAGGGCGGATACGCTGAATATCGACGAAGCGCTTATCGAAGCGGCGATCACCTCGCGCACGCGCGCGATCTGCGTCGTGCACTATGCTGGCGTCGCGTGCGAGATGGATCCGATCAATGCGCTGGCTGAATGCCATGGACTGCTGGTGATCGAGGATGCGGCGCAAGGCATCATGGCGGCCTACAAGGGCCGCCCGCTTGGTTCGCTCGGTCATCTCGCTGCGCTCAGTTTTCATGAAACGAAAAACCTGATCTCAGGCGAAGGTGGCGCGCTGCTGATCAACGATGAGCGTTTTGCCGAACGAGCAGAGATCATCCGCGAGAAAGGCACCAATCGTTCGCAGTTTTTTCGCGGCCAGGTTGACAAGTACACCTGGGTCGATGTCGGTTCGTCCTATTTGCCGGGCGAAATCGTGGCGGCATTCCTTGCTGCGCAGATAGAAGATGCCGAACGCATCACCAACGAACGTCTCGCAATCTGGGATCGCTATCACGCCGCATTTGCGGACCTGGAGGCCGCAGAAAAGCTGCGACGCCCGATCATCCCGGCGCATTGCCGGCACAATGCTCATATGTACTATCTGCTGTTGCCGGATCTCGGTTCGCGGTCGCTTCTTATTGATGCGCTCAGGAGCGCAGGCATCCAGCCGGTCTTCCACTATATTCCGCTGCACAGCTCACCCGCGGGAAAACGCTACGCTCGGACAAGCGGAATGCTCGGCGTTACCGACCGCGTGAGCGACTGCCTAGTCCGGCTGCCCTTCTGGCTCGGGGGCATGGACCAACAGCGCGTGATTGAAGCTATCGAGGGATTCCTGCGCCGATGACGTCTGCCGCTACGCCAATGGTTTCGGTCGTCAGCCCGGTCTACTGCTGTGCAGGCTGCCTGCGCGAACTCTGCGCCCGTCTGACCACAACGCTCGCATCCATTGCCGCCGATTACGAAATCGTGCTGGTCGACGATGCAAGTCCCGACGAAGCGTGGTCAGTCCTGCGCGACCTCAGCGCAAGCGATCCGCGGATCAAGGCATTGAGGCTTTCGCGCAATTTCGGCCAGCACTATGCAATAGCGGCAGGTTTGGCCAGCACTCGTGGGAGCTGGGTTGTGGTGATGGATTGCGACCTGCAGGACAGGCCTGAAGAAATCGCAGCCCTACTGGCGAAGGCGCGCAGCGAAAACTACGACGCCGTGTTCGGCAAGCGAGTCACACGAAAAGATGGCTGGGGCAAGCGTTTCACTTCGCGTGCGTTCTATGCCGTGCTCAACTATCTGACCGGTGCGCAGCACGACGCTGAGACTGCGAATTTTGGCGTGTTCAGTCGCACCCTGGTCGACGTCATCAATCGCATGCCCGAGCAGTCGCGCTGCTTTCCACTGATGGTCAAATGGACCGGCATGAAGATCGGAACGCTCGCGGTTGATCACGATTCACGCGCGATCGGGCGGTCGTCCTACAGCCTGCGCAAGCGCATCCGCCTCGCCATCGACATCGTGCTTTCCTATTCGGACAAACCGCTGCGGCTGGTCGCCAAACTCGGTATCGGGTTTGCCTTCCTGGCAATGCTGATTGCGTGCCTTGGCGTATACCGTTACACCGTGGGCGACGTCCAGGTCGCCGGCTATACCAGCATCATCGCCTCCATGTGGCTACTGTCCGGGATCATCCTGTTCTGCCTGGGTGTAATCGGACTCTATGTCGGCCGGATCTTCGAGAACGTGAAGGGGCGGCCGCACTACATCGTGCGCGAATCGCTCAACGTCGACCAACCCAGCTGAAGGAATCGGTGCATCGATGAAGCCAGAATTTTCCGAGCTGGAGAGCAAGCGTTTCGATTTGCGCGTATTCCGTGCCTCCAGCGACGACCTCGACGAGCGCGCACTGTTCCAGTCGCTGCTCGAACAGCGCGCCGACCTGCTGATCCTGAGATTGCCGTCGCCCGCTGGAAAAGCGGCGGCTCGCATGAATCGATTCGGCGTCGAGGTCACACACGCGGATACGCTCGTCTACTACGACGTCGATCTTGCCGCGTACGAACCCAAGCCGCTGCGCAACCCGAACATCAGCTTCGTCGAGGCGACCAACGCGGACGTCACGACGCTCGATACATTGGTCGACGAAATTTTCATTGACTACAAGAGTCACTATCACGCCAGTCCCTTGCTGCCACCTGCGCAGATCCTTGCCGGCTACAAGGAATGGGCACGAAATCACATCGCAAACTTCGATCACCGACACATCACGTGGATCGTGCGCGATGGTACCCGCTTGCTGGGGTTTTGTTGTTGTGCGTTCGACACGGCAAACGCTGAATCCGAGGGCGTGCTGTACGGGATTCTTCCAGACGCCGCCGGCGGCGGCCTCTACGGCGACATGATTCGTTACACGCAAGCGCACTTCAAGGCGAACGGCTTTCGCCACATGAAGGTCTCCACGCAGGTGCACAACTACGCCGTGCAGAAGGTCTGGACGCGCGAGGGTTTCTCAATGAAACAGGCGCTCGATACGTTTCATGTGACCTGCCTGTTCAACCGATCGATGATCGAGCCCGTCATTGAGCCGCTGATGGTGGAGCCGGCGGACGTAGCGCGCTATGCCGAACTCAGTGGCGATTTCAATCCCGTGCACTTTGACGATGATGCCGCACGTGCTGGCGGATTTTCTGGGCGCATCAGCCATGGAATGCTCTACGCGAACTGGCTGTCGCGACACTTCGGCACGGTGGTGCCGGGCAATGGCACGATTTTCCTGAAGAACACGATAGTCTTCATGAAACCGGTATATCCGGGCGTGGGACACCACATTTTTCTCCGTTTTCCTGTTGTGCAGAAAAATGGATTCCACAAAGCGGTTTCCGAACTTCGCGACGCTGAAGGAGAAGTCTGCGCCATCGCGTTCTGTGACCTCATCCGCCGCACCTAGTGCCGCGGGTGTACTTTTGACGCTGCATTGCTTGCAGATCGGGGCTGCCTTTGCATAGCGCGACATAGTCAGCAGACAGTAACGTCAACGCTGAATTTTGATTGGGCATCTCTGCTGTCGAACCAACTGACACCTTCCTGCACCATGGTCCAGATGAGGCGGAGGTCTCCGATGCGATCTGGCGCCCGGAGCAATCCAACCAGCTTCATGCGTTGACCCGGATTCAGATCGCGCGGAAGGTAGGTTCGCAGGCCGTCGTTCTCGACAACATTCCCTTCCCTGTCGTGCCAATGATAGGAGAGACAGACGGGGTTCTTTCCGCTTACCTGCCAAGTTGCGCCGCCGGTGTTTTCGACTTCGATTTCGACCAGCAACTCGGCGCCAGTATGAGTGCTCAACACCGTCGATAGAGGACTGAGGCGCGCCGAGAAGTCCTGCAGTGGTGGGTTTAGCCTGCCCGATAGCAACGCCGGTTTCGAGCTATCTACCAGCACACGCTGGTGCCCGATGCTTCCTTCTTCGGATACCTGCGCGAGACTCGCCGAAGCATCCATCATCACCCGGCCTGCAAAATACTGAGCTCCCCAGCCGTTCACATCGAATCGGGCAACTTTGTCCTTCCAGTGATAGCAGCCGACGAGGTACGACCCATTGCGTATGAGCCTCGCGTCCACGGTGTATGCGCCGCATTCAATGCGATTGAGGAACGAGAAGGTGAAGGCATACGTGCCTGGCGTGACCCGATAGGCGTCGCCCAGCAAATGTGTGTTGGTGCCGAAGACGGGCAAGCCGCGCTCATCGCGAATGAGAAATTCCGCAGTGACGCCATCAACCGCCTCATGCGCGACGAACTGGATATGCACGCTGATGCGCTCGCCAATGAGCGCAAGCGACTCGCCCGACATTTCACCGATGATTCGCACGTTGACAAGCTCAACCCGGCGATCGCCAAACTCACGCGGGGCGGGGGCGGGCGGGCGTGGCCGCGCGGCCGCAACCCGCGGTGCCGCTGCGCACTCGATATTCGCTCGTCGCGTGGGAGCGCTGATGATCGATTCTCTGCGCAATTGCGTGAAGCGTTCGATCGCGTATTGATATACAGCGCAGTCGTACTGCAACACATCATCCAGCTTCCTGCGTGATGCCGAAGAGAGCTGCTCTGGCGACAATCTTTGGCTCGTCGCGTTGACGCGTTCCAATGCCGCGTCCGCCGGCCAACCCATGCGTGCGCAGATCATGCAGACGAAATCATCGATCTCGTCATGAATTCCGACGTAGTCGATGCAGTCGAGCGCGCGCTTTGCCGCGGCCACTTGCTCGCGCCGCGACAATAGCGCCATGGACTCCGTTCCCAAGGGATAGAGCATGAACGTCTGCACATTCAGTTCGTCGATATCGCTATCCGTCAGCCCATCAATGAACTGGTCGATATCCATTGAACGCACGCGCTGATCGACGGCGTCCTTCTGCGCATCGAACTTGCGAAAGTAGAAAGAAGAGAGAAACCGATCGACCGGATCCCTCAAGACGGTTATCGAAAAACGATCGACAGGCAAAGAATGCCCGTGCTCGGCGTGAAAATGCCCGCAAATCGCATCCAGATCGGCGTAGTGAACCAACGCTTCGTCGAGGCGCATGTTCAGCCCTCTCGACACGTGCTCCTCGCCAAGGTGCTTGATGAACAGGTTGCGCAGCGCCGTGCCGGCCGTTTTCGGAAGATGAAGGAACAGGATTGGCTCACGCGCAACCGAAGAATCGGCTGTGGCTGCCGCTATTGCTTGACTATCTGACATGCGCAACCAACTCCAAAATCTTCATCAAGATCTAAGCGAGCGCAGCTGCGAGTTCGTCACGGAGATCGGCAACGTCCTCGACACCAACCGACAGTCGAATCAAGCCATCGCTGATTCCAAGACGCTTGCGATTTGCCGGAGGGATCGACGCGTGCGTCATGATGGCTGGATGCTCGATAAGGCTCTCGACGCCACCAAGCGATTCAGCGAGCGCGAACAGATGGCAACGCTCAAGCACTTTGCGCGCTTTGCGCAGGCCGCCTTTCACTTCGACCGAGACGATGCCGCCGAAGCCATCCATCTGCTTCCTTGCCAATGCATGTTGCGGATGCGATTTCAGACCCGGATAAATCACCCGCTCGATCGCCGGATGCTTTTCCAGCCAGCTCGCGAGCACAAGCGCGCCATCGCAATGGGCGCGCATGCGCAAGTGCAGGGTTTTCAGACCGCGCATGGCGAGGAACGAATCGAATGGACCGGCGACTGCGCCAACCGAGTTGTGCAGAAAAGCCATCTGTTCGGCGAGTTCGGCGTTGTCGCCCACGACAGCAATGCCACCGACCATGTCCGAGTGGCCATTCAAGTACTTCGTTGCAGAGTGCACCACGATGTCCGCGCCGTACTCCAGCGGGCGCTGCAACATGGGCGAGCAGAACGTGTTGTCGACGACCAGGATCAGACCGTGCTTCTTCGCAAATGCACCAAGCCTGGCGAGATCGACGAGTTTCAACATCGGATTGGTCGGCGTCTCCGCCCAGATCATGCGTGTATTCGGCTTCAATGCAGCTTTCAACGCTGCTGTGTCGTTGAGGTCGATGAACGTGAAGTCGAGACCCGCACTGCGACGCCGCACGCGCTCAAACAAGCGGTAGCTGCCGCCGTAGAGATCGTCCATCGCGATCAAATGGCTGCCCGAGTCGAGCAGGTCGAGCACGGTCGCTGCGGCGGCAAGGCCCGAGCCGAACGCATACCCCTGACGTCCACCTTCGAGGTCGGCGACGCAGCGCTCGTACGCCATCCGCGTCGGGTTCTGCGTGCGTGAATATTCGTAGCCTTTGTGCACACCGGGACTCTGCTGCACATAGGTCGAAGTCGCGTAGATCGGCACCATGATTGCGCCGGTGCTTGGATCGGGGCTTTGGCCGGCGTGGATCGCGCGGGTGCCGAGGGCCTGGCGTCTTGTTGTTTTCATTGATTTTCCGATCTGCAAAAGAATGGGGTCATGGATTCTTTGGTCTGACGAAGAGGTCCACCTGCGTGGTTCCTTTACTGGCGCAGTTGCCGATCGACGGTATCCGACGTCGTTACAACCGCGCACTCCTCGTGACAATTCAGGCGGTCGGCGGGACCGCGTAGAACATTCACCGATACGCCGTATTCGATAAGCACGTCCAAACCTTCAGCGGAGTCGATACCCCTCATTGCGCGCATTGCACTCTGAATAGAAATTCGCCGACTCCACACGCATCACTCACAGGTATCGAGCATCAGGTCAAGATGACAAGTGCCGTCGGTTCCTGCGCGGACGTTCGTTTCACGCCACTGCTCCATCACCTGCTCCGCAGACGTGCAGGTCGCGTGCTTGCCATCAAAATGGATGACCAGGATCTTCGCGGCGTATGCGAACAGGCTTTCCAGATAGATCTCCGCCGCTACGCGCGAGTGGTTCCTGATCGCGACAGGGCTGAATTCGGTGAAAATGACCGGTCGATGCTTGCTCACCAAGGCCTCAAGCCCTGGCCAGGCAATCGGCTCATGGCCTTCGATGTCGATCTTGATGACATCCAGACGATCGAGTCCATGCAGCAGGGCATCGATACGCTGCGCCGGAACAAACGAATCAGCCATGTTTTGCGCGACGTGCGTATCCACGATGCCATTGGATGAATTGGCATTGCGCAACATCGGCACAACTCCTGCCGCGCCCGATGCTGCTACAGGCAACACACTGACGTTGTGCAGGTCATTGCCAAGCACGCCAGCGCAGATGGATTGCACGTTTCGAGCGATGGGCTCGACCGCAAACACACGTCCGTTTGTACCAACCTTGCGCGCTGCCGACAGCGTGAAGATGCCGATATTCGCACCCACATCGAGCACGGTGCCACCGATCGGTACTGTTTCCACAAACAGCGGCAGCACATGGGGTTCATAGTCACCCAATGCCTGTACCGCCCCACCAATCAAGCTGTCCCCGCGCCACGGGTACAATTTGAATCCGTGAAAGTCGATTTCGTCCAATGCCGGAGCCGTCTCGTGGCGAGTCTTGTATTCCGGCGACGCACTGATGATCGCCATGACATCTGGCGCGGACATACGCTGCTCAGTGAGCATTCGATTGAACGACTCCAATCCCGACGGATCAGGTTCGCGGCCCAATAGCAGGCGGTATGCGTGGCGTACATCTTCGAGCGTAGCCTTCATCGCTTGAACTCCATGGCAACGGGCACGAACGACATCAACCTGCCCTTCGGCGCAAATAATTCAACAAATCAATCCGCGTGATCAGACCGACAAACTTCGCACCATCCATCACGATGGCGACGTGTCCCGCGTCGAAAACCGGCATCAGCGATTCGATCGGGGATTTCACGTCGAGTACCCGCAGCTTGGTCGCCATCGCCGTCGATACGGGATCGCGGAACTTGTTCTCGTCGGTGTACACGTGCAGCAGCAGGTCCGACTCGTCGAGGATGCCGACGATCTTGTCGCCATCCATCACCGGCAGCTGCGAAACATCGTACAGTTTCATGCGGTTGTACGCCGTGACCAGCAATTCGTTCTGACCAACCACCACGGTATCGCGATGCGCGTATGGGCGCAGGATCAAGTCGCGCAAATCGCCGGTCTGCTGGCGATCAAGGAAGCCGTTGTCGAGCATCCAGTAATCGTTGTACATCTTCGAGAGGTACTTGTTGCCGGTATCGCATACGAACACGACGACGCGTTTCGGTGTTGTCTGTT
>JBDSXV010000198.1:0-4188 GCA_039926025.1 Dokdonella sp.
GGATGTCTTCGTCGGCGAGCACGTCGACAGTCGCGTAGTCCTCGAGCAACCCGTTCAGCCGATCCGTTGCGGCAGCGGAAAAACCGCATTGCGGCGCCTGGCGGGAACCCTTCATGAACAGGACGACGCGGTTGCTGGCGAGCAACCCCTCGATGCGGGTACGCGTGGCTGGGCTGAGTGACATGGGGATATCCGAAGAGGCGAAAGGCGTAAATCATACGCGGCGGGGGCCGCGCAGAGTTTGGTCAGGCGTGACTTATGGGCAATAATCCGTGCCGCAAGGGGAAGTCTGGATACCGCTGTTCCCGCAAAAGCACGTCAATGTGCCTGTCACGGGAGCGAGCGGAAGTGTTCACGGTTACCGGAGGGATTCATGGAACATCGCAATTTGCTGGCCTTGGCGATCGGTCTGGCCTTGTCTTCAGCCGCTTTCGCGCAAGCCGATCCATCGGCAACGCCACCGCCGACGGGCGATGCGATGATTCCCGTCACCTACGTCGGCGCGAATGCGCGCGTCTCCCTCGGCGTCAACGAACACGGCGACGTGCTCGGTGAAGTGCTGGGCATCCTCGGCAAGACCGACGAGCACGCGTGGCTGGGCCAACTGTGGCTGGGGCAGGGCGGTGCAGGCGGCGTGCAGGTCGACTACCACTGGTTGCGTGGCGGCAGCGATGCGGCGATCGAGCAGCCCGAGAACGCGAGCGTGATGAAGGTGTTCGGCGCGGTCGACCAGAACGCGTGGAAGGATCGCAAGGTCTCGCTCGGCGCCGGCTGGGAGAAGAACGATTTCTCCGTCGATGGTTACCTCATGCATGCGACCTCGGGTTCACGGCTTGCCGGCACGACCCTGACCACCGACGTGACCCAGATCACCGGCAGTGATGCGACCGGCGACTACACTCAGACCCAGACGATCGACACGCTGACCCAGGCGTTCGAGCATCCGTATGACAACGGCGTCGGCCTGCGCTTCGGCAAATACTTCGACGAGCCGTTGCTGCGCGTGCGTGGCGGTCTCGACTACGAGCGCGGCAAATACAGTTCGGACCAGTGGACGCTTTCGCTCGGCCTCGACAAGTACATCGCGAACACGGGCTTCAGCGTTTCGCTGCTCGGCGAAACCTTGCGCAAGAGCGGCGACTTCGAGACCGACAGGAACGACACGCGCGGCTGGCTGCTGCTGCGCTACGACATTGGACAGAATTACCGCGCACGCGAACCGTTCAAGATGGTCCAGGTCGAACGCCGTGCTCCCGAAGTCGCGCCAGCCCCCGCCGCGCCACAGGTCGTGCGCAACGAGGTCAAGCTCGATGGCGACGCGTTCTTCAATTTCGATCATTCGGATCTGCGTCCGGATGCGATCGCAGCGCTCGATGAACTGATTGCGAAACTGAAATCGTCCAGCCGTGTCAGTCGCGTCAACGTGATCGGCCACACCGACTCGGTCGGCACCGTCGCCTACAACCAGAAACTCTCGGAACGCCGCGCCGCAAGTGCGAAGCGCTACCTCGTTGCCCACGGCATCGATGCGGACCAGATCGACACGCACGGCGCGGGTGAACTCGATCCAACCTATCCGAACGACACGCGCACAAACCGGCAGAAGAACCGTCGCGTCGATATCGAGTTCCTCAGCATCGAGGAAACCACGACGCCCGCGCCAACACCGGTACCGGCGACACCGGGTATCGAATGGGTCAAGGAACCGGTCAAGGCGCCGCCGGCGTGGATCGAGCGCGCGTTGCGCAATCCTGCCGAGCACAAGCGCACGGTCGATGTGTATCGCTTCGAGAAATCGGCGAGCACGACCACGCTCGGGCCGAAGCAGTACACGAACCATCCGCCCGTCGCGCAGGACGACACGGCCACCGTCGGCGAGAACTCGACTGCGAATGCGATCGCCGTGCTCGTGAACGACAGCGATCCGGATGGCGATACCTTGACGGTCACCAGCGTGACGCCGCCGACGCATGGCAGCGCAGCGTCGTCCGGCAGCGGCGTCACCTACACGCCGGCGCCCGACTATCTCGGCCCGGACAGCTTCACCTACTCGATCAGCGATGGTCATGGCGGCAGCGCGACCGCAACCGTGCACATCACGGTATCGACGCCGAATCACCCGCCCGTCGCGGGCTCATTGTCGGTGCGCGTGCTCAAGGGCGACAGCATCGACATTCCGGTGCTGCAGGCCGCGTCCGACCCGGATGGCGATGTGTTGACGGTGACATCGATCAATCACAACGGACCCATTCCTACCAACGTCATTACCTTGAACGCCGATAACACCGTGACCTATCAGTCGATCCACGGCACGTTCGGCCACGACTATTTCGAGTACACGGTGTCTGATGGAAAGGGTGGGATCGCGACTGGAACGATCCAGGTGGACGTCTACGAGTTGCCGCCGCATATCTAGTGCCCGAGGTGATGACGAATCCGCTTGCGCAAACCTCAAGCGGCGGCGGCTAGCGGCAGCGGTTGTCGTGCCTGGCTCTCACAGCGAGCGAGGGTCAAGCGTTGCTCGGTCCAGTGCAGCAGCTCGAGCGCGCCATCGGCGTGTTCTACCAGGGTCGTGCAATGCTCGACCCAGTCGCCGTCGTTGAGGTAGAGCACGCCGGCATCGTCGTGCATGCGTGCGTAATGGATATGCCCGCAGATATGGCCGTCGTAGCCATCCATGCGCGCGCCATCGGCGACACGCCGTTCGAAGTCGCGGATGAAGCGCAGCGCCGTGCCGATGCGCGTTTTCAGCCGGATCGATAGCGGTCGGTAGTGCAATCCGAAGCGCCGGAGCAACGCGTTGCAGCGTCGGTTCATCGCGCAGATGAATCCCTGCAGCACATCGCCCAGTTTCAGCAACCATGCGGGTGCGGTGCTGTCGCCGTCGAATTCGTCGCCGTGGCTGACACGGTAGCGACGACCGTCGGCGCCGATGTGCTCGGCCTCGAGCGCGATCTCGATGCCTGCGATGCGTTGTCCGGCCAGTCGACGCAGTGGCGCATCGTGGTTGCCCGGAATGTAGGTAACGTGGGTGCCGCGTGCTGCGATCGCGAGCAGCTCGGTGACGATCGCGGTGTGGCTCGCGTGCCACCACGGCCGCTTCGCCATGTTCTCCAGGTCAATGATGTCGCCGACGAGATACAGCCGCTCGCACTGCATCGAACGCAGGAAATCGAGCAGGAAGTTCGCTTGGCAGTCGGCAAGGCCCAGATGCACATCGGAAATGAACACGCTGCGGAACGAGAGTCGCTTCATCGCGCATCCTCGAGGGAGTCCGCCCAAGGATGGCGCGCGCAGGTCGCGCCGGCGTTGCGTTGCGGTTGCAGTGCGGTGACAGCGTGCGCAACACATGTGCGCATGGACACTGTCGCAGACGCGCGCCAGTTCGAACACACGACTGTCACATCGCCCGGCTAGCGTGCGCGGACGAAAAACCGGCGGCCCACCCGATGTCGATCCCGAACCTGCGCGACAAGCTCGACCAGAAGATCTTCAACGCGATCACTTCGCGCAGCCTCGTCTACAACACCTGCTGGGAAGATCCCGCCGTGGATCGCCATGCGCTGGCGTTGACGCCGGAAGACACCGTCCTGGTGATCACGAGCGCCGGCTGCAACGCACTCGACTACGCGCTGCAGGCACCGCGACGCATCCACGCGGTCGACGCGAACCCGCGTCAGACCGCGTTGCTCGAACTCAAGATCGCCGGCATTCGCACGCTCGGATTCGACGACTACTTCGCGATCTTCGGCGAGGGCTATCACGCAAATTTCGCCGAGTTGTACCGGACTAAAATGCGCGCAGAACTGTCCGAATTCGCCCGCGCCTGGTGGGACAAGCACACTGACTGGTTCACCAGTGGCCGCGGCAGTTTCTATTTCCATGGCTTGTCGGGCCTGGTCGCGCGCGGTGCGCGCGCTTACTTCGCGACGCGCCCGCAGCTGCGCTCGGCGATCGCCGATCTGTTCCAGGCGCGCGATGTGAACGAGCAGCAGGCGATCTACGACGCGCGCGTCGCGCCCCATCTGTGGAACAAACCCGTCAACTGGGTGATCTCGCGCCAGTTCGTGATGAGCCTGCTCGGCGTGCCGTACCCGCAACGTCGCCTCGTCGAAGCGCAGCATGCGGGGGGCGTGTCGGGCTTCATCCGCAGCGCGGTGCAATACGTGTTTCGCCAGCTGCCTCTCG
>JBDSXV010000199.1:0-8886 GCA_039926025.1 Dokdonella sp.
CAACAGCTGAGATGTGTGGAACCACCACCATCCCCACCCAACACTCCCGGCCCTCAGGCACAGCCTTCGGGCGTTCATCGGTGCGCGGACCAGTGGTCCGCAAACGCACCTCTTCACCCCTTGAAGGGGAGGGCTTTCAAAGCGGCGACCGCTCCCACGAAGGTGCGATCACCGCAGCACAACAGGTGAGATGTGTGGAACCACGATCCCCACCCAACACTCCCGGCCCTCAGGCACAGCCTTCGGGCGTTCATCGGTGCGCGGACCAGTGGTCCGCAAACGCACCTCTTCACCCCTTGAAGGGGAGGGCTTTCAAAGCAGCGTCCGCTCCCACGGAGGTGCGATCACCGCAGCACAACAGGTGAGATGTGCGCGCCCATGACCCCATGCACGGTCGATGTCGTGTTCCGGCACGAATGTGTGTGATTACCTTGCAGCGGATTGTCACAACGCACAACCGCACACAAGGAATGAGCTACATGAAATCGCGCACACAATTCCAGCTCGTTCCGATTCTTCTCTTCGCGCTCGGCGCGTCATGCGCCTGTGCATTCGCGACCACCGAGCAAGTGTCTTCGCCTTCGGCACCGACGGACGTGCTTCCGATCAGCGACTTGGCGCCCGATCCAACCTTCGGCTCCAATGGCATCACCACGATCGATTTCAATTCCGTCGATGTGCGGCACGACATCGGCCTGCGCGTGTATCCGTATTCAGACGGTGGATACTGGATCGCTGGCGAACATAGCGGCACCGGACACGGCATCGACATGGCGATCGCCAAGACCAATGCGGATGGTTCACTCGACCTTTCCTACAATGTGACGGGAAAGAACACCATCCCGTCCACCTTCAGTCACCTGGTCGACGTCATCGCTGGTCCGCCCGACCGCTTCTACTTCGTCGGAACGCATGTGGCAGCTGGCTTTAGCGACACCGATGTCGAGGTTGATTGTATTCACATTGACGGCACTGTCTGCGAGGGCTTCGGAACTTCCGGAGTGGCGCAGGTTCACTTTGATCTCGGCTCCCCCGGACATCGCGACGACACACCCACGCGGATTCTCTGGGCTGGCGGATGGATGTACGTGCTGGGCAGCACCGACTCGGGCACTGGCGGCAGCAACCTCGCTGCGTTCGTCTATAAATTCTCTTCAGTCGACGGCGAACCGGATCCCGTATTCGGCAATGTGCCGGGGCACGCTGGCCTCTTTCTCCACAATGCCGACCTCGTTGCCGGCGGGGCCGACATCGCATTCGACGCGGTCGTCTACGCAACGACGCCATTGAGCACCCGTGTCGTACTCGTTGGCGAGTCGCAGCAAGCGGGCACCGATGTCGACGGCTTCGTCCTCAGCATCGACGGCACCACCGGCGTGCCCGATGGATTCATCGACGACGGCGTCTTTGTCGACCTCGGTCCGAACCCGGTCGACACGCTCCGGCGCATTATCCGCAGGCACGACGGCGGCTTCGTGGTCGCGGGCTATTGCGAAGATGACAGCGGGGCAACGCCCGGGACGCAATTGCTGATGGCGGCGTACGGCACTGACGGTTTGCGCGATCAGGCGTTCGGCCTGCCTGGCGGCCTTGGCCAACTGCATCTGCGCATCGCCGATCTGCGCAACGAGCCATTTGCGCTCATCGAACGGGAAGACAATCGCGACCTCGTTGTCGGGCTGACCATGGCCGAATCGATCGCCGACCAACATCGGTTCGAAGGCGTACTCCAGCTTGGATCCAGCGGCAACATGGAACATGCGTTCGCCCGCGTCGACCTGCCGGGAACGCCGAAGTGGACCGAAGGCCGTGACCTGACACTCGCGCCGGACTACAAGGTTGTCACCGTCGGCTTTCGGCAATGGTCGATGTCATCGAACGACCATGACATGGTGATCGCGCGGTTCAATCGGAACGATTCGATTTTTGCGAACGACTTCGAAGGCTGGGCCGTCGACTGACAGGCGGAGTTTATGGCGGTGGTATGGATTGAATTGTTTTTCGCTCAACAGGAATACAATTGAATTTTCATGTCTAAACGCAAGCCCCCAAGCCATCCGCAAGCGCGCCGCCAAATTGTGGCCCTCGGCAAGCGCCCGCGATCAACTTGTTTGAACGTGATCTGCCTCGGCTATCGGTCGACATTGATTTGACTTGGTTGCCCGTTGGCGATTTTGCGCAGGACAGCGCACTGATTACCGAGAGCCTGACGGCGTTGGGCGAATTGCTTCGTTCCGGTCCGATGCGCCTGCAAGTACAGACCTCGGCGAACCAGGGTGCGTCGATCAATCCAATCGTTGCAAGTCTCGCTCGGACGCAGGTGAAGATCGAGACTTCGCCGGCTACGCGCAGCAGCGCGCATCCGGCGCTGGCGAGAAAGCGTACGCCGAGGAAAGTCGGCATTTGCGCCTCGATCATCCATTGCAGGTGCTTCTCGATCGTCGCGGCGCGGCCGGATAAATCCGTAGTACGACCGTCGGCGAGGCGGAACAACGGGATGTCGCTCATGCACGTTCTCCATGATTTCCTGATCGCATGGATCGCGCGCCATCAATACACCGTGTCGTGGTCGCCCACGTTGATCGGCACGATATGTCCATCCCGCATCAGCAGCTCCAGCGTGATGCGATAGGAAAGGTTGATGGATACCGAGTGCAAGCCATCCAGCTTGCCGCCCAGGGCATGCAGGCGCAGCGACGGATGATGCGGATTGGCTTGCAACAGCAGCAACGTCTTGCGATACGGCTCGCGCAGTTTTGGATGGCGCTTGAGGAAGCGCGCGGCGCGGCGGTTGTACTGGTCGGTATAGACCAGTGCCCAGATCACCGCAGTTTCGCCAGCCGTTGCATGTGCGCGTCGACTGATTCCTGCACGAAGCGACCGGCGGCGATATCCGCCTGGCTCTCGGCCAGCGCAGCGGCCAGCTCGCATTCGCGCAGGTAGTGGTACTGCTCGACGTCCATGACCACGAAACGGTCCTTGCCGCGCACCGAAACCACGGCCTCGGTCGCACCGGCCAGCGCATCGACAATCGCCGAGATGCCCTGGGTCTTCAAGGTGTTGGCGCTGATTGACCTCATGAGCCAGTTTCTTCGCAGTCAATTCGTGTTGGCTATCGTATCATCTATCGTACGATTGACAGTGCCATAAATGGCCGCGTCGGCGCCGGCCGCTTCATGCCACCTGCCGCACGTCGATCTTGCCGGTGACGGTCGCGGCGATCAGGGCGCTGCGGCGTTCCTGGAGCAAGGAGATGGCGCGGCCAGCTTCAGTAGCATGCCGCGGCGAGCGTGCCACCGATCAAGCGCAAGCGCCGCATAAATAACAAGGATGCACTAGTCGTGTAGTGGCAGTTGACCTACTACGGCAGGAACGTGTCGGACCAAATGGATAGCTGACCAGACGGCCTACCTGCCAGCTTCACGCACATGACGCGGCTCATGTTGGAGCACAGGCGGATATCGGCATGCCGCACGTGCGCGCGATGGGTGGTGGATTGTTCGAAGTGCGGGCAAAGGGGCGCGAAGGCGTGAGGCCCGCTTTCTACTGCACAGTCGTCGGACAACACATCGTGATACTTCACGCCAATCGTCAAGAAACCGGAAAAGACCTTGGCGCGCGATCTCGATACCGCACGCGCAACGCGTCGGCGAGCGCCGACTGGCTCGCGAGGCGGAGCAGGGTCGACACGTTGGCATTGATCACCGTCTCGTTCTTCGGCGACGAGTTGCTCGATCCGATCGGCGTACCAGGCATCTGGTTCCCGTTCGGCATCGGGGTTTCGCGCACGCAATACATCTACGCGATCTTCATTCCGTTGCTGGCCTTCCTGATCGTGCGAACCTTGGGCAGCGATCGTCCGCGTCCGATCTCGCGTTGAACACCTTGATCCGGTGTCGGTAAAACCAGCAGCAGCCCACTCGGATTGATCCCGATTTCTCGGACAGATCAATCAGGCAAAGGCCATCGTCTCGAACGGAATGGTCGAGCGTTCGCCGATTCAAATGCTGCGGAGCGCAGCAGGAGGGTCATGCATCGGCACCCAAGGGGAATCGATGACTCTTCGCGCGTCACGTCTGCGTCTGTGCCGTCGACACGATGATTTTATCGGGACATGCCTGCGCTTGTGCAGGCGCATCAATGGCTCTTGGCGCGCCACGCTTGCATCTATTCAGACGAATCGATGGTTTTTGAGCGTCATGCCTGCGCCTGTGCAGGTGGATCGATGACTGCCGGAGGGTCATCTCTGCGCCTGTGCTGGCGCACCGATGATTTTCGGCGCGTCATGCCTGCGCCGGTGCTGGCGCGTCGATGATCCTCATGGACGGAGCCCTGGTCCCCAGAGGTGCCTCGATGATCTATTTTTTGCGAGGCGTCGACCTTCACAGGCGCATGCCTGCGCGAGCACAGGTTCATCGTTGCTCCGGAGAAAGCATCGACGTGCCTCGACACGACCATCGTTGTACCCAATATAGGCTGAGTTGAACCGCGGAGTCGCAGCGGTGACCCTCGGAGAAGCACGACGGGTCCTTGCCGGCGCGCGGAAGGTCCGCGTTGGAGCAAAGTGGACTGAAATGCGATCGACACCCATCAGGTCAGGGCGCGCATGCGAGCGTTAGGGAACATCGAAGCAAACAGGGGCAGAACACCTTTTCGAGCGATTGGAGCGTGTGAAGTGAGCTGGATGAACCGATGAACTGGGCGGACGTCAGCGCACCTTCCACAGTGGACTCGATAGCGAGAGTGTCCTAGCTTTGTGGTGTCCGAAAAATCAGGGGTGGTCCAGCGGCGATTAACTACACCTGGCCCCGATTTCGGACTCGATGTGGAGGCCGTGCGCAGCAACGTCCTGGCGATGATCCGGAAGGCGGCGTAACCGGGCTCGCACATCAAGATCGTGGCGGCGAATGATCCAATGCGAGTGATGGCTGCATAGATCAAGGCTGCGCCACTTAGACCACTGCAAATCAATGCTGCATTTGTCACCGTAGTTAACCTGTCCGATGGCTCTGCAACCGCACTGTGGTAGCGTTCACGCAAACAGCCATTGATCGGAGAATGCAATGCGAAGGATCGTGCGTGGGGCAGGGGTGATCTGTGGTCTGGCCGTGAGCGTGTCCGCGCTCGCCAGCGTGGCCCTGCAAGGTTTCTCGATCGTCTCGACCGGTGGCCCGCTCGGTAACCCGGGGACCTCTACGGGCCAACCACCCGTCGTGATGCCGGCGCCCACGACGGTGCCGGTGTCGCTACGCGGCAACAGCGCAGCGAGTACGAACACGTTGCCCAGCATTCCTGAGGCTGTCGAATACGACCGTCTGATTCGTGCGCACAGCGAAGTCGGCGCGCTCGATACTGGGCTGCTCGGCGAGTCCGTCGACTACTTCACCGGCCAGACGGATTTTGTCGCGACCGATGTGAGTCTGCCCGGCAACAACGCGCTGGCGGTCGCCGTCGGGCGTCGCTATCACGTGACCAACCATGCGGGCGGACTCCTGATCGGAGCGTTCGGCGACTGGGATCTGGACATACCGCACGTCGAAGGCATCGTCGCGACCAGCGTGGGCTGGACCGTGGCGGGCACAACGGTGGACGCGCGTTGCACGTATTTCGGCGCGCCTCCATCCGCGTCTACCACCACCGGCACGGTCTCGACCTCCGTGCCGGCCAGCGAGTACAGCACGGGGTTTGCGGCAGTCATACCCGGATCGGGCCGCCACGAGTTGCTGCTACGAGCCGCAGCCACAGGCGCGCCCATCGGACCGCACCCGGTCACGACCAAAGAATTGTGGGCGGTGAGCTGCATCCAGCGCGGTGACGTCGCTCCGCAACCCGGCGCACCGGACGAAGGATTTGTCGTCACTACACCCAACGGTATTACCTACACGTTCAATCAAGGCTGGGTTCGTCCGTATGCGCCGCTGACTCGGCCCGCCGATACCACGACGCCCGGCGTGGTCGCCACGGTCGCTCGCGAGCAAATTTGGCTGCTGCCCACGAAAGTGGAAGACCGTTTCCACAACCAGGTGACCTACTCCTACGAGAGCGAAGCACTGATCGGTGTCGCCCTCAAGCACATCGATTCCAGCGATGGCCGCCACATCACGCTGACCTGGAATGGCGGTCAGGTGCAGAGCGTCTACGACGGCACGCGCACATGGTCCTACCAGTATCCCTACGGGCAAAACCGGCTGACTCAGGTGAAGCTGCCCGATGCGTCGACGTGGAATTTTGACCTGGAAGATCTGGACACGACGCAGTGGACCTATACGTCGCCCACATGCACATCGCTGCCTTCACCGTCGCTAAATGCCCCCGTCAGCGGCACGATCCAGCATCCATCGGGCGCGCTGGGCATGTTCACCTTCAATGTCACCCGCCACGGCCGCTCCGGCGCACCCACCACGTGCCTCAGCAACAGCGCACATGTGAACTTCGCACCGACCGAACCGGCGGTTTACGACGTGTTGTCGCTGACCGAAAAGAAAATCACCGGCCCGAACCTGGGTGGTGCGTTGACCTGGGAACTGGCCTACGACGGCTGCTCCAGCAATTCCTGCAACACGACCCAGACCACCACGCTCACCGACGCGCGCAATTACAAAACGCTGTACACGTTCGGCTCGGCGTATGGCACGAACGGCACAGGCAACGAAGGCATGCTGCTGCGCAAGCAAACAGGCGGCAGTGGCAGCACCTACACAGAAGACGAAAACTACACCTACTACGACGCCAGCGGAGAACCGTATCCGAGTGTGCTCGGCACACCTGCACAGGTCCGCGGCGACGTCTCACAGCTGGCCAGCCTGCGACCGCTCCAATCGCGCACGCTGACCCTCGAGGGTGCGACCTACACGCAAACTTTGAGCGATCCGGATGAATACGGATTTTCCAAGACGATCACACGCGCCGGCACGGATACCAAGACCGATACGCTCGTCTACGCGCACGACACGACTCATTGGGTGCTCGGGACGGTCAAGAGCCTCACCAGCGGCAGCAAGACCGAGTTCGATCTGACCCTCAACAGCCTCAACCAGCCGAAGGAGGTGAGGCGGTTTGGACGCTTGGACCGTTCCATCGACTACTACACGGATGGCGCGGTGCACTGGATCCGCGACGGCGCGAGTCAGCAGACCACGTTCCGCAACTTCAGCCTGGGCATTCCGAAAAACATTGACTACGCCGACAACAGCGGCGAAAGCGTGGCGGTGAACGCACTCGGACAGATCACCTCGCACAACGATCCGATGGGCCACATCACCGGATTCGCCTACGACTTGATGGGTCGGCTGAAGAAAATCACGCCGCCAGCGGGCTACAACCCGACGACCATCACCTGGTATCCGAGCAGCAGCGGCTGGAGTCGTAACACGACCACCGGGTCCGCCAGTACCGACGACACCTACGACGCCTTCTTGCACTCGGTGAAGACCAGTGATTCCGCAGGGCGGACCGTCAACCGGACATTCGACGCGGATGGGCGCGTCACGTTCGAGTCGTACCCGAACGATCTCATCAGCGGAATCACGTCGACGTTTGATGAGTTGGGCCGTCTGAGCTCGCGCACCGACGGCCTCGGCTATGCCACGATTACAACGTACGACAGCACCAATGGCTATCCCACGATAGCGGTGGGGGATCGCAACGGTCACTACACCACGACGACGTTCACGACCTACGACGAGCCGAGCGCGGCGTTGCCCAAGTTCATCGCCCCCCCCGCCGGCGTTGGTGCCGGGACGGCGATCCAACGCGATCTTTGGGGCAAGCCCACTCACATCAAGCGCGCCAGCATCAGTCGCGATCTCACCTACTACGGCGACACCCAGCAGCTGTGGAAGATCACCGAGCCGGAAACCGGCACGACGACGCTGACCTACGACGACGCTGGCAACGTCCAGACCGTCGACCATGCCAGCGCCGCGACTGAGACGCGCACCTACGACACCCGCAATCGACTGAAGGGCATCACCTATTCGGATGCGTCGCCGAGCGTCGGTCTGACGTGGCGAGACGACAACCAACCGGACACAGCAACGCGCGGCAGCACGAAGCGAACCTACATCTACAACACGGCGAACCTGCTCACTGGCGAGTCGATCGCGATCGACGGCACGAGCTACGCGATCGGCTACGACTACGACCTTAACCGGCATCTGAAGACACTGACGTATCCCGACACGAGTTCGGTCGCGTACGCGCCGGATGACTTCGGTCGCCCGAGCAAGGTCGGCAGTTATGCGACGGGCGTAACCTATCATCCAAACGGCGCGATTAAGGCGTTCAACTATGGCAACGGCATTGCCCACAGCCTGACCCTAGACGATCGTGATTTGCCGTGGGTGGCGACCGACACCGGCATTTTGAAAGTGACCCATGGCTACGACCACAACGGCAATCCGACCAACATCAGCGGGACCCAATCTCGCACGTTGACGTATGACACGCAGGATCGCCTGCTGACCGCCGCGGGGCCGTGGGGCAGCTCGACGTTGACCTGCGACGACCAGGACAACCTGACGGGGGACACGGCGACGGCCTTGTCCCTCACCATCGATCCCACCAGCAACCTGCCCACGGGAGGCGGTTTGAACTGGGACAGCCGCGGCCGACTGACCCATAAAGGCTCGGGCGCGACCGCGGTCAACTTGACGTTCAACGCAGCGGACCTGCTGACGGGCGTCACGAGCGCCAGTGCGATCTGGACCTACGGCTACGACGCGCTCGGCTATCGCAGCACCGCGTCGTCCGCCGGCACGACGACGACCGACGTCTACGACCAAGGGGGGCGGTTGCTCTATGAAACTGCCGTCACCAGCGCCGTGGCAGATCGCATCTTCCAGAACGGGTTCGATCCCGCGGTGGCGGCGACCACGGCGACGAAGT
>JBDSXV010000200.1:0-8121 GCA_039926025.1 Dokdonella sp.
GTCCGCCCCGTGCGGAAAGCCTGACGGTATCGCCAGCCCTCCCACCTGATCCCTTTTGGATCAAGGTCGTTCGATGCGCACCGACACCGGCGGAGGGCGTCTTTTTGTTGACGCCATCTCCGCACGCCGCAGATCTCCGCCTGGAGAATCACCGATGAACGCCGAAGCGCCCGCGCGCAACGTCCTGCGCTCGCAACTGCGCGCGCGCCGCGCCGCGCTGACGCCGGCTGAACGCATCCTCGCTTCGCAAGCGCTGGTCGAGTCGCTCGAGCAGATACCCGAGTTCCTCACCGACCAGCGCATCGCCGGCTACTGGGCCGTTGCTGGCGAACTGCCGCTCGCCGCATTGATCCAGGGCTTGCGCGCGCGCGGCCAGACGTATCACTTGCCCGTCGTCGGCAATGACCGGCATCTGGAATTCGCCGCGTGGCAACCGGGTGGCGCGATCTCGGCGAATCGATACGGCATACCGGAACCGGTGTGTGCGGCGAATGACATGATTGCACCGGACCAGCTGGACGTCGTGCTGCTGCCTCTGCTCGGCTTTGATCGCGTCGGCAACCGCCTCGGTTTTGGCGGCGGCTACTACGATCGCAGTTTTGCGTTCCTGCACGAACGAAGCGCTCGTGGCAAACCGCTGCTCGTCGGTATCGGCTATGCACTGCAGCAAGTCCCCGCGATCAAGGCGATGCCATGGGACGTGCGCCTCGACTACATCGCGACCGAACAGGAACTGATCGAGTGCGTGTCGACCTCGACCTGAACGAAGGCGTCAGTGGCGAGCCGCGCTCTGCCGAGGCGGCATGGGTCGCGATTCCTGCGTGAGCCCCTGCTAAAGTTCGCTGTCACCGGCAAGGCAACGGCAATCGCGCATGCACTATTGGTTGATGAAATCGGAGCCCGATGCGTTTTCGATCGACGATCTCGCGCGCGTGAAGACCGAACCCTGGACCGGCGTACGCAATTACCAGGCGCGCAATTTCATGCGCGATGGCATGAGCGTAGGCGACGGCATTCTGTTCTACCACTCCAGCTGCCCGCAGCCCGGCATCGTCGGCATCGCCCACGTGGCCACCATCGCCTATCCCGACCCGACCCAGTTCCAGCGCAAGAGCCCCTACTTCGATGCGACCAGCTCACCCGAGAGTCCGCGCTGGATGCTGGTCGACGTGTCGTTCCAGCGCAAGTTCACGCGTACCGTCACGCTCGATGAAATGAAGATCCAGCCGCGTCTCGAGGAATTTGTCCTGCTCAGGCGCGGCAATCGCCTGTCGATCCTGCCAGTAACGAAATCGCAGTGGGACTTCATCCTCGCGATGGAAAAGAAGCCCTAGCGCGCGCAGGCGCCGAAGTGCCTGCACGCATGATCCGGAGCATGGAATGACCAAAGACGAAGAAAAACGCCTGGCCGGACGCGCCGCGCTGCGCTACGTGGAAGACGGCATGATCGTCGGCGTCGGCACCGGTTCGACCGTCGCACATTTCATCGATGCGCTGGCCGAACGGAAACACGCGATCGAGGGCGCGGTCTCGAGTTCGGAGCAGTCGACCCTGCAATTGCAGCGGCATGGCATCCGCGTGCTCGATCTGAACAGTGCCGGCGACCTGCCCCTGTACGTCGATGGCGCGGACGAGTGCGATCGCAACCGTTGCCTGATCAAGGGCGGCGGTGCGGCCCTGACGCGCGAGAAAATCGTGGCCGCCGCGTCGAAGACCTTCGTCTGTATCATCGACGCGGCCAAGCGCGTCGACGTGCTTGGTCGCTTTCCGCTGCCGATCGAGGTCATACCGATGGCGCGCAGTTACGTCGCCCGCGAAATCGTCAAACGCGGTGGCCAACCGATCTGGCGCGACGGCATCGTCACCGACAACGGCAACTGGATCCTCGATATCCACGGCCTCACAATTGCGGCGCCCACCGACCTCGAGCGCGACCTCAACCAGATCGCCGGCGTGGTCGCGGTCGGCCTGTTCGCGCAGCGTCGCGCTGATATCGTGCTGATCGGTGCCGAGGAAATGGGCTGACCGGGAGACACTGGGCAACTCATCGCCGCAACGCCATCATGCCGATGTCACTTTCCTTTGGGTTTTTTCGTTCTACATGCAGATGTACCAGTTCGGCTTGCCTGGCAGTACCTTGGGGGAACGATGAAGGGTGTCAATAAATTGGGCCCTGACAGGCAGCTACGCCGCACGGCACTCGCTACAGCGGTAGTCGCGCTGTTCCTGGCCAGCACGCCACGCGTCGATGTGGCCGCCACGACAACCGATGCTTCGTGGTTGCGCATGCGCGCCGACCCTGCGCGACGCATCTTCGCAACACTGCCTGCACTGCGCTCCACGGCGCGGACGACAGCGCCCGCAGCCACCACCCAAGTGAAGAATTGCGCCGACGACGGCATCGGCAGCCTGCGTCAGACGATCAAGGACGCCGGCGATGGCGACACCATCGATCTGACGAAACTCAGCTGCGCAACGATCACGCTCGAAACCGGGGCGATCCTGGTTCCAGTCGACAACCTGACGGTGCTCGGGCCAGGCCGCTCGACGCTCGCGATCGACGGCAACAACGTCGACCGCGTCTTCATTCATCCGCATGGCGGCGCACTGACTTTCAGCGGAATGACGGTGCGGCGTGGCCGCGATCGCGAAAGCGGCTTCGACGTCGCCGGCGGCGGCTGCATCGCATCCGCGGGCTATCTGACCCTCGATGCGACCACCGTCACGGCTTGCTACGCAGGCGGCGAGGGTTCCTACGGTGGGGGTATCTACGCCTACTCGCTGACGATGTTGAACAGCACACTGTCGAACAACGTCGCCAAGGGCGTGCACGAAGACGCCGGTACTGCAGCGTTCGGCGGTGGTGCATTCGTGTACGCCATGGACTTGCAGGACAGCACGGTGTCCGGCAATCGCGCCGTGCACGAGGTTCGGGTCGGGCGCAGCACGTATGACATCGGGGGCGCTCTGGTTACGGTGGTGGGTGGACCGATACTCAATTCGACCATCAACTCCAACTACAGCCAACAGCGCGGCGGCGGCATTGCCGCGTTCAATCCGATTTTCGTTTCCAATAGCACGCTATCTGGCAACGTGGCCGCAGGTTACATCGGTGGCGCACTCTTGATGCGCTGGCCATCCACGGTTGATCTGGACAACAGCACGATTACTGACAACTACGCGGCGGGAGGCGGCGGCGGGGTCTGGATCGGTATCGCGGGATCGACAATGCGCAGCAGCATCGTGTCCGCCAACAACTCGGGCCCAGGTCATTTCGCAAACATCGAATCGAACGTGACAACCAGCGTCGACGGCGACCACAACATTGTCGGCGTCAGCAATCCCGCCATCACCCTGCCACCGGACACGCTCACTGCAGCCCCAATGCTGGGCCAGCTCGCAAACAATGGTGGTCCGACACTCACGCACGCGCCGCTCAAGGGAAGTCCGGCCATCGATGCGGGCGAAAATTCCTCAGGTGCTACTTTCGACCAACGCGGCAGCGGCTATCCGCGAACGTATGGCGCATCGACGGATATCGGCGCGTTCGAGGTGCAGGCGCCACTGGCTGCGCTGCCCGTACCGGCCTTGTCTGCGCGATTGAGCGCATCGCTTGTGCTTCTGCTCGGTGCGCTCGGGCTGTGGCGTGCGGGTGATTCACGCCGAAGGCAGCTGCTGCGAGCAATAGCCGCGCGACCTGCTGGCAAACCCGCAGCCGCCAGTTGACGCATTTCTCGCCGCGACGCGCTGATTTCGCCATCTCGGCGACTCCAGCACGTTGCACGTCTTGAACTGAGGCGCACGGCATGATCAGGCCGGTCGCTGCACTGTGCCGCGCGGGCCGTTTCCAGGTACCCGCCCACTTCTCCTGATCTGAATCCACGATGGTCCTTCGGCACCCAAGCGCTCGATCTTTCGCGAATGCGGTCCCGGCGAGAGACGGCACGGCAATTGCAGTGATCGGCGAACGCATCTCGGAGAAGCCGAGCTGACGCCGTGGCTGGACGAATTGGTCCGGCACGATGCATGGTTCCGACTCGTCTGATACACACTGAAGGCCATTGAATGACCAGACCCGAGCTCTTCGACCTCAGTGGAAGGACAGCACTCATCACGGGTGGTTCGCGCGGCCTTGGCCTGCAGATCGCACATGCGCTCGGCAGCTACGGCGCACGCCTGCTGATTTCCGCGCGCAAGGCCGACGAGCTGCAGGCTGCCAAGGGGCAGCTCGAAACAGCGGGTATCCACGCGGACTGGTTTGCCGCCGACAACGCGACACCCGAAGGTGTCAGCGCGCTCGTCGAGGCCGCGATGCAAAAATTTGGGCGCATCGACGTGCTGGTCAACAATGCGGGCGCCAGCTGGGGCGCGCCCGCTGAAGACCACCCACTGGATGCCTGGGACAAGGTCTTCAATCTCAACGTGCGGGGCCTGTTCCTGCTGAGCCAGCAGGTTGGCAAGTGCTCGATGATCCCCAACCGCTACGGGCGCATCGTCAACATTGCATCGATCGCGGGCTTGCGCGGAAATCCGCCCGGTCGCATGCAGACGATCGCCTACAACTCCGCCAAAGGCGCCGTCGTCAACTTCACTCGCACTCTTGCCGGCGAATGGGGACCGTACGGCATCACGGTGAACGCAATCGCGCCCGGATTCTTTCCCTCGAAGATGAGCAGTCCGCTGATTCGCGCACTCGGCGAGGAAACCCTGATCGGATCCGCACCGCTGGGCCGACTGGGTGACGACGAGGACCTGAAGGGCGCTGCCTTGCTGTTCGCATCCGACGCCGGCAAGCACATCACCGGCCAGATCCTCGCCGTCGACGGTGGCTACACGGCGGTATGACCTGACGAAACGCGTTCGACCCGCGAACCGGGTGTGCGGCGGCGCTATCGACGGGCCATGTGAGTACGAAGTTACACCACTGAAAACAACAGATAACGATTGAGCCATCTGCGCATTCGTGCTCCGGAAAAAAACGAGAAATCATCAGGGGAAGGGGAAACATGAGTATTCGCAATCTGCGTCGGCAATCGCTGGCCTTGGCTATCCTCGCGGCGATCTTCGCGACCGGCTTCGCCTCGGCGCGCGCGGAGGACGCGCCGACAGCGGGCGAGCACGGCAGCGCAAGCAACAACCCCGACCCTGACCGCGCCACCACACTCAGCGGCATCCAGGTCAACGCACAGAAGCGCGTGGAATTCCTGCAGGATGTCCCGCTGACAATGGCGACCTTGAATCAGCAGGCGCTCAAGGACGCTGCCGTCCACGACATCAAGGACCTGCAAATGCTCGTGCCCGATCTGAGCGTGACGAGCACGGGCGCGGAGACGCAGACCACCGCGCGCATTCGCAGTGTCGGCACCGTCGGCGACAATCCGGGGCTGGAATCCTCGGTCGGTGTCGTTATCGATGGCGTCGCGCGACCGCGCACCGGCGTCGCCTTCGGGGATCTCGGCGAAATCCAGCAGATCGAAGTGCTCAAGGGCCCGCAAGGTACGGTGTTCGGCAAGAACACCTCGGCCGGCATCATCAGCGTGACGACCCGACGCCCATCGTTCAACGAAGAAGGCTACGCCGATTTCGGCGTCGGCAACTACGGCGCGCTCGGCGTCGACGCCGCTTACAGCAACGGTCTCGGCGACAACGCTGCATTCCGTGTGTATGCGGTCGATCGCGAGCGATCGGGATTCAACGACGTCAACCCTGGCGTCGGGCCGCGCAAGGACCACGACGACGGCGACCAGGATTTCCGTTCGCTGCGCGCGCAGCTGCTGCTGCAGCCGAACAGTGACCTCGACGTTCTCGTCATCGGCGACTACACCCATCGCGAAGAGAACTGCTGCGTCGGCGTCACCACGTTCACCGGCCCGGCAGCGCCGATCGTCAATGCGCTCGCCGGCGGCAACGGCGTTATCCCGTTCGCTGATCCGTCACACCGACTTGCCTACAGCAATCGCGAGACTTCGCAAGACGTCGTCGACAAAGGACTGTCGACCGAGATCAACTGGAACACGCCGTGGTTCGACAATGCCACGCTTACCTCGATCACCAGCTTGCGCCAGTGGGCTGGCATCGGCGCCGTGGATATCGACTACAGCGGCGCCGACATCTGGTATCGCGGTTTCGGTCCCGGCGAGAACGACGTGCGCTTTCGCACCTTCAGCCAAGAGCTGCGCCTCGCTGGTACCTCCGGTCGCTTCGACTGGATGGGAGGCCTGTACTTTGACAACGAACATCTACGGCGCGACGACGCCATCACGCTGGGGCCGGCCTACGAACCCTACTTGTCGATCGCGCTGCTAAACAATATCGCGGCGGCGTTCCCGCACGGTGTCGTCGATACCACCGGCGCTGCCGCGTTCCTCTCGCAGGCGACAGGACTGCCGTTCGGCAGCGGCTTGTCGGGCGTCGGCACAAATGATCGCTGGGCGCAGGATGCAAAGAGTGCCGCGGCCTTCAGCAATGTGACCTTTCACGCGACCGACGCGCTCGCGCTGACCGCCGGCGTGCGCTTCACGCATGAAAAGAAGGATGTCGATTCGTTCTACAGCAGCCCCAATGGCGGCGCTGCGTGCCACGCGGCACTCGCCAATCCCGCCCTCGTCGGCGCCGCACTCGCCGCGCGCGGTGTGCCTGTAGCCTACCTGTCGAACATCGTGCCGACGGTGATCGGCTACATGTGCCTGCCCTGGTCCAACTCCCTGTTCAACGGACGCAACACCCAAGAGGGTCTTTCCGAAGACGAATGGTCAGGCTCGTTCAAGGCCGCGTACCGCTGGGACGACACCGTGATGACGTATGCGTCGGCGGCGCGAGGCTACAAGGCTGGCGGCTTCAACCTCGATCGTGTGCAGTCGGCAAACGGGCTCAGCGACGGCGCGACTGGCATCACGCCGGTGACCGATACGTCCTTCCCCGGCGAATTCGTCAACAGCTACGAGCTCGGCACGAAGACGAGCTGGCAGGACGGCAACCTCTTGCTCAATGCTGCACTGTTTCACGCGCAGTACAGCGATTTCCAGCTCAACAGTTTTCTAGGCACCAGCTACGTCGTTCGCTCAGTGCCCAAGCTCACGACCCAAGGCGTCGACGCCGATCTACTGTGGCAAACACGCATCACCGGCCTGACCGTGTCTGGCGGCGTGACCTACACGGATGCGAAATACGGCGATGACCTGCTGCCGGACGCGGCGCTCGCGCTGCTGCCCGGGAGCCGCGCGAGTTTCGCACCGAAGTGGACTGCGACCGCGGGCTTCGCCTACCAGTGGAACTTCGGCGCCGATCTCACGGCGCGATTCAACGTCGGCGCCAAGTACACAAGCGACTACAACACCGGTTCGGATCTGAGCCCGTTCAAGCAGCAGGACGCGTTTACGCTGCTCAACGCGGGCTTCACGGTCGGCGCCCTCAGCAAGCGCTGGAACCTCGAGTTCTGGGGACGCAACCTCACCAACCGCACGTACAGCCAGGTCGGTTTCGACGCACCGTTGCAGACGGGGTCGTTCAATGCGTTCCTCGGCGCGCCGCGCACCTATGGCGTGACACTTCACGTGCAGTTGTAATTCAAGGGCTGCCGTGGGGACCAGTTGTCTGTGGGAGCAACTCTCTGTGGGAGCGGCTTCAGCCGCGATGCTCTTGATCGAAAAGCATCGCGGATGAATCCGCTCCCACAAAAGATGGCGCGCCGCTCGCGATCGGACGTTTCCCGCGGGAAGCCGGGATATCGGATTGAAATGCCGCTGTGCGCAGAAATGTCGCGGTCGCTGCAAGATCCTCTAGGAGCAACTGCCTGTGGGAGGGGCTTCAGCCGCGATGCTTCCTACACCATCCCCACCCAACCTCCCCTTGAGGGCGAGGGCTGAAGCATTTGTGGGAGCGGCTTCAGCCGCGATGCTTCCTACACCATCCCCACCCAACCCTCCCCCTTGAAGAGGAGGGCTGAAGCATTTGTGGGAGCGGCTTCAGCCGCGATGCTTCCTACACCATCCTCACCCAACCCTCCCCTTGAAGAGGAGGGCTGAAGCATTTGTGGGAGCGGCTTCAGCCGCGATGCTTCCTACACCATCCCCACCCAACCCTCCCCTTGAAGAGGAGGGCTGAAGCATTTGTGGGAGCGGC
>JBDSXV010000201.1:0-7879 GCA_039926025.1 Dokdonella sp.
CCCAGTTGTGCTGCATGCGGAACACCGATCCCGGATAGTCGTCTTCGTTGGTGGCCATGTAGATGCCGTGCTGGCTGGTGCCGTTGCCGCAGTGGCGAACTTCGTTGTATTCCATCGTGAACGAACCCGAGCCGGTGTCGGCGCCGAGGATGCCCTGCGCCGGGCAATCGCGCACCAGCGAGTCGCGCAACGTCACCTGATTCGCGTGGTGATAGAAACAGCGCGATGTGCCTGCGGTGATTTCGAAACTCTCTATGACCGTCCAGTCCGATTGCACTTCGATCGTGTTATTGCCGCCCGAAAGAATCGGTCGATTGCCATTCACGCGCACGCCGCGAATCGTGATCGGCAGCGCCTGCGTGCCCGAACGGGTCAGCAGCGCGGCCGGGTAGGTCTGATTACCATCGACGAGCACGAGATCACCGGGATTGAGCAGGTCCGCGACCGCGTTGATGTTGTGATAGATGCGCGCGCTGCCGACCAGGTAGGTGGTCGCGCTGACCGGCAACGCGGTGACCATCAGCAGGACATAGACCAATCCCATGGCCCGCACAGGAACGCTGCGAACGATGCTGGACGAACAAGGCGCTTTTTGCGTGCGTCTCGTGATTCCTCCATATTCTGCGCAATTCCGCTGGTGTGCCTTCCATCAGGCGAAGACGATACTCCGACCCTTTCCCCAGCGCGACGACGGCGCGCAACGCGAGGACGCGTCGCAACAAAAGGCGGGTTTGATAAAAATGGAATTCGCTTGTTGCGCGAGGCGCTGAATCGATCGCGGTGGAAAGGAGCAGGCTTCGGTGGAGAGCGTTTGTGCGCGTTGTGAGGTACCAATGTGAGACCCCAATCCTTGCGTTCGACCGGTAGTTGAGGCGTGTTGAGGTGTTTGGCGGGCTTAAGCCCGCCCTACGCCCGCCCTACGCCCGAGCGAAGTCCACGCGACGTCCGGCCTGCGCCGGCCTGCGCTGATGGGCGGGGTGATGACGGCATCAATCGCCGTCAAAGCCGTCCGCGTAGATCACGTCGGCGGTCAGGCGCGCCACGTAGAAGCCTGGGGTCGACATGTTGCCTGCGAGTACGGGACGCTGCGAACGGTCGATCGCAAGTGCATTGATTATCGGAGTGGACGCGCTGAACTCGGAAATTCCGGCCGTGCCGAAGCTGTTGTCGATGCTTCCGTCGGCGATATTCAGCGCGAGGACAAACGCTGCGCCGTGGTCGCCCGCCTGGTTTCCGGTCACAAGGATGCGTCGGTTTCCCTGCACGGCAATGTCATCGCAGCCGCCGACCTCCGCGTAGTCCTGCCGTCCTGCGACGCCGAACGCCGTGTCCGGCGCGCCGTTGGGATTGAAGCGGGCGATGCCGCAACGTTCATTCGGAGCGGCGGTGGCAGCCACGCTGCCGGTGACGAGGATCTTGCCGCCCGGTTGCACGGCAATGCGGGTCGGAAAGTCATAGGACGATGCGCTGCCGATGCCAAAATCAACGATCGCGAGTGTGGAAGCGTTCGCAAATGCGGTATCGAGAACACCGCTGGCGTCGATGTGGGCGAGGGCCATTCGTGAGCCGCCTGCGCTGGGCGAAAATTTTATTCCAAGGTAGATATCGCCTGCTGCGGCGAGCTTGATGTCGACGATGCCAAGACCCTGTGCAGTCGCGGGGACGGGAATGTATACAAATCCGGTATTGGCGTTGAAGCTGGAATCCTGCGTGCCGTCGGCGAGGAATCTCACCACATAGGGCGAGGGGGGCGTTGTCGCGGTGTAGTCGTCACCGGCAACCAGCACGCCACCTTGCGGCGTGGCAGCGACGGCACGCGCAAACACGCTGTGGGGAGGGCCGCCGCCACTCAGGTCCACGATGGCATAGCCGTTCTGGGCGAAGGCGCTGTCGAGATTGCCGGTGTCGTCCACACGCAGCACGGCGCCTACGTAGGTCGGAGTCAAATACGACGTGCCGCCGAGATAGTACGCAGTGCCGGCCGTTGATGCGGCAAAGCCTGCGTAGTAGAAAAAAGTCAGTCCCACGCCGCTGAGATCGAACGCGCTGCGTCCGGGCTGGCCAATCAGGTTGCCGAACGACGCGTCGGGCGTTCCGTCATCGAGCAGGCGTGCGATGGCCAGTGTCGATGAGACCGCGGGTACCGATCCGGTGCCGGCAATGACGATTTTTCCGGCGACGGCGGCCACGCCCATCGCGTTGCCGCTTGGAGTGACGCCGGAAGCGACGACCAAGGACGTCTCACCCGTCCCGGCAAACGAAGGATCCAGAGCGCCATCACTCGCATCGCAAAGGCTGGGGATGGTTGCCCACGCGAGGGCACTCAGGATCGTGAGGAAGGCTGGCCGGGCGTGCATGACTGCTCCTGATCAAGGTCGGGAATTTTCAGACAGGCGCAGGGTACTCTTTCCTGCGTTCGCGTTGCCGAAGTCTTCTCAGGGCGTGCGCAGCTCGCGGGTCGCGCTTGCATGGCGGCGCGAATATTGGCGGAAGTTGAACACCAAGTGCGCGGCGTTTCGGAAGTCGACGTTGACCCCGACCTTGGCTCTCGTGGCGACGTCGCGGTTTTATTGTTTGCCCGCTTACTTGAAGCTTTCCAGCGCGTCGCGATAATTCCGGCTCAGCGTCAGCCGTGTTCCGCTATCCATCATGACCAGGCAATCTCCTCCAAACCACGGCAGTATTTTCCGTACGTGATCGAGGTTGACGATATGCGAGCGGTGTATCCGTCGAAACAACGCAGGGTCGAGGCGCTCGTGAATGGCCTTCATGGTCTCGCGCATCACATGGGCGTCGGCCGTCGTGTACAGCCTGACGTAGTTCCGCTCCGCGCTGATGTGCACGATGTCCGCCGTCTTGATCAGTTCCTGCGATTCATCCACTTTCACCAACAGTCGGTCCGAATACGTCCGCGTGCCGGCAAGTCTCGAGAGCAGGGCACCGAGCTGCCCGTGGTAGGCGGCCGCGGGCGCCGTACGAATGCGATGCCTGGCCTTTGCCAGGGATCTGGCGAAACGCTCATCGTCGAATGGCTTGAGGAGATAGTCGATGGCATTCGCATCGAAAGCGGCCACCGCGTAGTGGTCGTACGCGGTCGCAAAGATGGTCGCCGGCATGCGCTCGACGCCGATCTTCTCGACCACCTCGATGCCGCTCAGTTCGGGCATCTCCACGTCCAGAAATACCAGGTCGGGCATCAGCTGCGTGATCTTCGCGCAGGTTTCCTTGCCGTCGCGGCATTCGCCGACCACGCAGACATCCGGCTCCGCGGCCAGAAAGTGCAGCAGCCGGCGTCGCGCTGCGGTTTCGTCGTCGGCGATCAGGACGCGTAGGGGATCGGTCGATGCGCCGTTCATGCCGCCAGCGCTTCCGGCGAGGACAGCGGCAGGCGGATTCGCGCCACCGTGCCCGTGCCAGCGCGAACCAGTTCGAATTTCTGCCGAAGGCCAAAAAGCGTTTCCAGCCGCGTACGCGTGTTGCTCAAGCCGATGCCGAAGCCGCCTTTTCCGGGTAGCGCCTCCGGCGCGTCGTCTTCAACCTCCAGCAGCAGGGCATCGTCTTGCGCGTAAGCGCGGATGACGATACTTCCGCCCGCAGTGCGCGGAGCCACGCCGTACTTGATCGCGTTTTCGACCAGCGGCTGGAGAATGAACGATGGAATCGGATGATCGTGCAGGCTCTCCGGGATCGCCCAGTCGACGGTGAGTCTGTGCTCGAAGCGCATTTTCTCGATCTGCAGATACGCTTCGAGGAACGACATTTCCTGCCTCAGGCTGACCGTCGGGTTTCCGCCCTCCTGCAGCGAAATGCGCAGCAATTCACTCAGCCGGTTGATCATGCGATCGGCCGAGACCAGGTCGTAGTGCATGAGAGAAGCCACGGTGTTGAGCGTGTTGAAAAGAAAATGCGGTTGCAGCTGTGCTTTCAGGTTCTGCAATTGCGCTTGCACGAAAGCGGCCTTGTGTTCCTCGACCTGAAGTTTGCGATCGTGCGCGAGGTTGAGCGCATCGCGTCCCTGGACGATAGCCACCAGCGCCAGATAGATCAGGAATGCCAGCTGGAAGCAGCTCTCGAACGTCGACAGGAAAAAATCGGTCGATGGCAGGATATCGGGTTGGCGCCGGGAGAGTTGGATGACGAGATGTGCGAGGTAGATATCTGCGAGCGTAAAGCCGATGCCCAGCACAAGGTGGAACAGCCAGGATCGCCAGTGCCATCGCAAGGGCCAGCGCCGGATCAGCGGAATGGCGAACCATGCCAGCAGCATCCATGAGCTGAAGTGCGCGCTGACCTCGATCAGCACGATGCGCCACGGCAGGAAGGCGACATACATGCAAAACATGTACGCCGCGGCGATGAGCCACGCGCCGAAATAGACCGTGCGACGTGATTGCGGGAGAACCATCTTTGCGGACCTTGTCTGTCGTACTGGGGACGCGACGTGGGTCGAACCTTCCGCCGCCCGACGTGCAGGGGTGAGTTTAGTAGTCCTGCGTCGCCCTGGCGGATGTTTCGTCATCGGGATCTCACCGTTCGTCCCAGGCACGGTCAACCTGGCGCTGGCGCCAGCGCCGGTTTTGCCCGCGTCGCGCCGCGAACTGTCCCCTGATCCCAGCGCTTCGTCCCCGCGTGATACGCCTCATCCCTTTGTCCCGCCCGCGGCCGGACTTCCTCATTACGTTGGCACCCGAGACGCCATGTTGGCCATGCAAAAAAGATGGCGAAGCGTCTCCGCACGTATCCCGATCCTCGGGTTCGTTCGATCCATCGTGTGTTTCCACTCAAGGGAGTTGTCATGTCCTTCAAATCATTGCCCGCCGTCCTGCTGTGTCTGGCGAGTGGTCTTCTCATGTCTGCCGGTGCGTCCGCAAGAGTCGATGAAGCGTCAGAAATCGACATCAATTTCGCGCAGACGTTCGTCTTCGGAAATTGCCCGGCCAGCGCTCCCGTCGAGGACATTTGCATCAACGTGACAGGCGTATCCGATCAGCCGCAGACGCACAACCTGCAGTTCAGTCGCGTCGCGATGGTCAATCCGTCGACTTTCGACGATGCGCATCCGACCTGCCTGCCTATCGAAACATCCGGTACGTTGACGCTGCCGCGGGGTACGTTGTCGATTCACGCGCCGGGCAACGTCTGCTTCGCCGATGGCATCGCCTCGTACGATGTCATCGTCACCGGCGGAACCGGCGCGTATGCGGGTGCGCTGGGTAGCGGAAAGATCGTTGTCCCGCCACCCGAGTCCAACTCGACAGGCCGCGAATTGTGGCATCTGGAGTTGATCAGGAACCACGGTCACTGATCCTTGCCGATAAGGGGACGAGGAATTATCCGTTTGAAACGCATGATTCCTCCGTCCCTTTTGCGTTCGCGCGCAACAGCCACGCGTTAGACGAGAGGATCGAAGACCGGGTTACATGAACACGCTCAACGCGATGATCGGAGTAAGCGAGCGCGCATCGTGTCCACGCGCGGCAATGTAGCGCGCACCGAATATCACACCGATCCGCGGTGACCAGTTGTATTCGACGGCTGGCACGAGAGCGAATGTGTCGAACGTGCTCGCACGATGGGTGCCGTTCGCGTCGCGGACGGCGGTGGGTTGGTCGTGGCGATAGTAGAAGTCCGTTGCGAGCACCCATTGGCTGCTGAGACTGTATTCCCACGCATTGTCGAAAGAGACGCTCGCGCCAGGCCGCGCCTTCCCGTCGAATCCATCGGACGTGCCGTAAACACTGAGGTCATGCACAGCAACGCGGCTTGAGAACGAGCCGCCGATATTGATGCGGCCACGCAGAATGCGGCCATTGGGCAACCAGAAGACTTGCTGTGCATAGACACCGAGCGTCGTTGCATATGCGCCGTTGCCGAAGCCATTGCTGGCTCGATCGAGACGATCGTAGCGGCCGATCGGCAACGTCTCTTCGATCGCCAGTGCGATCGCCGGCATCCGACCTTCGGGATCCAGCGTCGTCACTGCATATTGCGCATGCAGCGCTACGTCACCGACGCCGATGTGTGAGCTGTTGTCGCCGTCGTCGGGTTGCCTGTAGCCGAACGAGGGCCGCAGGCCGACCGTCCACCGGTCGGTCAAGCCGTACAGCAGATAGGTCTGCGATCCAAAGCCGTCGTTGCCCTCGGATCGCTCGTCGAAGAAATAGCTTTCGGCGTAGAAATGGCCCTGCGGCAGCGGTGCCGGCGAATTGGCGATGACCGGGCCTGTCCACCAGGCGTCATCCAATCGCTGCCGCGGTGGAGCTGGATCGGCGGTCGACGCCTGCTGCACTGCCGTCACGACGTCGGCATCCGAATGCGCCGGCATCGAATGCATGGACAGAATCGCTGTCAGCACGCGCGCAATGAGGCCAAGCCGCGTGGCCTGTTGGATCATGGTGCGTGGATCCATTGAATCGATCCCATGACGATGTTCCTTCTTGTGACCGCCGGGTGACGCTCGAAGTGATGAAGTATGCGAGCCGGCGTTGCGCCGGGAAGGGCCACCTTGCGCCGAATGCATTGGTCCATTCCTGCTTCCGCGCGCCGCATCTCCCCGACCGAATCCGGACGAACTTCCAGGGCGGAGATAATTGAATTTGCACAATGACGTGCGGGGTCCAACGGGTACGGATCAAGCCCGAGCGCGATCCGCATGCAAAATCCCGGCACGCGCAGACGCTTTGCGATGGCAAGTTCTGCAGAGCTCCGACAACCTCAGGCTAAGCGGCCATCGAAGCGGGCAAACATCAGGCGCCGACCAGCCGGTGTGCAGAAAGCCTCCCGTAATGCGGCTGGCACTGTTCCACCAAGGCGCGCTGGAACACGCTCAGTTTCGGCTTGCGTGCTTCGTACGGTGCAAACCCGGTGGAATTCTCCACCGCGGCGTACCAGTGCGGCGCCCACACGCCATCGCTCGCGCGCGGGCCGCGCGGCCATTCCAGCATGCGTGGGCTGAAGGGAATGCCGAGTCGTGCACACAGGGCGCCCAAGGTACCCGCGGGGTTCTTCAGGACGTCGCTCGCGTCGATCACCGGAGGCGCGGTGCCGAGTCGATCGCACACATGATCGAACAGCCGGGATTGCTGCTCGAAGCCGAGTTCCCACGCCGCGGCATCGGGGCGCTGGATGGTGAAGGAGGCGACCACCGCGGCCGGTTCGCGGATGAGGAAACAGTTGGTTACTCGGTCGAGCCAGTCCAGCGGCATGTGCGGCAGCATGTGCTGGGTCATGTGCTTCTGATACCAGATGTCTTTGCCATCCGGAATCGGGCCAGTAAGCATCGCCGCGACATCCGTTGCATCGTTGTTCTGCGCTGCGATCACTTCGTCACGACCGGGATGCGCGACGCCGGTGGCGATCAGGTAGTGCGCGTAGAACGGTTCGTCGATGACGGCGGTGTCCTCGCGGTTTTCCCACGCGCGCATCAGCGCGGTGGAGATGTTGCGCGGTCCCGACCACACGGCGATGCGCAAGGGTTCGCGCGGCGCGCTCATACACGAGGTTCCGCGCGGCTCTCCTTTTTTACCAACGCCATGTAGAGCTGTTGCAGGCGCTCGACCATGGGGCCGCGTTTGCCATCGCCCATCACACGGCCGTCGATCTCGCGGGCTGGCGTGAGCCCGGCGAACGTGCCGGTGACGAAGGCTTCTTCGGCGCCGTAGACGTCGGTGAGGCTGAAGTTTTTCTCGTATACGGGAATGCCGTGTTCGCGACACAGCCTGATCACATTGGCGCGGGTGATGCCGCCGAGGCAGTAGTCACCCGTGGACGTCCACACTTCGCCGCGCCGCACGATGAAGAAGTGCGTCGAGTTGCACGTGGCCACGAAGCCATGCGGATCGAGCATCAGCGCTTCGTCGTAGCCGGCCTTCTGTGCCTG
>JBDSXV010000202.1:0-23237 GCA_039926025.1 Dokdonella sp.
CTCCAGACGCTTGATGATGACGCGGTCGTGCAACGGGCGAAGCTTCATGTGTATCTCCATCAACTGTTTGATATGGAAGGGTTTACGGAAAGTTGTTAGCACTTGGTGTTGCTGAGTGCCAAGTTTAGCGGCGCGGTCAGCGCAATGGAAGGACCGCTTCGTCTTGCACAACAGATGGAGCCCTCGTCCGGCCATTCAAGTGCGCAGCGGCGGCTGATTGCACGGAACGGCCATGGGCCTCGGTTATAGTCGGCGGTCAGGTCTGCGACACAAGGTCCGGACGGGCTCCAGAGGACGTATTTCATGATGTTCAAACGAGGCGCCCGCGGCGCAGCGCTGTGCCTGCTTTTTGCTTTCGCCATGCCGTCGGCGCTGGCGCAATACGTCTCCCTGGTCGGCGGCACACCAGCGGTGCAGGACTTCAATGCGTTGGCCGCGAGTGGCAGCAGCGCGACCCTGCCTGACGGTTGGTATCTGGCCGAGAGCGGCGGCAATGCCAACACGACCTATACCGCGAGCAATGGCGGCGCCAATGCAGGCGACACCTACAGCTTCGGCACGAACAGCGACCGCGCGCTCGGCATGCTGCGTTCTGGCTCGCTCGCGTCCTCCATCGGCGCGCAACTGCGCAACGACACCACGCTCGCGTTAAGCGAAATCGCGGTGAGTTTCACCGGCGAACAATGGCGCCTTGGCGCCGCGGGTCGCAGCGATCGCATCGCCGCCCAATACAGTCTCGATGCGACTTCAGTCAGCGACAGCGCGGCCACCTGGGTCAGCATCGCCGCGCTTGATTTCGTCTCACCGGTGAGCAGCGGCACACTCGGTGCGCTCGACGGAAACGCAGTTGCAAATCGCAGCGCGATTGCGGCTTCGATCAGCGGACTCAATCTCGCGCCGAATGCCAGCCTGTGGCTGCGCTGGGTCGACATGGACGCATCCGGCGCCGACGACGGCCTCGCCATCGACGACATCAGCTTCGCTGTCGCTGGCGATCCACCGGTCGACGTTCCGCCAAGCGTGACAACCACTACACCGCTCAATAATGCGGTCGACGTCGCCCTCGACGCGTCGGTCTCGGTCACGTTCAGCGAACCGGTCTCGATGCTCAGCTTTCCGTGGTTTTCATTGGAGTGCTCCGTATCGGGCGTGCATGTGGTCGCCGCAAGCGGCGGGCCGACCACGTACACGCTGACGCCCGTGTCGGCGTTCGCGGCAGACGAGGACTGCACCTGGACGATCCTGGCCAGCGAAATCGTCGACAACGACGGTACGCCGGATCACCCGGCCAGCGACACCATCGTCGCGTTCCACACGCTGGACCCCAGCAGTTTTCCTCCGGGCGTCGTCTCGATTGTGCCGGCCGACGGCGCGAGCAATGTGCCGGCGGCGAGCACGATCGGTGTGACATTCAGCGAAGCGGTGACGACCAGCGCGAATGCGTTCGCTCTCGCCTGCGATTCGAGCACGGTCACGCTTGATGAAAGCGGCAGCGGGGCGAACCGCACGCTGACGCCGCAAAGTGCATTGCCGGCCGGCGCGCAGTGCATCTTCACGATCAGCGCGAGCGAGGTACAGAACGGATTCGGCGTCCATCTTGCCGCCGACGTGACCCGACACTTCTCGATCAGTGTCGGCGGCAACGTCGACGGGTATTACGCACACGTCAATACGAGCAGTCCGGATCAGTTGCGCTGCTCGCTGCACCTGACGATCCGCGGTCACACTGCTTATCCCTACTACAGCAGTTCGGGTATCAACACCTGGACGATTCTCGAGGCAGCGCAGGCGAATCCCGCCAACCCGGCGCAAATCCTCGATGTCTATCGCAACCATTTCTACACCGCGATCACCGACCGCGCCGGCGGCAGTGGCAGCGGCATCACCTACAACCGCGAACACACCTGGCCCAACTCGCTCGGTTTTCCGACCGACACCGGCAATCTGGGCACGCCGAACGCGCCGTATACCGACACCCACATGCTGTACCTGTCCGACACGCAGTGGAATGCGGATCGCGGCAACAGCCCATATGCGGACTGCGCGACCAATTGCGGCGAGCGCACGACCGAGGCGAACGGCGGTTTCGGTGGCGGCAGCGGCGCATATCCGGGCAACTCGAACTGGACCAACAACAACTCGTTCCAGACCTGGGGTCATCGCAAGGGCGACGTCGCGCGCGCCGTGATGTACATGGCGATCCGCTACGAAGGCGGTGTCGATCCGGCCAGCGGCCAGATCGAGCCCGAACTTGAGCTCACCGACAACCGCGCACTGATCGTCGGCCGCAACGACTACACGCAGCCCGCGTACATGGGCTTGCTGACCGACCTGCTCGCGTGGAACCAGGACGACCCGCCGGATGATGCGGAACGTGCGCGCGACGAAGTGATCTACAGCTTCCAGGGCAATCGCAATCCGTTCGTCGATCACCCCGAATGGGCAACGCGCGCGCTGTTCGAGTCGGTCAATCCACCGACCTGCGAACTCATCAGCGACGACGTGATCTTTGCGAACGGTTTCGAGGGAGCGCCGTAGACGAACGCAAGTCCGCGGCGACGCCGGCACGCCGGCGTCTGCTGCGTCGGCGCCGCTGTGCGATGATCACGGGCTCGCACGACGCGTTGCCCGCCATGTCCGTCCTTCTCGCCCATTGCAGCTGCCCCGACGCCGAAACGGCGACGCGCATCGCGCGCCAGCTCGTCGAGGAACGTCTCGCGGCGTGCGTACACGCAATTCCCGGCATCAGCTCGACGTATCGCTGGAAGGGTGAACTGCATACGGACACCGAAGTGCTTCTGTTGATCAAGACCACGCACGCACGTTTCGACGCGCTGAAATCGCGTCTGCCGGACCTGCATCCCTACGACCTGCCCGAACTGATAGCGCTCGACGTCGTCGATGGCGTTGATAGCTACCTGGACTGGGTGGAGTCCGAGACACAATGAACGTCGTGCAAGCGATGCGGTCCAAACGCGGTCCTTACCGCATCGCCCCGATCCATCCGGAGTTTCGCCCCATGCGCACGTTGTTTGCCGGCCTCATCGCGTTGTCCCTTCTTGCCGGTGCCGTGCAGGCGCAAACAACGGACGAACCACGTGCTGACAACGGCGGCGCCGACAATCGGAATGCTGACGACCCCGGTGCCGCAGCGGAGCCGACCCTGCTGCCGGTCGAGGACGCGTTCAAGCTGAGTGCACGCATCAACGAGCCCGGCAAGATCGCGCTGCACTGGACCATCGCCAGCGACTACTACCTGTACCGCGCGCGCATCAAGGCCAAGGCGGCGCAGGAACGGCTGGTGCTCGGCGCCCTCGATATGCCGGCGGGCGAGAAGAAGCACGACGAATTCCTTGGCGACGTCGAGGTCTATCACCATTCGATCGATGCCGTGCTGCACTACACGCTTGCCGATGCGGGGGCGAAGACGGTCGCCTTCACGCTCACCGTGCAGGGCTGCCACGAAACCGATCCAAAGATCTGCTACCCGCCAAGCCCGACCACGTTGATGCTCGGCGTCGGCGATGCCGCGCTGGTGACGATGGATAGCCAGAAGAGCACCGCGGCTGAAGCCGCGCCCAAAAATACAACCGGCGACGCCGCTCCCGTCGCCATGCCGGTGGCGGCGCCGTTGATCAATCTCGGCGGCAACAACGCGTCTGGCGCTCAGGACAATGCGCCGCTGCCCGCCGAACAGGCATTCGTGTTCGAGGCGATCGCGCAAAGTCCGACCGCTATCCTCGCGCGCTGGACGATGCCCAAGGGCTATTACCTGTATCGCGACAAGAGTTCGTTCGTGCTCACCGACAGCAACGGCGTCAGGCTCGGAGCACCGAAGTGGCCGCAAGGCGTACCGCATACCGACGAACATTTCGGCACCGTCACTGTTTACTTCGACCAGGTCGAGTTGCCGATCCCACTCGGGCGTGCGAATGGCACACCGCAGACGATCAAGCTGCATGCCGAATATCAGGGTTGCCTCGAAAACGGCATCTGCTATCCGGTCATGCAGCGCGACATCAGCATCGCCATGCCGGCGGCGACGGCGACAGAGCTCGCGAGCGCGAAGGCTTCCTTCATCGAGGCTGCCCCGCCGATGGCAGATCGCAACGCCGCAAGCACGCCATCGCCTGCGGATAACAACGCGTTGCGCAGCATGCCGCCAGCACCCAGCGGCGCAGGCATCCTCGGCGCACTCGTGCTGGCCCTGCTCGGCGGCCTGATCCTGAACCTGATGCCGTGTGTGTTGCCGATCCTCTCGCTCAAGGTGCTTGGTCTCGCGCAAAGTGGCGAAAGCCACGAGAAAGCACGCAAGCACGCGCTCGCCTACACCGCCGGCGTGCTCGCCGCGTTTGCATCGATCGGTCTTGCCGTCATCGGGCTGCGCGCGGCCGGACAGGCGCTCGGCTGGGGGTTCCAGTTGCAGCAGCCGGTGTTCGTCGCAGTGCTCGTCTACATCCTGTTCGCGATTGGACTGAGCCTGTCGGGCGTGTTCAACATGGGCGCCAGCCTTGCCGGAGTCGGTCAGGGCCTGAGCACTCGCAGCGGCACGGCCGGCGATTTCTTCACCGGCGTACTGGCTGTCGTCGTCGCAAGCCCGTGCACGGCCCCGTTCATGGGTTCGGCACTCGCCTTCGCGTTCTCCTCTTCATCATTGGTAGCGCTGCTCGTGTTCCTCGCACTCGGCATCGGCCTTGCGCTGCCCTTCCTGCTCATCGGTTTCGTGCCCGCGCTCGCCTCGCGCCTGCCCAAACCCGGCGCCTGGATGGAAACGCTGAAGCAGGTGCTCGCGTTCCCGATGTACCTGACGGCGGTGTGGCTGGCCTGGGTGCTCGGCAACCAGCGCGGCGTCGACGCAATCGGCTGGGTCCTCGCTGGCGCGACCTTGCTCGCGCTCGGCCTGTGGTGGTGGGAACAAAGCCGTTATCGTGGTGGCCCGCTCATGCGTGCGCTCGCGATGCTGGTCGTGCTTGCCGCGCTCTGGCCAATCGTCGAGGTCGCGCAGCTGGCGGTGCCGACGCACACCCAGGCGGATTCGAAGGACACCGTCGCGTATTCGGCAGAACGCCTCACGGCGCTGCGTGCCGAAGGTCGCAGCGTGTTTGTCGACATGGGTGCGGACTGGTGCGTGACCTGCAAGGTGAATGAACGCGCGGTGCTCGGCACCGATGCGTTCCGCGCCCTGCTCAAGCGCAGCAATGCGGTGCTCATGACCGGGGACTGGACCAATGTCGATCCCGCGATCACCGCGTTCCTCAAGGACTACAAGTCGGTCGGCGTGCCGCTCTATGTCGTATTTCGCGCCGGCGAATCCGGCCCGGGCCATGCGCTGCCGACGGTATTGACGCAGAGCATCGTCGAAGAGGCGCTCGCGCCTGCGGCGCACTGAGTCGCTCGTGTTCGATCGCACCACACTGCTGATAGTTGCGCTGGCTGGTGGCGGCGCGCTGGCCGGCCTGTTCGCTGGCGCTTGGCTGCGACCGATGACTTCGCCAACGCCAACGGCCGCCGGTGCGCTCGCGATCGGCGGACTTCGCCCCGACATTCACCTGCCTGACGCCGAAGGTCACGCGCAAAGCCTGGCGCAGTGGAAGGGCAAGCTGATCCTGCTGAATTTCTGGGCAAGCTGGTGCGGCCCCTGTCGCGAGGAAATGCCGCTGCTCGATCACACTCAGCAGCGGCTCGCAGCGCGCGGTCTGCAGATCGTCGGCATTGCTGCCGACAGCGCTTTGGCAGCGAATGATTTCCTCGCGAGCCACCCTGTCATCTATCCGATCCTGATTGACGACCCGGATGCATTGGCTCCCAATGGCCGCGATGTTTCCGCCATCTACGGCAATACGCGCAATGTGCTGCCGTATTCGGTGCTGGTCGGCCGCGATGGCCGCATCGTCGCGCAACGCTTCGGAAATTTCACGGAAGACAGTCTCGATCGCTGGCTAAAGCCTCACCTTTAGGCAAAGAGTTCGCGCAATCTCGGCAAATACCCGTCAAACGTCGCCGAACTGGACAGAATGCGATGTCTCCCCCAGACTAGCGGCCCGTTTTGAGTGAGCCGCCATCTTGGCAACAGTGCTGGTCCTGCATGGCCCCAACCTCAACCTGCTCGGCACACGCGAGCCGGCGGTGTACGGCCGCACGACCCTGGCCGAGATCGACGCCGACCTTGCACAGGCGGCACGTACCGCGGGACATGAAGTGACCGCGCTGCAGTCCAATGCCGAGCATGTGCTGATCGATCGCGTGCAGGCGGCAGCGACCGACGGCACGGCCTTCATCCTGATCAACCCGGGCGCGTTCACGCACACCAGCATCGCCTTGCGCGATGCGTTGGCAGCGGTCGCGATTCCGTTCATCGAAGTGCATCTGAGCAATGTGCATGCGCGCGAGGCGTTCCGTCGCCATTCGTATTTTTCCGACCTCGCAGTCGGCGTGATCGCCGGCTTCGGCGCCGAAGGCTATCGCTTCGCGCTCGACGCCGCACTACGCCGGCTTGCGGCCTAAACCTTCTTCAATCGACTTTCAGCCAGGAGTCCCGATGGACCTGCGCAAGATCAAGAAACTCATCGACTTGCTCGAAGAATCCAATCTCGCCGAACTCGAGATCAAGGAGGGCGAGGAGATCGTGCGGCTGTCGCGCATCCCCAAGGGCATGGTCAGTGCATTTCCTGCCGCCGCACCTCAGCAGGTGCAACCCGTGCACGTCGCCGCAGCTCCGGCTGCCGCTAGCGCGCCTGCGCCAGCGGAGGAAAAGTCGACTCCGGAAGGGCACGTGGTCAAGGCGCCGATGGTCGGCACGTTCTACGCATCGGCCAATCCGGAATCCGCGGTCTACGTGAAGGTCGGCCAGGCGGTCAAGGCTGGCGACACGCTTGGCATCATCGAAGCGATGAAGATGTTCAACCAGATCGAGGCCGATATCAGCGGCACCGTGAGAGCGATCCTCGTCAACAACGGCCAGCCGGTCGAATTCGACGAACCCATGTTCGTGATTGGATGAAAAGCCGGGATTCGAGAATCGGGATTCGGGATTCGGGCCCGCGGCCGCACGAACGCCTGGACGTTTGGCGCGATGCGATGGATCTCGTCGAAACGACGTATCGTTTTTCCGCCGCCTTTCCCGACGCCGAGCGCTTTGGCCTTACTGCGCAGATCCGGCGCGCTGCCATCAGCGTTCCTTCGAATATCGCGGAGGGTGCCGCCCGACGCTCAACCCCCGAATACGTGCGCTTCCTCTCAATCGCGAGAGGGTCGCTTTCCGAACTCGATACTCAAATCCAGCTTGCCCTGCGCCTTCGCCTGGCGAGCGACGCACCGCAACTGCTCGAACAACTTGATGCGGTCTTCGCCAAATTAAACGCCTTGATCCGCTCGCTGGCTGCACGTGACACGAAGACACCGGGCGCAAGCGCCGGGTCGAATCCCAAATCCCAAATCCCAAATCCCGGCTCTTCCCATGCTAGATAAAGTCGTCATCGCGAACCGCGGCGAGATCGCATTGCGCGTGCTGCGCGCGTGCCACACGCTTGGCATCAAGACCGTTGCGGTGCATTCAACGGTCGACCGCAATCTCAAGCATGTCGGCATGGCCGATGAGTCGGTCTGCATCGGGCCGGCGCCTGCGGGCGAGAGTTATCTCAACGTGCCCGCGATCATCGCGGCCGCCGAAGTCACCGACGCGCAGGCGATCCATCCCGGCTACGGTTTCCTTTCGGAGAACGCCGACTTCGCCGAACGCGTCGAGAAATCCGGTTTCATCTTCATCGGACCGACCGCCAGCGTGATCCGTCTGATGGGCGACAAGGTCGAGGCGATCCGTGCGATGAAAGCCGCGGGCGTTCCATGCGTGCCAGGCTCGGGCGGACCGCTCGGCGAGGACATGGTCAGCAATGGCAAGATCGCGCGCGACATCGGCTATCCCGTCATCATCAAGGCGGCCGGTGGCGGTGGCGGACGCGGCATGCGCGTGGTGCATACCGAGGCGCATCTGTCGAACGCGATCACCATGACCAAGTCCGAAGCCAAGGCCGCGTTCGGCAATGGCGAGGTCTACATGGAGAAGTTCCTCGAGAATCCGCGCCATATCGAAATCCAGGTGCTCGCGGATGGCCAGGGCAATGCGATTCATCTCGGTGAACGCGACTGCTCGATGCAGCGCCGTCACCAGAAGGTCGTCGAGGAAGCACCCGCGCCTGGCATCACGCCGGAGCAGCGCGCCGACATCGGCAAGGTCTGCGTCGAGGCCTGCCTGCGCATCGGCTATCGCGGCGCCGGCACGTTCGAGTTCCTGTACGAGGACGGCCGCTTCTACTTCATCGAAATGAACACGCGCATCCAGGTCGAACATCCGGTCACCGAGTTCATCACCGGCGTCGATCTCGTGCGCGAGCAACTGCTGATTGCCGCGGGCGAAAAGCTCTCGCTGTGCCAGGAAGACATCAAGCTCAGCGGCCACTCGATCGAATGCCGTGTCAACGCGGAAGACCCCGACACTTTCATGCCGAGTCCGGGCACGGTGAAGCGTTTCGAATGCCCGGGTGGTCCCGGCGTGCGCGTCGATACGCATGTCTACGATGGCTACAAGATTCCGCCGAACTACGATTCGATGATCGGCAAGCTCATCGTGCACGGCCGCGACCGCGCCACCGCAATCGCGCGCATGCGCATCGCGCTGTCGGAAATGGTCGTCGAAGGCATCAAGACCAACGTGCCGCTGCAGCAACGCATCATGGCCGATGGTGGCTTCCAGACCGGCGGACAGAACATCCATTACCTCGAGCGGCGGATTGCCGAGGCGAAAGAGAAATCCATAGGGCTTGGATGAAAGAGCCGAGATTCGAGATTGGGGATTCGGGATGACGAGCTCGTTTCGGGAACCTGTCGACCTATTTGCCCATCTCGACTAAGGCCTGCTTTCGATACCATCAACAGTCATTCGAATCCCGAATCCCGTCATCCCGAATCCCGGCTTTCAAATGCCCTGGCTAGAACTCTCCCTCACCATCCGCCAATCCGAGCAGGAACACGTCGAACTCGCGCTCGAGGAAATCGGCGCGCTTGCCGTCACCCTGCTCGATGCCGAGGTCGACACGCCGAACGAGCGCGCAATCCTCGAACCCGGTGTCGGCGAGACGCCGGTGTGGGGCGAAATTGCGCTGTCGGCACTGTTCGATCCCGACGCTGATCGCGCCGGCCTCGTGCACGTGCTCACCGACCTGGTGCCTGAAATCACGCCCGAGCAGATCCGCTTCCGCGAGATCGAGGATCAGGACTGGACGCGCGTATGGATGGACCAGTTCCAGCCAATGCAGTTTGGTCGACGCCTGTGGATCTATCCATCGAACATCGAACCGCCGACCGATGATCCAGACGCGGTCATTGTCCGCCTCGATCCGGGCCTCGCCTTTGGCACCGGCACGCATCCGACCACGGCACTGTGCCTGCAATGGCTGGACGCGTCGGATCTTGTCGGCAAGACGGTCGTGGACTACGGCTGCGGTTCCGGCGTGCTCGCGATCGCAGCGCTCAAGCTTGGCGCAGTGCGCGTCATCGGCGTCGACAATGATCCACAAGCACTGCAAGCAAGCCGCGACAATGCACAGCGCAATGATGTCGCCGACCGCCTCGACCTGTTTGCTCCGGATGACTACGTGGCAACACCCGCCGATGTGCTGATCGCGAACATTCTCGCCGGTCCATTGGCTGAGCTTGCACCGCGCTTTGCCGCGTGCGTGAAGCCGCAGGCCCCGTTCGCACTGTCCGGCATCCTGATCGGGCAGGAACAGGAACTGCTCGAACGCTATGCCGACGCGTTCGAAGATCTCGTCGTTGCAACGCAGGAAGACTGGGTACGCATCAGCGGGCGCCGGCGCTGAGCGCATGTCATCGCGTGAAGAAGCCATCGTACGCCAGGCCGCCGGATTCGGCGCTCGCTTGAATCCTCTGCGCTGGGTCGGTCGCCATCTGGCGCGCTACCTTTCGGAACCGCGCGACTCGGCAAACCTTGCGACAAACCGCGCGCCGCTGCTCGCAGCCGTGCTGCGCAAGGGCGATGTGCTGCTTGTCGAAGGCACCAGCCGATTCTCATCGGCGATCCGCACGATCACGCAATCCACGTGGTCGCATGCAGCGATCTTTGTTGGTGACGCGCTCGGTCGCAGCATTGCCGACGAATCGCAGCTGTTCATCGAAGCCGATATCAACGAGGGTGTGCGTGCGATGCCGCTGTCGCATTTTTCGCGCTGGCATACGCGGATCTGCCGCCCGGTGGGGCTCGGCGACAGCGAGATCGATGCACTGATTGGTTACGTCGTCGCGCGAATGGGCAATCAGTACGACCTGCGCAACGTCGCCGACCTCGCGCGCTACCTGCTGCGGCCGCCTCCAGTGTCGCAACGCTATCGCCGACGCCTGCTGGCGCTCGGCAGCGGCGACCCGACACGAGCCATCTGTTCATCACTGATTGCAGGCGCCTTCGCCTCGATCAACTACCCGGTGCTGCCCGACATCGAGCTCGCGCAGGAGAAAGGGGCAGCCGGCAAGGCACAAATGCGCGAGATCCTGCACATCCGGCATTCAAGCCTGTACGCGCCGCGCGATTTCGACGTGTCGCCTTATTTTCGCATCGTCAAGCCGACGATCGAGGGCGGCTTCGATCCACACATGCTGACCTGGGCTCCCACACTCGACTAGTGGACTGTAACGCTCATTTCGGTAGCGGCTCGCTCGGTCTCGCGGCGCTGGACTTTTCGTTACGGCTGGCTGTCCTGCCCGCCGGCCTTGCGGCCCAGCTTCGATGTTCGCGCGCGCTCCCGGCGCGCGCAGTCACTCGACCCATAGCCACCGCTATGGGTCTCGCTCCGGGCCGGCGCCCAGCACCACGATCCACTTCGCGATCCATCTTCCAAATGAACGTTGCAGTCCACCGCAGCCAACCGGCTAGAATCGCTTCATTGCAAGAGAGTTGCGCACGCGTCCACCATGTATACGCAATGCCCGCACTGTCAGACCATCTTCAAGCTCGCCGGCACCGAACTGGCAGCGGCGCACGGCAGCGTGCGCTGCGGCCACTGCGCCTCGGTATTTGATGCGCTGCGCACGCTGAGCGCGCAGTTGCCACCGGAACCGATCGAGAGTCTGCCGACACACCCGAAGCATTCAGGGCCACCGCAGCTCAACCTGCCCGTGTTCCGGCCCAACCCGGCGCAGACCACCTTGTTCGCCGCGGAACCCGCGGATCGCGCCAAGGCGAGCGAGCGCTCCTCATTGCCCGCGTTTGCGGCCGCGCGCCGACGCGCCCGCACGCCGCGCACGTGGCCATGGCTCGCTGCCAGTGCGCTGTTGATGCTGACCCTGGCCGGCGAAATCGCCTGGTCGGAACAAGCGCGCTGGATCAACGATGCGCGCGTACGTGTGTGGCTGGAACCCGTCTGCGTGAAACTCGGCTGTCGACTGCCATTGCGGCACGATGCCGCGACGCTGGAACTGCTCTCGCGCGATATCCGTCCGCATCCATCGGTGTCCGGCGCGCTCATCATCTCGGCGACGCTGCGCAACGACGCCGCGTTCGCACAACCGTTTCCGATGGTCGAGATCGCGTTGTCGGATCTGGACGAGAAGCGCGTTGCGATGCGCCGTTTCCAGCCGCGCGAGTATCTCAGTGACGCGCGCGCGATCGACAGCGGACTCGCTGCCGGTGCAAGCACTGCTCTGGTGTTCGAAGTTGCCGATCCCGGTCGCGATGCGGTCGCGTTCGAGTTCAAGTTCGAATAGGCAGGCGATCCGCACGCGCATGCGTCGGGTGCGCGTTACATGAATCTTCTCAATGAGCTTATGAGATAGATCACGCAAGTGCCGATGCATGAAGGCATACGGGGAAAATTTGCGTGTCATGCATGCGATTTCGCTTCGAGGGGACTTATCAAGGCGCGAGCACGGCGCTAATATCCCCTCCCGATGCCCGCTCGCCTGCGCATCGGCCCGCTCAAGGAAATACGCTCGTCCATAGGGGCCCTGTTTTTGTGAATGCCGCAATCCCGCTGCGCGCCGATGTCGCGCACGAACCATCGTTGCAACCCGCTCTGCGTGAATGCGTTTCGCGCGCCGTGCGCCGCTATCTTGCGGATGTCGAATCGGCGCCCGGCGGGGGTCTGCACGCGCTCGTGCTGGGCGAAGTGGAAGCGCCACTGCTGCGCGAAGTCATGGCCTGGTACGGCGGCAACCAGAGCAAGGCCGCGGCCGCTCTCGGCATCAACCGCGCGACCTTGCGCAAGAAACTGCAGCAATACGGCCTCGCAAACTGATCACGCTGCGGTTCTGCGCGATTCGCCTCGCACCGCTATAATCGCGCGTTTCCCGCCGCAGTCCTCGAAGCCATGCTTGACGCCACCCTCGTTCCCGTCCGGCGCGCCCTGCTCAGCGTTTCCGACAAAGCTGGTCTGACCGATCTCGCACGCGGACTCGATTCGCTCGGCATTGCGCTGATCTCGACCGGGGGCACGGCGAAGGCACTGCGCGACGCGGGCATCAGCGTCACCGACGTCAGCAGTGTCACCGGTTTTCCGGAGATCATGGACGGTCGCGTCAAGACCCTGCACCCGGGCGTCCATGGCGGCCTGCTCGGACGCCGCGGCACTGACGACGAAGTGATGGCGGAGCACGGGATCTCACCGATCGATCTGCTCGTCGTCAACCTCTATCCGTTCGAAGAGACTACCGCGACACCCGACTGCACCCTCGAAGACGCGGTCGAGAACATCGACATCGGCGGCCCGGCGATGCTGCGCGCGGCAGCAAAGAATCACGAACATGTGGTGGTAGCGGTCGACCCTGCCGACTATGCCGAGTTGCTCGAAGCCCTCGCGCAAGGCGGCACACGGGTCGGACTGCGCCGCCGACTCGCCGCCAAGACGTACGCGCACACGGCGCGCTACGACGGCCTGATCGCAAACTGGCTCGGAGCGCGCGCGGACGCCGAGCGGCCCGAGGCATTCGCGCCAACTCTGCATCTGGCGTTCGAGCGCAAGCAGAATCTGCGCTACGGCGAAAACCCGCATCAGGGTGGTGCCTTGTATGTCGAGCGCGACGTGCCGCCGGGCACCGTGGCCAGTGCGCGCGTACTAGCCGGCAAGGAGCTGTCGTACAACAACATCGCCGATGCCGACGCCGCACTGGAGTGCGTCAAGGCGTTCCAGAAGACGCCGGCCTGCGTGATCGTCAAGCACGCCAATCCCTGCGGCGTCGCGCTTGGCGCTAATCTCGAGGAAGCTTACGATCGCGCCTACGCCTGCGATCCGGTTTCCGCCTTCGGCGGCATCATCGCGTTCAATCATCGCCTCGATGCTGCTACTGCTCGCAAGATTGTCGAGCGCCAGTTCGTCGAGGTCGTGATCGCGCCGGACTTCGATGCCGATGCCGTCGACGCAATCGCGGCAAAACCGAACGTGCGCGTGCTGGCCAGCGGCGAATGGGCACTGTCGCCACCGCAGGCTCTAGATTTCAAGCGCGTCGCTGGTGGCATGCTGGTGCAGGATGCCGACCGCGATACCTTGCTGCTGTCGGACCTCAAGGTGGTATCACGGCGCGCACCGGATGCCGCTGAACTGCATGACCTGCTGTTTGCATGGCATGTCGCGATGTTCGTCAAGTCGAATGCGATCGTGTACGTCCGTGGCGGCCGCACCATCGGCATCGGCGCCGGCCAGATGAGTCGCGTGATCAGTGCGAAGATCGCCGCCATGAAGGCGGCGGAAGCGAAACTCGTGGTGCCCGGCAGCGTGATGGCATCGGATGCGTTCTTCCCGTTCCGCGACGGCATCGATACGGCTGCCGAGGCTGGCATTCGCGCGGTGATCCAGCCCGGCGGCTCGATGCGCGATGCAGAAGTCATCGCTGCAGCGAACGAGCACGACATGGCCATGGTGTTTACCGGCGTGCGCCATTTCAGGCATTGAGTTGAGAGCCGGGATTCGAGATTCGGGATTGGGGATTCGGAAAAGCGAATCCATGGCGCTTGGAAAATCGTGAATAGCCCGCTTCCGCCGAATCCCGAATCCCGAATCCCGAATCCCGAATCCCGGCCCTCCCCATGAAAGTCCTCGTCATTGGTTCCGGCGGCCGCGAACACGCGCTCGCCTGGAAGTTGAAGCAGTCGCCGCTGGTCGGCGAAGTCATCGTCGCGCCGGGCAATGCCGGCACCGCGCGCGAAGAAGGCGTGCGCAACGCCGATGTCGCGATGACCGATGTTGACGGTCTGCTCACGCTGGCGATCGATGAGGACGTGGGCCTGACCGTGGTCGGCCCGGAGGCAGCGCTCGCGATGGGCGTCGTCGACCGTTTCCGCGCGGCTGGCCTGCGTTGCTTCGGCGCAACGCGGATTGCCGCGCAGCTGGAAAGTTCGAAGGCTTTCGCGAAGGATTTCCTCGCCCGCCACAATATTCCGACGGCCCACTACGCCGTGTTCACCGAACTTGCGCCCGCGCTCGCACACGTGAAGAAACACGGTGCGCCGATCGTGATCAAGGCCGACGGTCTCGCGGCCGGCAAGGGTGTGGTCGTTGCGCTCACGCTCGCCGACGCCGAGCAGGCGCTGCATGACATGCTCGGCGCGCATTCGTTCGGCGACGCTTCCGCGCGCGTCGTCATCGAAGAATTCCTCGAAGGGGAAGAGGCCAGCTACATAGTCATGAGCGATGGGCACAACGTATTGCCGCTCGCCACCAGCCAGGACCACAAGCGCCGCGATGAAGGCGATCTCGGACCCAACACCGGCGGCATGGGCGCGTATTCGCCCGCGCCCGTCGTCACGCCAGCCGTCGAGCAGCGCATCCTCGATGAAGTGATCCATCCGACCATTGCCGGCATGGCTGCAGAAGGCGCGCCGTTCGGCGGCTTCCTCTACGCGGGTTTGATGATCGATGCACACGGCGCACCCAAGGTGATCGAATTCAATGCCCGCCTCGGCGATCCGGAAACGCAGCCGATCATGCTTCGGCTGAAGTCGGACCTGGTCGATCTGGTTGAGGCCGCTCTCGATGGCGCTTTGGACGTAAAGAAGGCTGAATGGGATGCGCGGCCCGCGATCGGCGTGGTGGTTGCCGCTGGCGGCTATCCGGGCAAGATACGCAGCGGCGATGTGATCGAAGGTCTCGCTGCGGATACCGGCGCGGACACGAAGGTATTCCACGCCGGAACGCGCGTGGATGCCGCGGGCCATGTGGTCACGGCGGGCGGACGCGTGCTTGCGGTGTGCGCGCTCGGTGACGATCTTGCCGCAGCGCGTGGGCGCGCCTATGCAGTCGTCCAGACAATTCGTTTCAACGGTGCCTTCTCGCGCCGCGATATCGGACATCGCGCGCTGCAACGCTGACAAAGGTCAGCGTTGTGGCATCCGCCGGCCGCGCCGGGTCCCCGCACCGATCTACTTTGCAGGGACGGGAGCCGCCTTCGGATCCGGTGCCAATCGCGCCGGATGGTACATCGCGGCGCTCGCCGGCCATGGCAGGTCTGGCAGCTTGTGTGCCTGCAACTGCTGCAAGACCTCGCGATACGGAACCAGCGCACCCTTGAGGCCGTTGCGCACGAGCAGGAACATGGCTGCCTGCTGGGTCTTTACTGCGTCGTCCCACTTGCCGTTTGCGGCCAGCGCCAACGCATAGGCCTCACCCGTCTGCGCGGTGCCTGCGCCGTTCAATTTTCGACCGTATTCGAGCGCGCCGAGCCGTTCCTGGGGAGTCGCCGCCGGGCAGGTGCTTGCAAGACGCACGAACAGCTGCAGCACGAACATATTGCCTGCATCCTTCGCCAGCACGTCGCTGACATCGCGCAATGCCGAACCACAATGTCCTGCAATCGCGTCCGCGGCAGTGAGATTGAGCCAGGGCTCGGGATTGGTCAGGTCCAGTTGCACCAGTGCACGCAATTGCGTGATCGCGTCGTCGCGACGACCCACGCGCAGCAACAGCGCGCCATACAATTCGCGCGCTTCGCCAAGCTTCGGATCGAGTCGCACGGCGTCCTCGTAAGCGCGCTGTGCGCCAGCGTCGTCGTTGGCCATTTCCAGGGCGACGCCAAGACTCAGATGTGCGAGTGCGTTGTCCTTGCCGGCTGCGATCGCAGACGTCGCGCGTGTTTTTGCTGCGGGCAGGTTGCCAGCAGCAGCCTCGACGCGCGCGTACAACGCCAGCAGGGTGGAATCGTTCGGGCTTGCCTTCAGCGCTTCATCGAGTTCATGGCGCGCGGAATCGTATTGGCGCAGGGCGAGGAAAGAGGCCGCATCGCTCGCGTGCGAAGAAGGCGCGTCGGCCGATGCCGTGGCCGCAGTGGCGGAGGTGATTCCAAGCACGCCATCACCCAAGGGATCGATCAGCGTGGGTGCCGCATTACCGGCTTTCGCGCGGGCATCGGCCGCGGCCTTGGCGTTGCCGGCACCGGTCTGCGCATCGGCCAGCGTTGCGTAGAGTCGTGTCGCTGCGGGATCGATCGACAACGCTTTTTCGGTCTGCTCAACGGCCTCGGGGTAGCGCTTCTGGCGCAACGCGATCTCTCCGAGCAGCGCGAATGGCACGGCCTGATCGCTGTGCGAACGAATGAATTCAGCGAGCAGCTTGCGCGCGCCGTCGAGATCGCCGTTGTCGATCTTCGCGCGCGCGACCGTCACTACGATCGGCGCGTACTCGCGATTGAGTTGCAGCGCGAGTTCGAAGTAGTTCTGTGCGACCGCATTTTGCTTTCGCGAGCGGGCGAGAATGCCTTGCACGTAAACCCAGCGGCCGTCCTTCGGCGCCAGCTGGGTTGCGTCGTCAAATGCGATCCCGGCCGCATCCAGGAAGCCGTTGCTCGCATAGGCCGCGCCGATGATCGCGTAGGCCTCGGCCAGCGTCTCGCCCACCAGCTTGTCCTTGGTGTTCTCGAAAGTTTCCCGCGTCTCGCGCAGATCGGCCGCGCGCGCTGGCGGGAGTTTGGACAAATCCGGCGTCGGCACCGGCTTGACCAGGGCTTCAGCGAACACGGGCGCGGGCGACGCGAGAAGGACGGCGACAAACGCGAATAAGGTGAGATGGCGCATGGACATCGGTAGGAGACCGCTGCTGGCTGACGAGCCGCGCAGTTTACCCGCTCGCGACGAACGCTGTCGGGACCCGTCCCGACTCATAAAGTTCAGGCATCGGCGTTCGCCAACGCCTGCCGGGTCCTGCTAGATTCCTGTCATCCCACGCAAGGCCCTGCCATGAGCGGCTCCAGTCAGTTCGACCTGCTGCGCACGCGTCGATTCGCGCCGTTTTTCGCGACCCAGGCGCTGGGTGCGTTCAACGACAATGCGTTCCGCCAGGCCATGGTGGTGCTGGTCGCCTTCCACCTGGGCCTGAGCGACCACGAGGTGGGTTTCTATTCGAACCTCGCCCCGGCGCTGTTCATCTTGCCGTTCTTCCTGTTTTCGGCGAGCGCGGGCCAGCTGGCTGAGAAATTCGAGAAGACGCGCCTGATCCGGTATGTGAAGCTGTTCGAAATCGCGGCCATGGGACTGGCTGCGTTCGCGTTCCATGCGAGCAACGTGCCGCTGCTGCTGACCGTGCTGGTCATGATGGGGCTGCATTCGACGCTGTTCGGCCCGATCAAGTATTCGATCCTGCCGCAGGCGCTGAACTCCGGGGAGCTGGTCGGCGGCAACGGCCTCGTCGAGATGGGCACATCGCTGGCAATCCTCTTCGGCATGATCGCCGGCGGCTCGCTGATGGCGCTCGGCGGCAGTGGACCGACGGCTGCGTCGGCCCTCGTAATCGGCGTCGCCATCGTTGGCTATCTGGTCAGCCGCACGATTCCGCCCGCGCCGGCGACCGCGCCCGGCCTCGCCTTCAACTGGAATCCGTTGACCGAAACCTGGCGCGTGCTGGGTTTCGTGACGAAGAACCGTACGGTATTCAACTCGGTGCTCGGCATCTCCTGGTTCTGGTTCTTCGGCGGGGTGTTCACCGCGCAGTTGCCGAACTACACCAAGCTTTTCCTCGGCGGCAATGAATCGGTCGCGATCCTCGTGCTGGCACTTTTCTCGTTCGGCGTCGGCATCGGCTCACTGCTGTGCGAACGCCTGTCCGGGCACAAGGTCGAGATCGGACTGGTGCCCTTCGGATCAATCGGCTTGTCGCTGTTCGGCATCGACCTGTACTTCGCGCGGCCCGCCCTCGCAGCAACTGGCGGCCTCGGCGCATTTGCTTTCCTTGCGGCGCCTGGCAGCTGGCGAATTGCGCTCGATCTCACCCTGCTCGGCGTGTTCGCGGGCTTCTACATCGTGCCCCTGTTCGCGCTGGTGCAAAGTCGCGCCGAGCGCAGCGAACTGTCGCGCGTGATCGCCGGCAACAACATCTTCAATGCGCTGTTCATGGTCGTCGCCGCGGCATTCGGCATCGGTCTCGGCACGCTCGGCCTGTCGATTCCGCAAATTTTCCTCGCCACAGCCCTGCTCAACGCGGTCGTTGCAATCTATATCTACACCCTGGTGCCGGAATTCCTGATGCGATTCCTGTCCTGGATCCTTGTCAGCACGCTGTACCGGATCAAGGTCGAGGGGCTGGAGAAAATTCCGGATGAGGGCGCTGCCCTGCTGGTCTGCAACCACGTCGGCTTCCTGGATGCGCTGATCATCAGCGGCGTGGTGCGGCGGCCGATACGCTTCGTGATGTACTACAAAATCTTCAACATTCCGGTCCTGCGATTCATCTTCCGTACCGCGAAGGCGATTCCGATTGCCGGTCGCAAGGAAGATCCAGCCCTGCTCGAACGCGCATTCGACGAAGTCGATCGCGCGCTCGCCGAAGGCGAACTGGTCTGCATCTTCCCGGAAGGCGGCCTCACGCGCGACGGCGAAATCGCGACCTTCCGGCCTGGCGTCGAACAGATCCTTGCTCGACGGTCAGTGCTGGTGATCCCGCTCGCGCTGCGCGGGCTTTGGGGTTCGGTGTTCAGTCGACATGACACGGCACTCGGCCGTTCGCGCCTGCCGCGTCGTTTTCGTTCGCGCATCGGGGTCGCGGTCGATGCGCCGGTGGCCGCTGCGCAAGCCGATGCAGCAACGCTCGAACAACGCGTGCGTACGCTGCGCGGCGAGTGGGCTTGATGGATGAAGCTCATCGCCGCCGCAATCAGTGACACGGACCGCACCAACCCGCGCGCGCGCGTTAGCCCGAGCCTCAAATCATGACTCGACTCCTGTTGCTCAGCGTCTCTGCCGGTGCCGGTCACGTGCGCGCGGCCGAAGCCTTGCGCGTTGCTGCGCAATCCTTCGATGCAGAGGCGCTGCATCTGGACGTGATGGATTACGTCCCGACGCCTTTCCGCAAGCTCTACACCGACGCTTACCTCAAATTGGTCGAGCACTCTCCAGCCACCTGGGCGATGCTGTACCGGATCATGGACAAGACGCCGCCGAATGCGCCGATGGCGCGCCTGCGCCGCGTGATGGAACGTCTCAATACGCATGCGTTGCGCAAGGCGATCGCGGACTTCGCACCGGACAAAGTGATCTGCACGCATTTCCTGCCCGCAGAACTCATGATGCGCGAACGCAGTCGCGCACGCCTGGCCTGTCCGATTCACGTCGTGGTGACCGATTTCGACTTGCACGGCATGTGGGTGGTGCCGGACATGGCGGGCTATTTCGCCGCCAACGATGAAGTCGCCTACCGCATGCAGGCGCGTGGCATCGATGCTGCGAAAATCCACACGCACGGCATCCCGATCATGCCGGCATTCGCGCTGGCACACGATCGCGCCGAATGTGCCACCGAATTCGGTTTGGATCCGAAGCGAAAGACGATCCTGCTGATGGGTGGTGGCGCCGGCCTCGGCGGACTCGATGAGGTCGCCGAGCGCCTGCTCGCGCTGGAGGCGGATTTCCAACTCGTCGCGCTGGCGGGCCGCAATGCGAAGATGCTCGACAAGCTGCGGGCACTTGCAGCGCGCCATCCCGACCGCATCATTGCCCAGGGCTTCACCGATCGCGTCGAGCGACTGATGACGGCGTGCGACCTCGTCATCACGAAACCCGGCGGCCTCACAACATCGGAATGCCTGGCACTCGGCCGGCCGATGATCGTGCATGCACCGATTCCGGGTCAGGAAGAGCGCAATTGCGATCACCTGCTCGAACAGGGGGCTGCGTTGAAAGCGGTCGATGCGACAGCGCTCGACTATCGCGTGCGCGAATTGTTCACGCAGCCGCAGCGACTGGCGGCGCTGGCAGAACACGCACGCGCACTCGGCAAACCGCACGCAGCACATGACGTGCTGCGCATCGTGCTGGGCAAGACCTGAGCGCGCGACAGGCTCATCGCGCGCGCCCGCTCAGTGCGTCAGCGCGGCCAGTGCAATCACCGCCAGCCAAGCCACCAGGATGCGCCGCAGCACGCGGCGCACGTCAGTCAGCGCCGCCAGCGGATGGCTGACTTCTGTCGCGTAACCATCGCCGGCGACAATGTCCGCCTCGACGCCAGCACGCGCAAGCACGCCGAGGAACCCAAGATCGAGCGTGAAATAGCCCTTGCCATGCGCAACGTGGTAGTCGCGCCAGGTCTTGATCACCGTGTCGAACTCGGACACCAGCGCCAGCGTGAGTGCGATCAGATGCGAAGGCGCCCAGTCGAGCATGAGCGCAACGCGTTCGAGCAACGCACGTTGTTGCGGTTCCACCTCTGACGTGAATGCAGCATTGCGCGCAATCAATTGCACGATGCGATAGCCGAGCGCGCCGGCAGGCCCGAGGACGACGAACCAGAACAGCACGCCGAAGGTGCGCGAGAGTGCCGACGCAAATGTCGCTTCGACCAGGGGCGCCGATTCCAGCGGCAGCGTTGCGACCGCCGGATCGGGCCGCAACGCCTGCGCTGCCGCATTGCGCCGATCGCTGTCGGGCGCCTTGAGTACGGCGTCGATGTCCGCATCGAGATCGCGCGGACCCCAGCAATAGAACAAGACGACCACACTGAAAGCGAATGCCGGCAGACCGAACAACACATGATGCAGCGCGACCTGGATCAGGGCGCAGACGGCAACCAGGACAAGTGGCACCAACAGCAACGGATAGCGTGAATGCAAGGCGCCGTCATGGCGGCGCGCGCCCTGCGCCAGCCACACCTTGAGCCAGGAAAAATCGCGCCAGCGCGCGAGGTCAGGCAAAGCGGAGGCACCGGCAATGACCAGCAGGGCGGCAAGCAGGATCTTGGCCATGATGTATTCGGGAAAGAATGCGCTGGGCGATGCCACATTCTAGCGGAGCGTTGCGCTCAGGCGCTCGGTTTTTGCCAAGGTTCGGTGGAAAGTAGATTGGCAAGTTCGAGACCGGATTTTTCGCGTAGCCAATGCGCGATCAATTCGTGCGAAACCGACAACCGCGGCGGCAGCACGATGCGACCATTCGAAAGACCGCTGACCAACTCGTCGACGCCGAACCAGCGCGCGTCGCTGAGTTCGTTGCCGAGCTTGATCGTCGGATCGATCGCTTCGGCGGTAAAGCCGAGCATGAGCGAGGACGGAAACGGCCACGGCTGCGAGGAATGGTAATCACAGGCGCCGACACGCACGCCGGCCTCCTCGAACACCTCGCGTCGCACGGCGTCCTCAAGCGATTCGCCCGGCTCGATGAACCCGGCCAAGGTCGACCAGCGGTTTTCCGACCACGAAGCCTGGCTGCCGAGCAGACATTGGTCGCGCCAGTTGACGATCACGATCATCGCCGGATCGACGCGCGGGAAATGCTCCAGTGCGCAAGCCGGATTCGTGCATTTTCCGCGATGTCCGAGCGCGACGAGTTCGACCGCGCTGCCGCAGGCGCTGCAATAGCGAGTGCGCGCCTGCCAGTGCGCGAGCGCGCGCGCGTACGCGAATATGCCGGCCTGAAACGGATGCAGGCACACGCCAGCGTGACGCAGATCGATGAACGCGCCACCAAGATCGGCGGCGACACGTTGGGCGAGCGCGGCATCCGCATTCACAGAAAACAGCGGCCCCACCTCGTCCTGACCGAGATAGGTCAGCGATACGTCGATCGCAAGCGTCTGGTGTTCGGCACGATCCAGCCAGCGCAACGCACTGGACGTCGCATTCGCAAGCGCACGACGCCCCGCAGGATGATCTTCGCCAAGCACGAGAAAGCGCGCCCTGTTATCGGACCGTTGCGCGGCGGCCCATTCGATGTCATCGCGCAATTCCGCATTTCGCTCGAGGGCGCTGCCGGCAAAAATATTGACGCGTGCGCTCATGATCAGGAATCCGCGCGCGTGCGCGCAACTGCCCTCATACGGTGAATGACGAACCGCAACCGCAGGTCGTCTTCGCGTTGGGGTTGCGTATCACGAATTGTGCGCCGGTCAGCGATTCGGAATAGTCGATCTCGGCACCGGCGAGGTACTGCAGGCTGAGTGGATCGACCAACAGGGTCACGCCGCTGTTGTCTATCGCCAGGTCGTCCTCGGCGCGCGCTTCGTCGAAGGTGAAGCCGTACTGGAAACCGGAGCAACCGCCACCGCTGATGTAGACACGCAGCTTCAAGGCCGGATTGCCCTCCTCGGCAATCAGTTCACGCACCTTGCCGGCAGCCGCGTCTGTAAACAGCAAGGGCGCGCTGTCGGCATCGAGATAAGTGGGCGTGATCGTGTCATTCATGCGTCAAGGAGTCCTGCAGCGGGCGCGATGAACATATCGGCCCGATCAGCCGATTTTTCAAGCACCCACGGGCTCGGCATCGTCCGCAAGATCAGCGGAGAGATCCGGTGCGGCCAGGCGGCGCGGAGCATCGCTCTGGAACAGCATCTTGCCATTGACCTGCGCGCCAGCCGCCATCTCCAGCACCTTGTAGTGCACATTGCCATCGATACGCGCGTTGTTGGCAAGTTCCAGACGCTCGCCGACAAAAAGGTCGCCGTGCACGGTGCCGTTGACGACCGCGTTGGAGACGCGCACTTCGCCGTTGATACGGCCTTTCTCGCTCAGGGTCAGCACCGAATCGGCGCCCTCTGCCGCGATCGAACCTTCGATGACGCCCTCGAGGTGCAGGCCGCCGCTGAAATGCAGGTCGCCACGGATCGTGGTGCCTTCCGCGATCAGGGTATTGATCGCCGCGGTCGCCTTCGCGCCACGCTTGTCATTGCCGAACATCGTCGCTCTCCTCGCCCTTGATGGCTTCCTTCCAAGAAAATTCCTGCTCGACGCGACCCCCGTCTCCGTCGGCGCGGACGATCACGCGATTG
>JBDSXV010000203.1:0-7759 GCA_039926025.1 Dokdonella sp.
GCCGCATCGTCGAAGTGCAGGCGAACGCGACCAAGGACATCGATGAAGTGCGCGCAGGCGACATCTGCGCGTTCGTCTCAATGAAGGAAACCGAGACCGGCGATTCGCTCTCCGATCCGGCGCATCCCGCCCTGCTGGAGCGCATGCGCTTCCCGGATCCGGTGATCAGCGTGTCGGTCGAACCGAAAACGCGCAACGACATCGACAAGATGTCGACCGCGCTCTACAAGATGGTCAAGGCCGATCCCTCGCTGCGTCTGGAAGTGGACAAGGAAACCGGCCAGACCGTGCTCAAGGGCATGGGCGAGCTGCACCTGGAAGTCACCATCGATCGCATGCGCACCGAACTCGGTGTCGAGGCGAACATGGGCAAACCCAAGGTGAGCTTCCGCGAGGCGTTCGGCACCCGTGTCGATCACACCTACACGCACAAGAAGCAGTCCGGCGGTTCGGGTCAGTTTGCCGAAGTGAAGATGATCTTCGAGCCGGGCGAGCAAGGTTCGGGCGTGGTGTTCGTCGACGAAATCGTCGGTGGCCGCATCCCGCGCGAGTTCATTCCATCGGTCGAATTCGCGATCAAGAGCGAGTCGCGTCAGGGCCAGATCGCGGGCTATGAAGTCGTCGACTTCAAGGCGCGCCTCATCGACGGCAAATATCATGACGTCGACTCGTCCGCGCTCGCGTTCGAAATTGCCGGCAAGCAGATGTTCCGTGAGGCGCATCGCATGAGCAAGCCGAAGCTGCTCGAACCGTCCATGCGCATTGAAGTCGTGACCGAAGCGGAATTCCTTGGCGACGTCATCGGCGACATCAACCGTCGTCGCGGCACAGTCAGCGACCAGGGCCAGAAGGGCCTGCAGGCGTTCGTGCAGGGCTTCGTGCCGCTGGCGGAAATGTTCGGCTACATCAACTTCCTGCGTTCGGCCACGCGCGGTCGCGGCAACTTCACGATGGAATTTGACCACTACGACGAAGTGCCGGCGAACCTCGTCGACAAGTTGATGGAAAAAGAATCCAAGTAGGCAGGCCTTGGGATCGGCGGATGTCTGCATCGACGTCCGCCGATTTCGTTATTCGAAATCGCGGCCAACCGGTTTCAACTACGCGATCTCAGCCGCGCAAGCGCGCCGCGGGAAACGCGATTTCAACGCGCAACCCCGCATCCGGGAGCGCATCCATCAGCGTGATGCGCGCGCGATGCAGTTCGGCGATGCGGGCCACGATCGACAGGCCCAGACCGCTGCCTTCGCCGATGCCGTCGTTGCCGCGCCGAAATCGATCGAGCATCGCCATTCGCTGCGCCGGCGCGATGCCTGGCCCGCTATCAGTGATTGCCACGAGCGTGCCGCCGTCGCGCGGTTCAATGCGCACGCTTATGCGTCCACCTTCCGTGCTGTAGCGGATTGCGTTGTCGAGCAGGTTGCGCAACAGGGTGCGCAGTCCCGGTTCCCAGCCATCGACCGTGCACGCCAGCGCATCGGCTTCGACCACGATTTCCAGGTCCTTGTCGGCCGCCATCGCACCCAGATCCTGCAATTCCTCCTCGACGCAAGCACACAGATCCACGGCATGCATGTCGTGCAGGGAGGCGGCGGCGTCCCAGCGTGCAAGTTCGAGCATCTGGCCGACGATGCGATCGAGCCGGGCTATGCCCTGCTGCGCAAGAGCCAGGGCCTGCTCGCGCGCTTGCGGCGAGCTGGCGTCCCTTGCGTTTTCCACGTGCACCAGCGCACCGGCCAGCGGCGTGCGCAGCTCGTGCGCCGCGTTGGCGGTGAACTGACGCTCGTTCTGCAGTTGCGCGCGCAGTCGACCGAGCAATCCGTTCAACGCAAACACCACCGGTTCGATTTCGCGTGCCGATTGGACGATGCCGACCGGGTCAATCTGCTCCGGCTGTCGGGCCGCGAGTCGCTCGGCAAGCGCGCGCAGGGGATTGAGGCCGCGCCGGACCGACCATCCGACCAGCAGGGCCAGCAGCGGCAACCCGATCAACAGAGGTGCAAGCGCCTCCACTGCCAGCGCACGTGCGATCTCGCGGCGACTGTCGTAACGCTCACCGACGCGTATCCAGGACTTGTTCGCGCCGAGCAGGGTAAACACGCGCCAGTGCCGGCCATGAACGGAAATATCAGTGAATCCCGCGGGCGCGGCGTCGAGCGCGACGTCGGCAAGGTTCTCCGAATTGAGCAGCAATTGATTGGCCTGGCTCCAGTACTGGAAGCCGATCTGCGTTTCGTAGCGATGGCCGCGAACGGTCAACGGATGTTCGCCGTGCTCCCGGTGCCAGTTGGATATCGCCAGCGGCGCGTTCGCGCTCGGTGGCTGGCCGCCGATGTCGTCAACCAGGGCGCTGATCGTGCGAGCGTTCTGCGCGAGGCGAGCATCGCTGAGTTCATCGATCTCTTCCATCATGAAGCGGAAGCTCAGCACGACCAGCGGCAACAGCACCGCGCAGAGGCTGACGAGCACCAGGGTAGTGATGCGGGCTTTCAAGGATTGGATCATGAATCACCCGGGTTCTTCACCAGCAGATAGCCGAGGCCGCGCACCGTGCGGATGGCTTCGGGCGTGAGTTTTCGGCGCAGCGCATGCACATGCACTTCAAGCGCGTTGCTCTCGACGCCGTCGTTGCCGTACAGCGCGCGTTCCAGGGTCGCCCGCAGCACTACCCGCCCGGCGCGTTCGGCGAGCGCGCGCAACAGCAGGAATTCGGTGCGAGAGAGATCGAGCCTGTGTCCTGCGTAGGAGCCTTCAAACGTGGTGGTATCCAGCGTCAACGCGCCGGCATCGACCAGTCCGTGGGCCAATCCGTTCGCACGCCGATGCAACGCGCGCAGACGTGCCGCAAGTTCGTCAAGGTGGAATGGTTTTACCAGATAGTCGTCAGCGCCGGCGTCGAGGCCACCGATGCGATCGGATACGGTATCGCGCGCGGTGACGATGAGTACCGGCAGCCCGTTCCCGTCCCGTCGCATCGCGGTCAACACGCCGATGCCGTCGAGCGCCTGACCGTTTACGCGCGGCAGGCCGAGATCGAGCACGGCGACGTCGAAGGTGCTGGTGCACAGCGCCGCGAGCGCCGCAGCACCATCGCGCACCCAGTCAGACGTATGCGACCAGCGAGTCAATGCGTCCTGGATACCTTGGCCGAGCAAGGCGTCGTCTTCGACCACGAGTACGTGCATCCGCAGACCTGTCCGGTCGATTCAATGGGTGCAGCCTACGCGCTGCAGCTTAGGCGAATCTTAAAACCGGAAACTCTGGGCGCTTCGCTTGCCTGCCAAGGCCCGTTGCCACCAGGCAGCCCCATGGCACATATTCTGCGAGTGCCTGTCCCCGTAGCCAAGCCGTCACATAAGTAAGGATACTGCACAGCCACCTCCGAGGAGATGTCCGCATGCGCCTGGCCACGCCTACCGTCCTCGTCGCAAGCGTGCTTGCCTGTCTCGGGACCACCGCTTGTACGACCACCTCACCGCATGCGGATAAACGCGGCAACAGCGCGATCTTCGTGCCGGCGATCCATCGGCCGGACGGTGAAACGCCAGCCTGGTGGTTCCTCAACGGTGCCGCGGCCGTGCACGCAAACGCGCCGACGCGCGCGCACGCGAAGAATACGATCGTCTTCCTCGGTGATGGCATGAGCATCACCACGATCGCCGCCGCGCGCATCCTCGATGGCCAGCGCAAGGGCGGCTCAGGCGAGGAGAACCGGCTCAGCTTCGAGAACTTTCCAGCGACCGCGTTGAGCAAGACCTACGAAACCGACTACCAGACGCCTGATTCGGCCGGCACGATGACAGCGATCATGAGCGGTGTGAAAACGCGCGCGGGCGTGATCGGCGTCGATCAGGTCGGCGCGCGAGGCCACTGTGCAGCGAGCCAGGGGCACGAAGTCGTCAGCGCACTCGAGCTTGCCGCGGCCGCGGGCCAAGCGACCGGCGTCATCACCACGACGCGCATCACCCATGCGACGCCGGCTGCGACTTACGGCCACCTGCCCGAGCGCAATTGGGAATTCGACATGGAGATTCCGGAAAAGGAACGGGCGGCCGGCTGTGCCGATCTCGCGCGTCAGCTGGTCGACTTTTCCATCGGCCATGGCATCGACGTCGCACTCGGCGGCGGCCGCACCGAATTCATGCCGGCCGATCAGCGCGACCCCGAATACGCAGGTCAGCCGGGAAAGCGACTCGATGGTCGCGACCTGATTGCCGAATGGAAGCGCAAACCCGGCGCGGCGTATGTATGGAACGCGAAGCAGCTCGCCGCGATCGACACCGCGCACACGCAACATTTGCTCGGTCTGTTCGAGCCGGAGCACATGAAATACGAGGTCGAGCGACCGCAGGATCCAGCCGGCGAGCCGAGCCTGTCCGAAATGACGCGCACGGCGGTGTCGGTGCTGCAGAAGAACCCGAACGGCTTCTTCCTGATGGTGGAAGGGGGCCGCATCGATCACGGCCATCACGCCGGCAACGCGTATCGTGCACTCACCGAAACCATCGAGTTTGCGCACGCAGTGCAGGTCGCGAACGAGATGACTTCGGCCGACGACACCCTGATCCTCGTCACCGCCGACCACAGCCACACACTGACATTCGCCGGCTACGGCGTGCGCGGCAATCCCATCCTCGGTAAGATGCGCGGCTCCAGCGGAGAGGGGCCGCCCGGCAACGAGTACGCGCGAGATGCGACCGGGCTCACCTACGCGACGCTCAGCTACGCGAACGGTCCGGGCTACGCCGGCGCGAGCGAGCGGCAGCCCGAAGGTGCGAAGCATTATCCACACGATCCGACCAGCTACTCGCGCGCCGAAAAAGGCCGGCCGAACCTCGAGCACGTCGACACCGAAGCGCCGGACTACGAGCAGGAAGCCGCTGTTCCGTTGGGCGCGGAAACGCATGGTGGTGAAGACGTCGCCGTGTTCGCGCGCGGGCCGGGCTCAGCCGCGGTGCATGGATCAATGGAGGAAAACGCGTTGTTCCATGTGATCGCGCAGAACGACGACGCGATCCGAGCCGAACTGTGCAAGCTCGGCAGTTGCGACGCGAATGGCGTGCCGGTGAAGCAGCCGACACGCGAGCAATTGCTTGCGAAGGCGAGTTCGGTTGTAAAGAGTCCCTGAGCCGAGGAGCGGACCTCGCGAAAGCATCGCGGCTGAAGCCGCTCCCACAAAAAGTGAAGCTCATTCGAAGACGCTACCCTATTCAATGAGCGCCGCTCAAGACCCCTCCTTCAAGGGGCGAGTGTGACTCAAAGCCCTCCCCTTCAAGGGGAGGGTTGGGTGGGGATGGTGTGCGGGGCTGCAGGGCGCGACAGCTCGGATGCACCCGCCTAGATGCATTCCAACGCAGCCACCGAGCGCATCAGGCGCGGAGACAGGTACGAATGCGAGCCGCACGGCAGCAGCGATGCTTCGACGAAACGCGCGCGATACCACGCGGGTGTTCGTGCGATGAAGCCGCGCACGTCGCCGCCTGCGTTGTCGGTCGACGTGAATACTTCAAGAAATGCGAGGCCCTCGAGCAGATCTCCGAATCCGGAAAGCCCTCGGCGCAGCTCGACTGCAGGTACGTAGTGCAGCACGTCGCTGCACACGATGAGGTCGAAGCGCTGGTCGAAACGCAACTCGCCCAACTGGCCGAACGTCGCACGCCCGACGTTGCGCGACCGACCATACCGCGCGACCGCATACTCGCTCGAGTCGAGTCCGCGATAGTCGACCTTCGGCCGCAGCTTCAACAACGGTGCGCGCCAGACCCCTTCGCCGCAACCGACATCGAGCACGTTGCGCAATGGACGTGCGAGGTAGTACTCCGCCAGGTGCACGACCATCGCTACTTTACGCACAAGTTCCGCCCGCGAGCCGACGCGATGGCGCTCGCTGCGGTACCACTTCTCGAAGTAGGCGCGGTCGTATTGCTTGGTCACGGGCGATTTCCTGCGGGCTACGGTGGAGCGCGCATGGTATGTCATGCGTGCGGACCGAAACGCATGCGGGGTGTGAGTCTGCGTCCATTCGGCCGACGGCCTCATGGCTCGCCAACTGGCGGCAACGCATCAACCACGCATGAGCTCTGAACCGGCGCACGGCGACGGCGGACATCGACACCAAGCGGGATGCCCCATGTGCACCGCCTCCGCAGGATCCGTCGACTTCATGCCTGCACCCCGGCGCGACCGCTCTCGACATGCAGGCTGACCAGGGTGCGCGCAGCGGAGTCGACGTCGGTCGCGTCGTCGACAATACGCAGGTCGCTGCGCCATAGCTGCGGCGTGATCTCACATCGCAGGTACCCGCGCCAGCGGTTCTCGAAATAGCGCACGTGCGGATTGCGCGGCAGGTCGCGCGCAATGGTCGCGTAGTCGTCGCCCTGCGTCGCCAGCGAGGTACCGACGAATTCGGTCGCGACAACTGCGCTCGAGGGATCTTCGAAGTCGGCCTTGAGGTCGTTCGCATAGAACGCGTGCACATCGCCGCCGAGGGTGACGACATTCGCGATGCTCCGATCGCCGATGAAGTCGAGCAGCTGCGCACGAGCGCCGGCATAACCATCCCAGCCGTCGGTCCAGACCTGCTCGTGGCCGTCATCGGCGCGCGCGACGAACGGCGCGATCAGGGTCTGTTGCGCGATCACGTTCCAGCGCGATGTGCTGCCGGCAAGGCCGCTTTCGAGCCAGTTGCGCTGCGTGTCGCCGAGCATGGTCTGCGTGCGCGACCAGCGTTGTTTGCAATCGTCGACGTACTCGCCACGCTCGGCACAGGCATGCGCTGCGCGGTACTGGCGATCGTCGAGGACGCTGATCTCTGCGAGATCGCCGAAGCGCGTGCGCCCGTACATCGGCATCGCCATTCCGCTCGGACGATGACGCGCGCGCAACGGCATGTGCTCGTAGTAGGCGCGATAAGCCGCCGTGCGTCGCGCGGTGAAAGCTTCGCGCGATTCGCCGTCGTTCGACGCGACACCCGCGTAGTCGTTCGAGACTTCGTGGTCGTCCCAGGTCAGCAACCACGGATACGCGGCATGGGCGCGTTGCAGGTCGGCATCGCCCTTGTAGCAGGCATGCCGGCTGCGATAGTCGGCGAGCGTCTGCGCGCCGTTCGGCGAATCGTGGCGGCGCACCTGCGCGCCGAACGAACCTTCGTAGATGTAGTCGCCCACGTGCACGACAAGATCGAGATCGTCGGCCAGCATGTGGCGATACGCCGCAAAATAGCCGTGTTCGTAGTGCTGGCACGAGGCAAGCGCGAGACGCAGCCGTGCGACTGGTGCGCCCGCGAGTGGCAAGGTGCGCGTGCGCCCGATCGCGCTCGCTTCGCCGCCGCAGCGGAACTGATACCAGTAGGGGCGATTCGCGGCGAGACCTTCGAGTTCGACGTGCACCGAATGCGCCCACTCCGCGCTCGCGATCGCGCTGCCGCGACGCACGACGCGGCTGAGCGCCTCGTCTTCGGCGACGACCCAGTCGACCACGAAATCGTGCATCGGCAGGAAGGCCGCATCGGTTTGGGTCGGCGCGATGCGCGTCCACAGCACGAAACCATTGCTGTCCGGTTCGCCGGAAGCGACGCCGAGCGCGAACGGATACGCGTCGAAACGCGGTTGCGCAAGCATGCGGCCGCTGATGCCGAGGCTGGCGACACCGAGCGCCGCGGCGCTGCCGAAAATGAATTGTCGCCGCGACCAGCCGTGGGTGCGGGGATGCGTCGCGCTCTGCATGCGGCGCTCTGTCCGGATTGGCTGGCCGGCAGTGT
>JBDSXV010000204.1:0-6410 GCA_039926025.1 Dokdonella sp.
GACCGTCGGGGTGTCGCCCGCGCACGCCATGACCACGTCGGGCTCCCCGGGCGCGTCGTTGCTCGCCCACGGCCAGAGTCCCAGGCCGCGCATGCAGTGGACGATCGCGTCGTCCATGCCAAGGAAGTCGAGCGCCGGCTGCTTGCCGGCCACGATCACGTTCACGTAGTCGCGGCTGCGCAGGCAGTGGTCGCAGACCGACAACAGGGTGTTCGCGTCGGGCGGGAGGTAGACGCGGATGACCTCCGCCTTCTTATTCATCACGTGGTCGATGAAGCCGGGATCCTGGTGGGAGAAGCCGTTGTGGTCCTGGCGCCAGACGTGTGAGCTCAGCAGGATGTTCAGGGATGGCACCGGCCGCCGCCATGGAACCTCGGCGCTGACCTTCAGCCACTTGGCGTGCTGGTTGACCATCGAGTCCACAATGTGGATGAAGGCCTCGTAACAGTTGAACAGGCCATGCCGCCCGGTCAGCAGGTACCCTTCAAGCCAGCCTTCGCATTGATGCTCGCTGAGCAGCGAGTCCAGCACACTGCCAGAGCGGGCAAGAAACTCGTCGTTGGGCACTGTTTCAGCATCCCACTGGCGCTGGGTGATCTCGAACAGCGCGCCCAGGCCATTGGATAGCGTTTCGTCCGGACCGAAGACTCGGAAGTTGCGGGGCTCCTGATTCAACTTCGCGACGTCACGAAGAAAAGGTCCGAGGACGCGCGTATCGCCGACGCCGATGACGCCCGGCTTCGCCACCGCAGCTGCGTAGTCACGAAAATTCGGCATGCGCAGGTCACGCATCAGCATGCCGCCGTTGGCGTGCGGATTCGCACCCATGCGCCGTTGTCCTTCGGGAGCAAGTCCAGCGAGTTCCGGCATCAGTCGCCCCTGTTCGTCGAACAACTCCTCGGGCCGGTAGCTTCGCAACCAGTCCTCCAGCAGCGGCAGATGTTCGGGAACGGTATTCGGGTGAAGTGGGACCTGGTGCGCGCGGAACGTGCCCTCGACCGGCAGGCCGTCCACTACTTTCGGGCCCGTCCATCCCTTGGGCGATTTCAGAACGATCATCGGCCAGCGCGGGCGTACCGTGTCGCCGTGGTTGCGTGCATCGTCCTGTATCTGTCTGATTTGGGTGATCGCTACATCCAGTGCCGTGGCCATCGCCTCATGCATCGGTGCCGGCTCGTCGCCTTCGACGAAAATGGGCGTCCATCCGTAGCCGCGCAACAGCTGTTCCAGTTCCTCGTGGCTGATGCGCGCAAGGATCGTAGGGTTGGAGATCTTGTAACCGTTGAGATGCAGGATCGGCAGCACTGCTCCGTCGGTGACCGGGTCGAGAAACTTGTTGGAATGCCACGCCGTGGCCAGCGGTCCGGTTTCCGCCTCGCCGTCGCCTACGACGCAGGCGACGATTAGCCCGGGATTGTCGAACACAGCTCCAAACGAATGACTGAGCGAATAGCCCAGTTCGCCACCCTCGTGGATCGATCCCGGTGTTTCCGGCGATGCATGGCTGGGGATACCGCCGGGAAAGGAAAACTGCAGGAACAGTTTCTGCAATCCGGCTTCGTCCTGGCTGACATTCGGATATATCTCGCTGTAGGTGCCCTCGAGATAGGTGTTCGCCACGACCGCCGGACCACCGTGTCCCGGACCGGACACGTAGATCATGTCCAGATCATATTTCTTGATGATGCGATTCAGATGCGCGTAAATGAAATTCTGTCCGGGTGTCGTGCCCCAGTGCCCCAACAGCATGTGCTTGATGTCGGTCGGAGCCAGCGGTCGTTTCAGCAGCGGATTGTCGAAAAGATAGATCTGACCGACCGAGAGGTAATTTGCGGCGCGCCAATAGGCATCGATGCGATGGCTCAGCTCGGGAGTGAGGGTGGTCATAGTATTTTTCTCAGAATTCAAGGGTTGGACAGCTCGGTCAGGACGTGGGCACGTAGCGTCTCAGATATCGCATCGAAAGGATGGGCGATCAATCCAATGCGCGACGCACGCCGCGCCGGCGGTGAGTCCTTGCTGATGCGCGCTGGCGGCAAACATCGCGTGGGTGCGCGGGTGGCCCATCCAACTTTGGTCTGGCCTCAAATCGATAGCGGAGGCGAAGATTGTCGACGCATGCGCAGGCGCCACCATCGTGAACAGTGGCCTCGCCGAAACATGCGGCCCAGCGCTATGCAGCATCGGCAGCGATGCGGCGATTCATACACCCAGGACTACCAGCGCCAGCGCCGCGTCCAATCCCTCCCGTTACGTCGCTGGATAGCCACTTCGGGCCGACCGTCTCTTTTTTCACCTGAAGCAACCATTGACCTACCAGATGGCACAGCTCTCACGCCACGAGCGCCGCCTACGTTTTCTTGAACCGCAGACAGCATCTGCGATGGGCGATTGACGCACCAGCTCGTGTCCGTTGGAAGCAAATAGAGAGCCATATCGATACTTTCCGGCCGGTTTTACAACTTGGAAATCCAGTCTTCCTTCTTCCTTCGTCGGTTCCTGCGGACCAACTCATAGGGTACGAACGTGATCAGAACAAACAAAATCCATAGGGCCCACCACATCACGTGCAGCGCGACAAAACGATATCCCTCGGAGAAAGGCAGCAGGCCTCTCTATTGAGTGCGCCTGCAGAAGTACAGCATTGGATAGCGGGCATGCGCGCGTCTGTACGCCGTCGCACGTAGGGAGCTGGTATCTCCCATGTGCGTGGAGCAGTTGTGGTAGCCGAATGGAGGACATTCTTGTCCGATGAACTTGCCTGCGCATCCTGTTGCATCGAATGCACTACGAGGCGGAACTCTGCAAAACTGCTGCGCTACATCCGATCAAGGGAGCCGACGCAGGCGCGTGATTCACGCTGGTCGGTCCGGAGAATTGATGCGGCTGCTGGCTCATTGGGTCTCCTCGGAAAGCACTTGGGACGGCGATACCAATCGCGCGCCCTTGACTTCTGATTCCCCGCCGTATCCGTACGCATCTCGACCGTGTAACGATTTACTGTTGGCCGCAAGAACACATTATCGAAGGTGGCAGCGCCAAGTGTGCACGCTCGCCAAGGGTTGCGGCAATGAACTACAAGAGATGTTTACGCTCGCGGTCACTGTGACGTTTGAAAGCATTTGCCGCCGGCGGCCTCGAAGGTCGTGATCGGCAGATGATGCTCGCCGTGGTGATCCGCAAGCCGCTGGCAATGTGTCCACATTGGACCCGACGTGCCGCTCGCTGCATCCGCGCGGCAGTGCCGACGGCACTATGCCGAAATACAGGCAGTAGCCATCCCTAACGAGGACGCCTCCCCCGCCTTGCACCTATGCCGGGATTGCGGTCGCTAGCAGCACGGAGGCCGCCAACCAGCGTGCGACTGGTTTGTTTAGTCTCCTCCTCTGCAGCTGGAGCTTCGTGTTACAGCGTACAGACACCGCAGCGCGCCGAGCTCATTGTGCGAGTGCAAAGAACTTGCCTTCGATCTCACTTCACCATCAAGGAACCTCGATGCAAACAGAAACAATGAATGTGACCGGAATGACTTGCGGCGGCTGCGTCAGCAAACTCACCCAGGCACTGAAGGCTGTGCCCGGCGTCGGGCATGTGGATGTATCGCTGCCCGGCAACGCGTCCGTCGACTTTGACGAAAAGCTGACGTCTCGGATGCGCCTGCAATCGGCCGTAAAGGATGCTGGCTACGGGATCGCGGCGGTCGGCGAAGACGCAACCGCGCATCGGGCCAAGGGCGGATGCTGCGGCTGATCTCGTGAATGGCGTCGCGCTGTTTGAGCCGTTGGCGGGATTCGGTTTTCGGCAGCACTTGGCGGCTTGCCGATGAAAAGTGCACATGCGCAGGCTGCCTCGATTCCGGCGCTTCGACCATGGCAGTTGGTCTGGCTTGCGGCCGCTATTCTCGTCATCTCGGCCGGCTACGGGGCGCTCCTGCCTCAATGGCAAGGATGGCTGGCCGTCCTCAATCCAGGCATAACCGCGACGGCGGTTTCTCGCCACATCGGCTTCCTCAGCGGCATGTACACGGCAGGCGTGCTGGTCGGCGCGCCGCTGTGGGGAGTGCTGGCGGATCGCATCGGCCTGGGTCGCGTTCTGATCATCGGGCTGGTCGGCTATGTGGCTAGCCTCCTTGCAATGCTGGTCCCCGAGTTTGAAACCCTATGGGGCATTTATGCCCTGCGAGCCACCACCGGCTTTTTCGTGGCCGCCGTCGTTCCGGTCGTCTCAGCACTTGTCGCGGAGCACACACCGGAGTCTCAGCGCGCTCGCCGCTTCGCCTGGCTAGGCGCGATGTCACTGCTGGGATTTCTGTTCGGTCCGGCCCTAAACATCGTCGCCCGAGGGGCTGGGTCTTGGGTGGATGACGGGGTAACCTCTGCCGCGCTCACAGCGCAGGCGGTTATCGTTCTGTCGGCAATCTTGGGCGCCGTCATGATGTTGGGGCTGGCCCGGACGCTGCCTGAACGCATCGTCGCTCGAGTGGCCGAAGCGAAGGAGGGGCGATCGGTCAAGACGGATCGCGCCGCGCTCCTTTGGCTCAGCGGCGCAGTCACCTTTGTGCTGGCGGCTTTTGAGTTGGGCATGGTGCTTCAGGGTCAGCTGCATATCGGCACGTCACCGCGCGAAGTGGCGATGATGTTCGGGGAATGCGCTCTTGCAATGTTGGCCGTGAACGCCTTGCTCTTCTTCACGTCTCTTTTGGACAAGGTGCCGGCGCGCCGGGTTGTGCTGATCGGCCTCGTATTGGCAATCGTCGGCTTGGCGGTACTAGCCTTTCATCATTCCAACGCCTGGATGTATGCGGGAATCAGTTTCACTTCGATCGGAACCGGACTGATTTTGCCGGTCATCGCCTACCGCGCCGCGGGTGCCTCGCGCGGAAGGCTCGGTACTACCATGGGTGGCTTGGCCGCAGTCGCTGGTTTGGGCCAGACGCTCGGGGCAGCAGCGGGAGGCTGGCTGTTCGGCGCCGTAGCGCAGATCAGCTTCGCGTGGTTGGCGGTGCCGTTGGTCGGCATATTTGCGATTCTCCTGACTCGGCCGGCGTGGGGGTCGGCAGTGCCCTATGGATCCCGGTCTCGCAGTCTCAGGCGGAGCGCGATGCCCTCATAGCTATTCGAACGAGTGACCGCTGCGCCTGATGCGGCGCGGAAGATTCTTGCCCGGCTATGCGCTTGCGCATATCCAGAAATCGTCAGCAAAGGCGTTGTCCTCGTCGCTCGGCCGGCAGCCCGATGGGAAATCGTCCACACCAGCGGACTTGACGTTGCTACAGCCGAGCGCCACGTTATCTTGGATGGCAGCGCCAACTGTGCAAGCGCGGTCGGTCGCCCCGAGCATAAATTGCCGAGGCGTTTTTCGCTGACGAGAAATTTTTCATGGGTACCACCAACGCCCGCCACCAGATCCTCCATGCTCATGCGCTATGGCCACCGAAAGGTGCCATAGCCCTCGCGCAGTCGCACACCGGCCGATGAATTCCACTCGCCCGACAGCGGATGGAGCTCCGCCTTCCGAGAAGATGACGCGCGCCACGGCAACCGCCAAGGACGAAGCACGACAGCCGGCCGAGCCGGCGGAGACCAGGCTATTCGTCGAAGGCGACGTTCTGTACGCAGCAATGCTCGCTTCAATCCGAAGCGCTCGCACCTCCATTTGCATGGAGAGTTACATCTTCGCGGGCGACGAGGTAGGTCAGTCGTTCGCCGAGGCATTGGCCGAGAGGGCGCAGGTGGGCGTCGACGTTCGCCTTCACCTGGACGCGGCGGGAGCGCACGGCGGGCTGTCACGGCCTCTTTTAAGGATGCTTCGGCAGCAAGGCGTGAGGGTGAAGTGGTTTCATCGTTGGAGCTGGCGCCATCCCACGCGCTACAACCGCCGCAATCACCGCAAGCTCGTGGTGATCGACGACCGGGTCGCCTATGTTGGTGGCTTTAACATCCACCGTGCGAGTTCGCGCCGCCTGTACGGCGCGAAACGATGGCGTGACAGCCACGTTGCAATCTCGGGGCCGCTTGCTCTCGACGCAGCCAAACTGTTCGACGCCTTCTGGTGCGGCCACCGACTTGCAATGCCGGCGAAGGGCGGCGTTGCCACCCTGGTCGTCAATGACACGGGTGATTGCCGTCGCTACATCCGCTGTTTATATTCGGAGGCGATTGCCACGGCGCGCCACCGAATTCATTTGACGACGCCCTACTTCGTTCCGGACCTGCTTATGCAGCAACAGCTCATGCGGGCCGCCCGCCGTGGCGTCGATGTGCGGCTGCTGGTGCCTTCTCGCAGTGATGTACCCGTGACGCGCTGGGCGGCGCACGCTTTCTATGCGGTGCTGATCGACGCCGGGGTGAGCATCTTCGAGTACCTTCCCCGCATGCTGCACGCCAAGACGATGACGATCGACGGCAGCT
>JBDSXV010000205.1:0-8192 GCA_039926025.1 Dokdonella sp.
CGACGCCGGCGCTGGATCCGTCCAGAAAGACCGTCGAGAAGGTCACCGCTGACGTCAAGGATGAAGGCTCGGGCAGGAAGACGACCTCGGAAGCCACCAAGGCAACGATGGCCGTGGCCGCCGCCGACCCGAAGAACACGCCGGACGCGACCAAGCAAGCCAAGGATCTCGCGTCGGCGCAGGACGACGGCCTGCAGGCGGACGAACGCAGCGTTGCCAGCGACCTCAAGCGCGAGAAGGAAGAGAAGAGCAAACGCGATGTGGTGCTCGACGAAGCCGCGCATGTGCTCGCCGACGAGGTCGGGATCATCCGCACGGACACCAAGCTGGCCCAGGTGGTGTTGCCGCACGGCGTGATCGTGCAGACCGAAACCAACTGATCGCGTAGTCACGCTGCCAACAGACGTCGCAATAAAAAACGCCCCGGCTTTCGACCGGGGCGTTTTTCTTGCTGACTGTCAACGCGTGGACTCGCTTGCGATCACGCGCCTTGCATCAGGTCCGTCGTCAATCAGGGACCGTCGAACCCGTCCGCGAATATCACGTCGCTGACGACTGCTTGAACCTCGAACGCACCAATATCGGTGGCAGTTCCAAACATGCGTACGAATCCGGTGCCACGCTGGTCGAAAGCGAGGCTATCGGGATTGAGACCCGTGTCGATCGCGTTGCTGCCGCTGCCGAGCGCATGCGTTTCCGTAGGCCCGCCATTGTTGGCGAGCGCCACCAAGCCCGGATCCGCCGTCAGCGTGTCGCCCGGCGTCGCACTGTCGGACGACATGATCACGTTGTTGCTGCCGGTGACGTCAATCGCACCGCCAATATCATTGGCGCCGCTCGCGGCGGTGTTGTTTGAGACGATCGAGCTGACGCTTTCGGCAGTTCCGGAAATCAGGTAGATGCCACCGCCACTCGCTGCAGTATTGAACGCCACGGTGCTGTTGTGCACGCTCAGTCCGTAGTAGGACGCGATGCCGCCGCCGGTAGCCGTGGTGGTATTGCCGCTGATCGTGCTGTTGCTGATCGCCATGTTCTGGCCGTAGAAGCTGTACAGCCCGCCACCCACACCCGTGCCGTTGTTGCCGGATATCGTGCTGTTATTGACCGTGATGTCGCCATAGACGGAATAGGCACCAGCACCGCGAACGCCGCTGTTGGCCGAAATCGTGCTGCCATCCATTGAGACGGCGCCATTGATCGCAATCAGACCACCGCCGTTTCCGCTTGCGGCGGAACTGGTAATGGTCGCGTTCACAAGCGTGATGCCACCGAAGGCGCCGACACCCGCGCCGAATCCGGCAACGATAGCCGACACCGCGCAATTGGACACGGTCGAATTCGTGAGATTGATATCGCCCGCGCTGTAGATACAACCGCCAAACGCCTGGTTGCCGGTTCCAGCGTACAGGCCATGGCTGATGGTCAGGTGATCGACCGTTATCGCGCCGGTGCCTTCATGATCGAGCACGCGCCCGGCACTCGCACCGTCGATCGTCAATGTGCTGGCGATCGGACCGTGCAGGGTGAGATTCGCGACGGACGTGGAGATTGCGCCCTGCGTCAGCGTGATCGAACTGCAGACCAGCGCGGAAAGATCGACGGTATCGCCGTCGCCCGCGACGGCCACCACTTCGCGCAGCGTTCCACCCGTGTTGTCGTCGGTGCAGCTGGTGACCGGCAGAGTCACGCCGCCCGCCGGTGTCGTCACGCGACGCGATTGCCCATGCGGATGCGCACGCACGAATGCCGCCATCGCAGGATTCATATGACGCGCAGACGCATGCGCAGTTCGCGCAACATGCCCCGACGCCGGAAGCGACGTGGCTGTTGCGCCAGCGACGCCGACGGCCATCAACGCCGCCGCGAGGCACGCAGCGAGAGGCTTGAGGGCCAAAGCCGGCTTCAGAATGCTTCTTTCATTGTTCATCGGTGTACTCCTTCTCGACGATATTCCGCTGACGTCACCAGGAATGGTGAGCACCCTCCAGACATGACTTCAGCGCGGATGAACCCCGAATTCGGACAGGGGGACACCCGATCCTAGCAGCACGGCGCGAGCGAGTACCGTTCATTTTCATTTCGTTAACGCGCCCTTTACGCAACCTGCAATGTCACAAGACTACTGGCGAAGCTTGCTGGCTGGTGCCTTAAAGTCAAGCCTGCTTCGCGCCGTAGCGCTTCTGCAGAAACGCAAAATACGCGCGCAAGCCCTGCGCCTCGCCACCGCGCGGATGCCCCGGCTTGTCGCTGTCGTTCCATGAATACACATCGAGGTGCGCCCACGGAATCGCATCGGCCACGAAACGTTCCAGGTACAACGCGGCGGTGATGGAGCCGGCGTGGCGTGACGCGCCTGCATTTGCCAGATCCGCAATATACGAATCGAGCATCGCCAGATATGGCCGCCATAACGGCAGGCGCCAAAGGGGATCGCGCGTGGTGTTCGCCGCGTCAAGCAGCGCGTTGGCGATCTCGTCGCGGTTGGCAAACAAGGCCGGCAAGTCGGGGCCGAGCGCGACGCGTGCGGCGCCGGTCAAGGTGGCGAAGTCGAGGATCAGGTCGGGCTTCTGCTCGGATGCGTACGCGAGTGCATCGCACAGCACGAGGCGCCCTTCTGCATCGGTGTTGTCGATCTCGACCGTGAGGCCTGCGCGCGTGGTGATCACTTCGCCAGGACGGAACGCGTTGCCTGCGATCGCGTTCTCGACCGCCGGGATCAACAGCGTCAATCGCACCGGCAGCTTCGCAGCGAGCACGAGACTGGCGAGGCCAATCGCGTGCGCCGCGCCACCCATGTCCTTCTTCATCCAGCGCATGCCATCGCCGGTCTTGATATCAAGGCCACCCGTGTCAAAGCAGACCCCCTTGCCGACCAGCACAAGGTGCGGCGCATCGACCGGCCCGCAGGTGAGTTCGACCAGGCGCGGCGCACGATGGCTGGCGCGACCGACCGCGTGGATGGTCGGGAAATTCGCCGCCAGCAACTCATCGCCAACCCATTCGCGGACGTTTGCAGCATGACGCTCACCGAGCACGCGCACCGCAGCTGCAAGTTCAGCCGGCCCCATGTCTTCGGTCGGCGTGTTGATGAGGTCGCGCACCTGATGGATCGCTTCGGCGAACGGCGCGATGCGCTGCGCGGTCGCGGCATCGATGACCAGTTGCGCCGGCACGCGCGTGGCCTTCTTGTAGCGTGTGAACTGATAAGCGCCGAGCGCCCAACCGAGTGCGACATCGCCGATGTCCAGCCCGAGGCCGCGCGCATCCAGCGCGTAGCGCCCTTCGGGCAGGCGCAGCGGCAGCGACGCGAGTCCGAACAGCGCATCGCGCCGATCGCAGCCGGCGAGGATCGCGCACACCGCGCCGTCGGTCCCGGGCAGGCCGAGGAAACGCCCGGCTTCCCCGGCAAAACCATTCGCGGCGCACCAGCGCTTCGCCTCGACACCGAAGTGGTCGACGACCTCACTGAAATTTTCGCGATCCAGTGCGATCAGCGGTGTCGCGCCACTGGCATCGGCGGCGGTAGTCCATGCGTCCATCGAAAATCCTCGTCAGCCACGTTCACGAACAAATATCGAACGGCGAAGTATCAGGCATGCGCAGCGCGCGCGACCAGCCGCGCGAACGCATCGCACGGCAGATCGTGGTCCGCGAGATGATGCGGCGCAGGGTCCGCATGACCGCGCGGCTCAAGCCTTGTCAAACGAGCCGTCGCTGGCAACTGCGCCCTGCTCGATCCAGCGCGCGAGCTCAGCCAGGTCGCGGATGTGCAGATCAGGCGCAACCGGGTCCGACCACGTCGCGCCCGTACGATTCAGCCACGCGGTGCGCAGCCCCGCCGCGCGTGCCCCGACCACGTCGAGCAAGGGGTCGTCGCCGACATGCAGTACGTTTTCAGGTGCCATGCCCAGACGCGCGCAGGCATCGCGGAAGATCGCCACGTCGGGTTTGGCGACACCGAATTCGCGCGCCGAGATGCAGTGCGCGAAGTGCTGGCGCAGGCCGATGCGTTCGAGGTCGGCGTTGCCGTTGGAAATGCTCACCAGCGGCATGCGCGCGGCGAGCGCGGCAAGTGCCGGCAGCGCATCGGGATAGCATTGAACCCGGTTGCGCGCGGCGTAGTACACCTCGAACGCGGCATCGACGTGCTCGTTGCCGATCTCGCAGCCGGCGAAGGCGCGTTCCAGGGTAATCAGTCGCTGCGCGGTGAAATCGTGTGCCAGATGCGGATGTTCGGCGGAGACCTGATCGCGCAGTTCGCGCATCGCCGCGATCGGCCACGCCGCGGCAACGGGCGCGTGATGTTGCTTCAACCAATCATCGAGCTCGCGCTCGGCCGCCACGATCGCAGGCTCTACCGGCCACAGCGTGTCGTCCAGATCCAGCGAGATCGCGAGGATGCGCATGGCGTGCGCCGGGTTCGCTCAGCTGCCGTTGGTACCGCCGCTGACATTGCCGAATGTGGCCGGCTTCGGGGCGGCGGGCTTCGCCGGTGCAGCGGCCTTCGCGACCGCCTTCTTCTTTGCTACTGGCTTGGCCGGCGCGGCCTTGGCAACGGCAGGTGCCTTTTCGACTGACGGCTTCGGCGCAGCGGCGACGGCTGCCGGCGACGGCTTTTTCGCCGCGGTCGCGGCCGACTTTGACGCTGCGGCGGCTTCCTTTTTCGCCGCCTTGGTCTTCTCGGCACGCGCGAGGTTTTCGCGCGCCGCCTGGGTCGACTCGGCAGTCGGTGCAACCGCCATCTTGGATGCGAGTACCGCACGCGGCGCAGAAACCGGCGTCGATGCCGATGAAGCCATCGTGGCGGCCGCGGTCGCCGCGGCGTCGCGGCCGACGTGCGCATCGATGAAGGCCATGCGATCGCCGTTATGCGCAATCGCCGTGCCCGCATCCGCATACGGAATCAACTGATGGCGACGCAGGATGTCTTTCGCCGCGGGCGTGTCGAGGAACGCGACGAAACGTTCGATCGCCTCGTGCTTGGGCGTGTCATTGCGCTTGGCCACATACAGCGTGATGAAGAGCGGATAGCTCGCATCGGCCACGGTGGTGGTCGACGCCGGGACGCCTTCGACGCTGAGCATCTTGACGCCCCGGTTGGTGGCGACACCGGCGAGCGTGGACAAGCCGAGCCCGGCCGGGTCGAGTGAGACGGCCTCTTCCAGCTTGGTCGTGTTGAGGTACAGACGTGGCGCCGCGACGCGCTGGTCGCCATTGCGGAACACCAGTTCGCGCAAGCTGAACTCGACGCCGTCGAGCGGCGCGGCGATCGCGTACAGGTTGATCGGCGTGTCGTTGCCGCCCAGCTCCTTCCAGTTCGTGATGCGGCCGTAATAGATCTCGTGAATCTGCTTCAGGGTGAGATTGTTCACCGGATTGCGCGGATGCGTGATCATGACGGCCGCATCGAGCGCTGCCGGCACGAAGTCGATGTTCGCTTCCTCGGCGCGTCGCGCGTACTTGCCGCGTGCGCTGCCTGCGAGATCGGCGCTGCCGCTCTCCACCGCATCGAGCCCCGACAGCGTGCTGAACGGCTGCAGCACGATCTTGCCTTTCTTTTCTTTCGCGTACTGCTTGGCCAGGTCGTCCATGAGGGCGCGACCGCTTGCGTGGTCGCCGCGCCAGATCAGCTCGTCGGGCGCCGCCGCCTTCGCGGGCGTGGCAAGGGAAGCGAAACCCAGCGCGAGGGCGAACAATATTGGAAAGCGGCGTAGCAACATGGGTCGGGCTTCACGGCAGGAAAATGGAGGCGCGCACATTACCACGCACGCGCCAGCCCCGCTGTGCACGGGAGCCCTGAAAAAACGCTGCGCCGCGCGACTTATTGCAGCAGCAGGTAGTACATCTCCTGGCCGCGCAGCAGGGTCAGCATCAGCTGGCGCGGATGCGCGGCAACCAGTTTCGAAAAATCACTCGCGCCGCTCAAGTCGCGCCGGTTCACCGCGACGACGACGTCGCCATTGCGCAGGCCATTCACGTACGCCGCGCTGGTCTCGGCAATGCGCGACACACCGACGCCGCCCACGCCCTGGCGTCGCAGGCTGTCGCCCACATCGCTGAACTGGATGCCGGCGAGGCGCGGGTCCAGCGTTTCGCCCTTGACGATGCTCATCTCGCTCGCCTTGAGCGCAGTGTTGATGGTCAGCGCATTGCCGTCGCGCAGCAGGCCGACGACGACGGCTGCACCGGGCGCGGTCAGGCCTTCGATGTTGTGCAGGTCCTGTTCGCCTGCGATGGTCTTGCCATTGAGCGAGACGATCACGTCGCCGGGTTTGAGCCCGGCGCTCTCCGCGGGCGAGCTTGCGCGCACACGCGTGACCACGGCGCCATGGCGGTCGCCGAGGCCGAGCATGCCGGCGATTTCCGCGGTGACGTCCTGCGCTTCGACACCGAGCACGCCGCGCTTGACCTCGCCCGTCGCGATGAGCTGGCGCATCACGTCGACGGCGAGGTTCGACGGAATCGCAAATCCGATGCCGACATTGCCGCCCGAAGGCGAATAGATCATCGAGTTGATGCCGACGAGTTCGCCGCGCAGGTTGACCAGCGGTCCGCCCGAATTGCCGGGATTGATCGACGCATCGGTCTGGATGAAGTTCTGGTAGCCGGAACCGCGCAAGCCCGACCGACCGAGCGCGGAGACGATGCCCGAGGTCACGGTCTGGCCGAGCCCGAACGGCTCGCCGATCGCGACCACGAAATCGCCGACACGCAGCTTCGCGGAGTCGGAGATGTTCAAGGCGGTGAGCTTGCCCGCTGGAATCTGCAGCACGGCCAGATCCGTATCCGGATCGGTGCCGAGCACTTTCGCCTTCACCGTGCGGCCGTCGGCAACCGTGACCGAAATGTCGTCGGCGCCTTCGACCACGTGGTTGTTGGTCAGCACGTAGCCTTTGGCGGCATCGACGATCACGCCCGAGCCGAGCGACTGCTGCACGCGTTCGCGCGGCGAGTTGTTGGGGATGCCGAAGAAGCGCCGGAACACCGGATCGTCAAAGTAGGGATTGCGCACGGCGACATGCGTCTTCGAAGCGATGTTGACGACGGCGGGCGTGACCTGTTCCAGCATCGGTGCCAAGGACGGCAGCGCCTGGCCGTCGATCGCCGGCGGCAACGCCGCATGCACGGCGGCGATGGCGACGGCGCCCACGACGGCGACGCCCAGGGCAAGACGAAACAGGGTAACGACACGGGGATGGTGGATGTTCGGCATGGAAGGCTTCCTTGGCGATTCGGGAGCAAGCATCAGTGGTTCGATCAGACCACGCAAACGCATTCAGGTTTCATGCCCTTCACGCTTTGACGCGCCGATACCGGCGATCCGTTCAGGCTCATGCGCCAATGACTCACCACGAGACCAAATTACGCTTTACATCCTTGGACACCCGGCGTAGTTTTGCGGCCCGGCGCCACTAGATATTGTGGTGACTCAGACCCACAAAGCCCATGGATTGGGTAGCGTGGCGCCGCACGGGGTTAACGGTAGACGCAAGACAACGCCGGGAAATGGATGACCCGGGCACGCCGGCTTTGACGGCAATCATGGTGACAAGCAGATCAAGAACAACCAGACCGGGCCCTGACCCGGCCGTATACGGGAGAGAACGACAGAATGAGCACGGTGCGCCTGGAACAGCTCGCGCGTGGCGCGGTGGAAATTCCCCTGCAGCCCGCGTCCCACGACATCTGGGACAAGAAATACCGACTGAAGTCCAAGCAGGGCGACCCTGTCGACGCCAGCATCGATCACACCTACCAGCGCGTCGCCCGCGCGCTGTCCGAAGTCGAAGAGACCGCCGAGAAACGCAGCTACTGGTACGACCGCTTCCTGTGGGCGTTGCGCCGCGGCGCGATCCCGGCCGGCCGCATCACCTCGAACGCCGGTGCGCAGGAACACAAGCCGAAGACCTCGACGATCAACTGTACCGTCTCCGGCACCATCGACGATTCGATGGACAATATTCTCGACAAGGTGCACGAGGCCGGGCTTACGCTGAAGGCGGGATGCGGAATCGGTTATGAATTTTCGACGCTGCGTCCGCGCGGCGCGTATGTATCCGGCGCGGGCGCGTACACGTCCGGCCCGCTGTCGTTCATGGATATCTACGACAAGATGTGTTTCACGGTTTCGTCCGCAGGCGGCAGACGCGGCGCGCAGATGGGAACCTTCGATGTCTCGCATCCGGATGTAC
>JBDSXV010000206.1:0-21179 GCA_039926025.1 Dokdonella sp.
TGTCAAAAGACGACGTCATCGAGATGGAAGGCGCGATTCTCGAAACCCTTCCCAACACGATGTTCCGCGTGAAGCTCGAGAACGGGCACGTGGTCACCGCACATATTTCAGGTCGCATGCGCAAGAACTACATCCGCATACTGACCGGCGACAAGGTCAAGGTCGAAATGACCCCCTACGACCTTACGAAAGGCCGCATTACGTATCGCATGAAGTGATACCCAGGTGCCAGCCGCTTCGGGCTGGCTACGGATTCGCCACGACAAGCAAAAAGCCGCGCGATTGCGCGGCTTTTTGTTTTCAGTGAGCCTGCGACCGCGCGCGGTTTACTCCACCACGACCGGCAACTTCTCTGCGGCCTCGCATTCGACCGCGAGCTTGTCCTCCCTGACCGACAGCATGACCTTGCCACCATCGGCGAGCTTGCCGAACAAGAGCTCATCCGCAAGCAGGCGCTTGACGCTCTCCTGGATCACACGCGCCATCGGGCGCGCACCCATCTGCGGATCGAAGCCGTGCTGTGCGAGCCAGCGCCGTGCATCGGCGTCGACATGCAGCGACACATGCTTTTCCTGCAATTGTGCCTCCAGCTCGATGAGGAACTTGTCGACCACACGCAGGATGTGCTCGAAGTCGAGCGCACCGAACTGGATGATCGCGTCCAGACGATTGCGGAATTCCGGGCTGAAATTTCGCTTCAGTACTTCCATCGCATCGGTCGCATGATCCTGTTCGACGAATCCCATCGTGCGGCGCGCGGCCATTTGAGCACCCGCGTTCGTGGTCATCACCATGATAACGTTCTTGAAGTTTGCCTCGCGACCGTTGGTATCGGTCAGCGCGCCGCGGTCCATGATCTGCAGCAGCACGTTGTAGACGTCGGGATGCGCCTTCTCGATCTCGTCCAGCAGGAGCACACAATGCGGATGCTTCACGATTTGTTCCGTGAGCAGGCCGCCCTGGTCGAACCCGACATAGCCCGGGGGTGCACCGATGAGGCGCGACACCGAATGCGCCTCCATGTATTCGGACATGTCAAAGCGCACGAGTTCGATGCCAAGCTGCATCGCAAGCTGGCGCGTGACCTCGGTCTTGCCGACGCCGGTTGGGCCGGTCAGCAGGAAGCAGCCGATCGGCTTGGCCGGATTGCCGAGCCCTGATCGCGCCATCTTGATCGCACCGGTCAACGCATCGATTGCGGTGTCCTGGCCGAACACGACCATTTTCAGATTGCGATCCAGATTGCGCAGCACGTCGCGATCCGAGGCGGAAACCTGCTTCGCCGGAATCCGTGCCATACGCGCAACGATGAACTCGACATCGGGCACGTCGACCAGACCGCTGCGCTCTGCCAGCGGCAACAGCTGCTGGCGCGCACCGGCTTCGTCAATCACGTCGATGGCCTTGTCAGGCAACAAGCGATCCGCAATGTGCTTGACCGAGAGGTCGACGGCAGCCTTCAAAGCATCGTTCGTGTACTCGACCTTGTGATGCTCTTCAAAGCGCGACTTGAGCCCCTTGAGGATCTCGATGCTGTCTGCGATCGAAGGCTCCACGACGTCGATCTTCTGGAAACGCCGCGCGAGCGCGCGATCCTTCTCGAACACGCCGCGATATTCCTGGAACGTGGTGGAACCGATGCAGCGCAGCTCCCCGTTAGCGAGCACAGGCTTGATCAGGTTGGACGCATCCATGGTGCCGCCCGACGCTGACCCAGCGCCGATGATCGTGTGGATTTCATCGATGAACAGGATCGCACCCGGCTCCTTCTTGAGCTGATTGATCACGCCCTTAAGGCGCTTTTCGAAATCACCGCGATATTTGGTACCGGCAACCAGCGCGCCAAGATCCAGCGCCCAGATCGTGCAGTTTTCAAGCACGGCAGGAACCTCGCCTTCGACAATGCGCTTGGCAAGACCTTCGGCCAAGGCGGTCTTGCCGACGCCGGCTTCGCCGACATAGAGCGGATTGTTCTTGCGTCGACGGCAAAGCACCTGGATCGTGCGCTCGACTTCTTCCTGCCGGCCAATCAGGGGATCGATTTTCCCCTGCCTCGCCAGTTCGTTGAGATTGTTCGCGAATTCCGCCAATGGATTGCCGCGCGGCTCCTCGGCGCCCTCGGCTTCACGCCCGGGCTCGCCACCGCCGGGCTGCGCGCCCGATTCGTTGCCGATCTTGGCGATACCGTGGGAAATGTAGTTGACGACATCGAGCCGCGACACTTCCTGCTGGCCGAGGAAATACACCGCATGCGAGTCCTTCTCGCCGAAGATGGCGACCAGCACATTGGCGCCGGTAACTTCTTTCCGCCCGGACGACTGCACATGGTAGACCGCACGCTGCAGCACACGCTGGAAACCGAGCGTCGGCTGGGTATCGCGCTCGTCCTTGGGCGGCAGGACCGGGACGGTCTCTGTGATGATCGAACGCAGGTCGCGGCCGAGCTTGGCCGGGTCTGCGCCACAGGCACGCAAGACGGCTGTGGCCGACGTGTTGTCAAGCAGGGCCAGCAGCAGATGTTCCACGGTCATGAACTCGTGACGCTGCTCGCGGGCCTCCTTGTAACACTGGCCAATGGTGACCTCTAGATCCTTGCTGAACATTCCGGATACTCCGAACTACGCTGCCTGGAGTGGCTGCTTGCAATATATGGACCGGTTACGCAGGTTCAATCATGCGCGTTACCGTCACGCTTTTTCCATCGTGCACAGCAGAGGATGCTGGTGGGTTCGGGAGAATTCGTTCACCTGGGTCACTTTGGTCTCGGCGACCTCGCGCGTAAACACACCGCATACGCCCTTTCCGCGCGTATGCACGTGCAACATGACCTGGGTGGCACGTTCGCGGTCGAGGCTGAAGAATGTTTCGAGCACCACGATCACGAAGTCCATCGGCGTGAAGTCGTCGTTGAGCAGGATCACCTGATATAGCGGCGGCCGCACTACCTGCGGCCTTGCCTCCTCGACGGCGAGGCCGGGACGATGCTCAGTATGTTGGTCGGGTCGATTGGCCATGAGAAAACGTTTCGTAACTTCCAAGCCGAGTATAACTCCGAGTCGCGAAGGCGACTCCGTAGATGATGCCGAAATCCATCGCTGCAAGACCCTGCAGCCACGCCTGTTAAACTGAGCGGATGACGCAACTCTCCCAAACGACTGACCTCGACGAAAATGACATCTGGCGTCCGCATGTGACGGTGGCGACGGTGGTTCCGCGCGAAGGATGCTTCCTGCTGGTCGAGGAAGAAATACGTGGATCCATTGTCCTGAACCAGCCGGCAGGCCATCTTGATCCCGATGAAAGCCTGCAGGCCGCCGCCATCCGCGAGACCCTCGAGGAAACTGGCTGGACCGTCGCATTGACCTGCCTGCTGGGTGTGCAGCAATGGCAATCGCCGTCCGGGCGCCAATTCGTGCGCTTTACATTTGCGGCAGATGCAGTCGCCCACGACGCCACGCGACCGCTCGACACCGGTATTCTGCGTGCGATCTGGATGACACGCGATGAAATCGCCGCTGCCGCAGCGCGCCTGCGCAGTCCGATGGTCCTTGCCAGCGTCGATGATTGGGTGGCTGGGCGACGGCTGCCGCTGGATGCGATCAGATACCTGTGCGCTCATCCGTGAGCGCGAGAATCAAGGAGCGGCCATCGGTGGCCGCACCACTGGTGAAATGATGGCGGCGGACGTCATCGTCGGCATGTCTGGCGGCGTCGATTCGTCGGTTGCCGCGCTGCTGCTGCAGCGCTCAGGCGGGTCGATTGCCGGACTCTTCATGCAGAACTGGGAAGAGGACGAACGCAAAGGCCCGTGCCGCGCCGACGCGGATCGCAAGGATGCCGTCGCGGTTTGCGCCAGGCTCGGTATCGCGCTGTACGCGCGAAATTTCGCCGCCGAATACTGGGACCAGGTGTTTGCGCATTTCCTCGACGAATATCGCCGTGGGCGCACGCCGAATCCCGACGTGCTGTGCAATCGCGAGATCAAGTTCAGGACCTTCCTCGATCACGCGCGTGCGCTGGGCGCACAAAAGATCGCAACCGGCCATTACGCTCGCGTCGACTGCCAGAATGGACGCTGGCGGCTCCTGCGCTCACGCGATGCGGGCAAGGACCAGACCTATTTCCTGCATGCGCTCGGCCAGGAAGCACTCTCTGCGACCTTGTTTCCTCTCGGCGAACTGCAGAAACCGGACGTACGCCGACTGGCGCACGAGGCCGGTTTTGCCACGCATGACAAGAAGGATTCGACCGGCATCTGCTTCATCGGCGAACGCGATTTTCGCTCGTTCCTGTCCGAATACATCCCGGCTCGGCCGGGACCAATGCAGACTCCGGATGGCGTCACGGTCGGCGAACATCCCGGCGTGTTCTACTTCACCCTGGGCCAGCGCAACGGTCTGGGAATCGGTGGTCGTCGCGGAGCCAGCGACGAGCCGTGGTATGTGATCGGCAAGGACGTATCGACGAATGTGCTGTATGTCGCGCAAGGCAATGCGAATCACTGGCTCCACTCACGCACGCTCACTGCGAGCAACCTCAGCTGGGTCGACGGCGTCGCCCCGGCAAGCTCACTGCGCTGCACGGCGATGACCCGCTATCGCCAGAGCGACCAGGTTTGCCAGATCGAGATCGAAGGCAACACGTGCGTGGTCCGTTTCGATGAACCGCAACGGGCGGTGACACCGGGGCAATCAGTCGTCTTCTATGACGGCGAAGCCTGCCTCGGCGGCGGGGTCATCGACCGTTGCGACGCGCCATTTGGTGGCTGGAACACGGCAGTCGAGAGCTCACCCCATGCGTGAATCCCGTGTGATCGCATTGGCAGGCGTGTTGCAGGCATGCCGACTGGTAGTTGATCTGGCGATGCGCGGTCGAGCCGATGCCACCGCTGCGCAGGCGAGCCTGACCAGCGTGTTTCGCATCGATGCGGCGAGTGCTGCCGATGTATTCGGTGGTGTCGGTGGCGCGCGTCTTGGACTGGAAACTCTGCTGGCGCAGTTCGACAGCAGCGAACGCAACATGCCCTTGACCCGCCTGGTGCTCGGTGTGCTGCGCCTGGAACGCCGCCTGTCGCGCAACCCGCGCATGCTCGGCGAATTGCGCAGCGGAATCGAGCGCGTGCAGCGCCAGGTCGATCATTTCGGCATTGAACACGCGACCGTGCAAGGACGGCTCGCCGAACTGTATGTCGCAACCCTGTCGCAGCTGAAGCCACGCGTGATCGTGCATGGCAGCCCGGTGAACCTGTCCAACCCGCAGCTGGTGGAACAGATACGCGCACTTCTCCTCGCTGCCGTCCGCGCGGCAGTTCTCTGGCGCCAAGTGGGCGGCAGCCAGATCCGCCTGCTTCTGCGTCGGCGCGAATACGCGATGCTCGCTCGCGGAATGCTTGCGCGGAGCACGCTGGATCGCGGCTAGTCTCCATCGCTTCGCCAAACCTGATCGCACCCTGAGTGGGTGCGAAAGCAAGGTCGCGGGCAGGCCCGCGTTTGAGCAATAATATGCGGCCCTATTCGCCGGTTCCGCATCGGAATCGCGCCGCGGCGCCCCGCCGTGGCTCCCCGCGAGCACCGCCAGCAAGCCAGGAGATCCAAATGACCGACTCGTTCTCGACCCGGGATGCTTTCGAGGTCAACGGCAAGCGCTACCAGTTCGCCAGCCTCAGCAAGCTCGGCCAGCGCTTCGACCTCAAGCGCCTGCCTTTTTCGATGAAGATCCTGCTCGAGAACCTGTTACGGCATGAGGACGGCGTCAATGTGACGGCAAAGGAAATCGAAGCGGTCGCAAACTGGAATCCGACCAAGGAGCCGGATACCGAGATTTCGTTCATGCCGGCACGCGTCGTATTGCAGGACTTTACCGGCGTGCCTTGCGTGGTCGACCTTGCCGCGATGCGCGACGCGGTCGTCAAGCTCGGCGGCGACGCGACCCAGATCAATCCGCTGGCTCCGGCTGAACTGGTCATCGACCACTCGGTCCAGGTCGACGCATTCGGGTCCGCGTCCGCACTGGAAACCAACGTCGAAATCGAATTCGAGCGCAATCAGGAACGCTATTCGTTCCTGCGCTGGGGCCAGAAAGCCTTCAACAACTTCAAGGTCGTTCCGCCGCGCACCGGCATCGTGCATCAGGTCAATCTTGAGCACCTTGCACGCGTCGTGTTCACCGCGGACAGGGACGGCGAGAGCTGGGCTTATCCGGACACCGTCTTCGGCACCGATTCGCACACGACCATGATCAACGGCCTCGGTGTGCTCGGTTGGGGCGTCGGCGGCATCGAGGCCGAAGCCGCGATGCTCGGCCAGCCCTCGTCGATGCTGATTCCGCAGGTCGTAGGTTTCAGGCTCACCGGCAAACTGCCGGAAGGCGTAACCGCGACCGACCTCGTGCTGACCGTGACCCAGATGCTGCGCAAGCTCGGCGTGGTCGGCAAGTTCGTCGAATTCTTCGGCGAAGGTCTGAAGCACTTGCCTCTCGCCGATCGTGCAACGATCGCAAACATGGCGCCGGAATATGGTGCTACCTGCGGCATCTTCCCGGTCGATCAGGAAGCGCTGAACTACCTGCGCCTTTCGGGTCGCAGCGAAGAGCAGATCGGGCTGGTCGAGGCGTATGCAAAAGCACAGGGCATGTGGCACAACGAAAATTCAATCGAGCCGACGTTCACGGCGACACTCGAACTGGATCTCGCCGACGTCAGACCTTCGCTCGCCGGCCCGAAGCGCCCGCAGGATCGCGTCCTGCTCGAGGGTGTCCAACAGAGTTTCCTCGATGCGGTCGGTCCGCTCACGGCGAGCCGCAAGCCGAAAACTCCGGACACCGCGAACTTCGCCAATGAAGGCGGCGCCACCGCCGTCGGCAACCCGGCCAATGCGATCATCAACGGCGGCGTGCTCGTACAGAAGGATGGCGCCAGCTTCACGCTCGGCGATGGCGCGGTCGTGATCGCCGCGATCACGTCGTGCACGAACACGTCGAACCCCGCGGTAATGCTTGCCGCCGGCCTGCTTGCGAAGAAAGCCGCTGCGCGCGGGCTTACGTCCAAGCCATGGGTCAAACCTTCGCTCGGACCGGGATCGCTGGTGGTCACCGACTACCTGGAGAAGACCGGTCTGCTCAAGGAACTGGAGAAGGTCGGCTTTTACGTTGTCGGCTACGGTTGCACGACCTGCATCGGAAACTCCGGCCCGCTTCCGGTTGAAATCAGCAAGGCGATTTCCGAAGGCGATCTCGCGGTCGCATCGGTACTGTCCGGCAATCGAAATTTCGAAGGCCGCGTTCATCCCGAGGTGAAGATGAACTACCTCGCGTCGCCGCCGTTGGTCGTCGCCTACGCGCTGGCTGGGACGCTGGATATCGACCTGACCAAGGATGCCCTCGGCACCGGCAGCGATGGCAAGCCGGTCTATCTCAAGGACATCTGGCCGAGCAACAAGGAAGTGTCGGACACCATCGCGGGAGCGATCAATCCGGCGATGTTCGAAAAGAACTATGCCGACGTGTTCAAGGGCGACAGCCGCTGGAACCAAATCGCATCGCCGGATGGCGCCTTGTTCAAATGGGACGACTCCACCTACATCAAGAATCCGCCCTACTTCGACGGCATGAGCAAGGATGCCGGCAGCATCGAGGACATCCACGGCGCGCGCGTGCTCGGCTTGTTCGGCGATTCGATCACGACCGACCACATCTCGCCCGCAGGCTCCATCAAGAAGGACAGCCCGGCGGGTCGTTTCCTGATCAGCAAGGGCGTCGAGGCGAAGGACTTCAACTCGTATGGATCGCGTCGCGGCAACGACGATGTGATGGTGCGTGGCACTTTCGCCAACATCCGCATCAAGAACCTGATGCTCGATGGCGTCGAAGGCGGCTACACCGTGCATGTACCGAGTGGCGAACAGCTGGCGATCTACGACGCCGCGATGAAGTACAAGGCGGAAAAAACCCCGCTGGTTGTGCTCGCAGGCAAGGAATACGGCACTGGTTCCTCGCGCGACTGGGCGGCCAAGGGCACCCTGCTGCTCGGCGTCAAGGCCGTCATCACGGAGAGCTTCGAGCGTATCCACCGCTCGAACCTGGTCGGCATGGGTGTGCTGCCGTGCCAGTTCATGGATGGCCAGAACGCTCAGACCCTTGGCTTGAACGGCGCGGAGACGTTCGACATCACCGGCCTCAATGGCGGCGAGTCGAAGGAAGCGAATGTCACGGCAACCGCCGCGGACGGCAGCAAGAAGACGTTCAAGGTCAAGGTGCTGCTGCTGACACCGAAGGAACGCGAGTTCTTCCGTCACGGCGGGATCTTGCAGTACGTGCTGCGTCAGCTGGCTGCGAAGAAGGCGGCATAGATCCTCGTTACGCGCGCCGAGTGAGCGCGTAAGCAGCGAAACGGCGCGGGAAACCGCGCCGTTTTTGTTTGCCAGCTTGTTCGGCGTGCTAGACTTTTTGGTGTCTTCCATTGCTAGGCCGCATCGATACGGTCAGCACGAATGACGCTACGCTTGAGTCGCGGCGAGTTCTGGTTACTTGCCAATGCCGTCGAAAAGGCCCGTCACTTCGGGTGCTGACGTTGCCCGAATGGGTTCCCGGCGGCACGGATCTCAACACGATCGACATCGTCCTGAACCGGCAAGGCCACGGCCTTGGATTCGAGTCTCTGCGCGATACGTTGGCGCATATGGCGCGGAACGGCTGGATCCAATTCAGCCGCACGTTTCGAGACAACCCGATTTCCTGTCCGAACGCGGAGGAAATCGCTGTCTTATTGCGAGAGCGCGGGCGATTCGACGACGCCGTTTTCTAGAGGCTCACGACAGCTGGCGGTGCAGCATGGGAGGCGTTCGCGCGCCCCGAGTGGCACCGATATATCGAACACAGCCATGAATATCCGGACGATGACTCCTCTTGCATGCGCATGACGACCATCGAGACCGCGGACTGGAAGACGCTCGACAAGTACCTCAGGGCCTTGGCCGAGGAACAAGTGATTGAAGCCGGCTCGATAGTCCTTTCCGAGTTGCGCCCTTGGCAGGCAACGTACCGGAAAACCCTGCCATCCGGACTCCGATGTACGTTCCGATAGACAGAGAGACAATCGAGCGCCTATCGGGCAAATCCGCAACGGATGCGCGAGGCGTGCTGCGAGTGGCGCTGACGTGGGTCAGCCCTGCGTCCACTTCGCGTTGTAGCAGCGCCATTCACGCCCCTCGCGCCGCCAGCCCGTCTCGAATTTCAGCAGCGCAGCGCGATCGGGGATCCAGCGCCCGCTTGAATCCGTTATGTTCGCTTCGAGGCTCGCTGTCGCGCGATCGCCTTGGAGTTCCACCTGAATGCCGCTGACGCTCACGCCGATCGAGTTCGCGCCCAGCATCTGCATGCGCAGCAAGCGGTCCAGTTGCGCGCGATCGAGCTCGTCATTGCCGATGAAGTCCTCGCTGATGCGCTCTAGCAGATCCGCGTTCCGATGGGCTTCGACCGCAGCGGCCGAGCCAGCAATCGCGTCCCGGATCGCTTCAGCACCGGGTTGGTGCGCGCACGAAAGACACAGTAGGAACGACAAGGCGATCAATAGGCGGCGCAAGCAATCCTCCTCGATGACCGATCCACGTTGCAATGCGGCTTGCCGCTTGTTCCGGGCATGTGCTGCAATCGGCGGCAACGCCGTCGCAATTCGCGTGCAGCGTAACGGAACGACACCGATTCTGCCCAGTCGCAGCAATGCGCTGCCGCTTTCGGCAACAGGGGAACACGCATGACGACCGTACAACGTCCTTGGCTGGCCAGCTATCCGGCAGGCATTCCGGCCGAGATTGATCCGGGCCAGTATCGGTCGGTCGCGGCACTCCTCGAGGAGTGCTGCGACCGCTTTCGCCACCGGCCTGCCTTCACGAACATGGGCCGCAGCATCACCTACGGCGATCTCGACAGGCTAAGCGCGACGTTCGCGGCTTTCCTCGTCAACGACCTCAAGCTTGCCAAGGGCGATCGCATTGCGATCATGCTGCCGAACGTACTGCAGTATCCGGTCGCGATCATGGCCGCGCTTCGTGCCGGCCTGACTATCGTCAATACGAACCCGATGTACACGCCGCGCGAGCTGAAACACCAGCTGGTTGATTCGGGCGCAACCGCGATCCTGGTGCTCGACAATTTCGCCGGCACGGTAGCCGAGGTGCTGTCCGATACGCTGTGCAAGCACGTGATCTGCACCGGCCTCGGCGACATGCTCGGCTTCCCGAAATCGGCCATAACGAACTTCGTCGTGCGCCATGTCAAGAAGATGGTGCCGCCCTATTCGATCCCGGACGCGATCCGCTTCAACGAGGCACTCGGTCGCGGCACCCGCTCCAAGCTGTCGAAAATCGACATTGGCCCCGACGACCTGGCGTTCCTGCAATATACCGGCGGCACCACGGGAGTTGCCAAAGGCGCAATGCTGACCCACCGCAACATGGTGTCGAATATGCTCCAGGCGTATGCGTGGATCAGTCCGGCTACACGCGAGGGTGAGGAAGTCGTCATCACCGCATTGCCGCTGTATCACATCTTCGCATTGACGGCGAATTTGCTCGTGTTCGCACGTATTGGCGGTGTCAATCACTTGATCACGAACCCGCGCGACATGCCCGGATTCGTGCGCGCTATCCGCGCCATACGCTTCACCGCCATAACCGGCGTCAACACGCTTTTCGCCGGGCTCCTGAATACTCCCGGTTTCGACCAAGTCGATTTCTCGCAGTTGCGCCTGACCCTCGGCGGCGGCATGGCCGTGCAGCGTGCGGTCGCCGAGCGATGGAAGAAAGTGACTGGGTGCGTGCTGGCGGAAGCCTACGGCTTGACCGAGACCTGTCCGGCGGTTTGCATCAACCCGCTCGACAACCCCGAGTACAACGGTTCGATCGGACTGCCTATTTCGTCTACCGACGTGAGCATTCAGGACGACGACGGAAAGATCCTCAACATCGGTGACACCGGCGAACTGTGCGTGCACGGCCCGCAAGTCATGAAAGGCTACTGGAACCGCCCTGAGGAGACGGTGAAAGTTCTTGCCGGCGATGGCTGGTTGCGCACCGGCGACATAGCGCGCATCGATGACAACGGCTATGTCTACATCGTGGATCGAAAGAAAGACATGATTCTGGTCTCAGGCTTCAATGTTTATCCGAACGAAATCGAGGACGTCGTGGCCCAGCTACCGGGCATCCTTGAAGTCGCCGCCGTCGGCGTGCCGGACGAAAAGTCGGGCGAAGCGGTAAAGCTCGTCATCGTAAAGAAGGATCCCAACCTGACCGAGGAGGCGATCCGCGCCCACTGCAAGGCGAACCTGACCGGCTACAAATTGCCGCGTTACATCGAATTCCGCGACTCACTGCCGAAAACCAATGTTGGCAAGATCCTGCGCCGCGAGCTGCGCGACAACGCGGTCCCGCCGATGACACATTGAGGCAAGCGGGCAGTCGTCTGCCTGCATCAGGGGTTACGCGGAATAAGGCTCGAGCCGGTCCGCGTAACCGCCGAGGAGATTCCATAGGGGAATTTCCTTGTTCTCCGGAATGCGCGCGTAAGCGAAACCAAGTCGATCTTCGGTGATCCGGGCGAGGCGCGCCTCGACGTGTATGTCGAGCGACTCGCCAATCAGCATGTCGAGCGAGAAAAGATCACCAACAGCGCCGTTCCAGTGGTCTGGCTTGCCGACCAGCACACCGGTCGCGGAGATGTCCTCGATTTCGCTGCTCCATGCATTGTGACCGCTGCTGATGAACACGGCGGAGCGGATCGTCATGCGTGCGGGGCGAAGTCCCGCGCCCTCTGGTGTGTTGTTGGTCACATTTCCCCCCGGAAAACCCGCTTGAGCAGCGGCGACAAAGACATAGTATGGCGAATATTCACATGTGACACGAGTTGTCAATAATGAGGGAAGGTTGCGATAGACTTTGGGCGGTCGCCCCTTTCCGGGGTACTCCGGTACGGGCGTCCTCCGCTCGACTCGGCATCGGCGAGCGGCTTCCTTCTACTAGGGGTATAGCCATGACTACCGTCGAACTTTTGCATCGCGACAACGACTACCGCCTCCTGCGCGCGCAGGAAGACCCGCACGCGAATGCCTGCTGGTGCTTCATGCACGCCCATCGACTTGCTCGGGACATCAGTTATCGCGCGTGTTTCTCCGTAGCATTGATGAAGGAGATGCGCGAATTCCTCAAGCGCACTTCCGATCGCCTGACCCTGCGCGCTGCGAACGCGGACCCGGGCCTCACCCATGTCATCGTCGCGTCGGATGCGGGTGTCTACAATCTCGGCGGCGATCTCGAACTGTTCTGCCGCTTGATCCGCGAGCGCAACCGCGAGCATCTGCTTGCGTACGCCCGTTTGTGTGTCGAGGGTGTGCACGAAATCCACAACGGATTGAACCGAGACGTGCATACCGTTGCACTCGTCCAGGGCGACGCGCTCGGCGGCGGCCTCGAACTCGCCCTCTCCTGCCAGACAATCGTTGCCGAAAGTGGCGTCGGCATGGGCTTTCCGGAAGTCCTCTTCGACCTGTTTCCCGGTATGGGCGCCTATTCCTTCCTGTGCCAGCGCGTCAGCCCGCGTTTTGCAGAGGAAATGATGTTGAATGGAACAATTTATTCCAGCGACGAACTGCATCGTCTTGGCGTCATCGATATTCTCGCGCCGCGAGGCGAAGGCGTTCAGGCTGTACATGACCTGATCCGCCGCAACCGGCGTATTCCACACGCGCGGACCGCGATGAATCGGGTCCGCCTGGCGCGCAATCCTGTGCCTTTGGCTGAGCTGATGCAGATCACCGAAGTGTGGGTGGACACGGCGATGCAGCTCGGGGAAAAGTCGCTGCGCACTATGGAACGACTTACCCGCGCACAACGCAAGCAACCGTCTGTGGTTGCAATGCCCGAAGTCGCGACCGCCGCATTTGCGCAGGCTGGCACCTGACCAAGTAATCCGACGCTCTTGCCTTGCTTGCACGCCGTACCGGATCACCGCGCACGATCCGGTTCGCGTGCCACCTGAGACGTCGCTTGCTTGAGGGCAACGCGTCCGATCTCGAGCTGCTCACGACACTGACGGACCCGCGATGGCCATTCGCGCGCGAGTTGCCAATTGCCCAGCTTCATCGCATCCGACGCAACCGTGACTATGCCCACAGCACCCATGTTTCCGGCAACGCCCTTCAATGCATGGCACTCATCCCGGAATCGGTCCCATTGCGCGCCGGCGCCGCTGCTTTCCAGCGCGTCAACGATCTTTGACGCGTCACGCAGGCATTCGTCGACAAAAAGCGCAACGAAATTGGACCCGAGGTGCAGCTCCGCGAGTTCTTCAAGGACTGAGTGCGATATCTTCGCTTCGCAGTCCACAGTCGATCCAAAACGCACGCCGGGGGTTTTCTGATCGGCAGGTGCACGCTGCTCAGTCGCCGTGTCGGCCAGGGTCTCCAGCAGTCGAGTCAATGAGACTGGCTTGGTCAGGAATGCCTTGGCGCCCGCTTGCTCGCATTCGCGTGCGATCGTTGGAGTGGCATCGGCACTGACCACGATGAACGGCGTGCGCTCTTGTCCCGCCTGCATGACCCTGACCTGCTTGAGTACATCGAGCCCACTGATACCCGGCATGTGCAAATCAATGAGGACCGCATCGAAACGCTGCTCCTCGATCGCGTTCAGGACTTCCTCGCCGTTGCACGCGGTCGTCGTTCGATGGCCCGCCTTTTCGAGCAACCGGCAAATTACCGTGATATTGGTCGGCTGATCGTCGGCTATGAGGAGATGCAGTGGTTTGACGCGCGCACGATGACGCACAAACGGGTCATCAAAGGCGATGACGTTCGCGCCGACCGCTCTTACGTCCGGCGCGCTATCGGTCAGCGCAGCGACACGGAACGGGATTTCGACCCAGAAGTGCGAGCCGCTTCCAGGAGTGCTCTCGAATCCGATGCTCCCGCCAAGCAATTCGGTCAGTGACTTTGCGATCGTCGTGCCGAGTCCGCTGCCGCCAAAGCGCCGCCCATAGCCGGTGTCGGCCTGCTCAAACGCCTGGAAAATCCGCTGCTGCGCCGGCAGCGGAATGCCGATGCCGGTATCGAGTACCGAGAAACGCAACCAGGCGACCGAGTCGCCTGCCGCTTTGCCAGCCAGAATGCGCTCGACGTTGACCGACACGCTGCCCCGCTCGGTGAATTTGATCGCATTCGATATCAGGTTGATCAGGACCTGGCGCAGGTGGTCGCTGTCGCCGAACAGTGCCGACGGTACACTGGGGTCAATCCTCGCCTCAAACACAATGCCCTTGCTGGCCGCGATCGGCTGCAGCATGAGCTGGATGCCATCGAGAACGTCGGCAGTTCGAAAATCGGAGTCGAAGCGCTTCAATTTTCCGACTTCGATCGCCGAAATATCCAACACGTCTTCGACCAACGACAGCAGGGTCTTTGCCGACGCCTGTATGACCTCCGCATACTCGCGCTGTTCGGTCGTCAGCTTGGTCGTCGAAAGCAGCTCGGACATGCCGACGACGCCGTTCAACGGCGTGCGGAATTCATGACTCATGTTTGCGAGGAAAATGCTTTTGGCCTCGTTTGCCCGCCGCGCATCCTCAGTCGCCCGCGTCAATGCGCGCAACAGCGACATCAGATAGACGGGGATCGCGACCAGTCCGACCAGCAGGCCCCAGGCCAGCGCGCCGTTTTCGAGCCAGTACGGCGTGAGCGTGATGACGGCGACAAACGACAGACTCGCCAGCGCAACCGCAATGAGCAGAAAACGCTCCCCAAAACGGAGTCCATTGCCAATTGTGACCCACAAATAGAGGACGTAGACCGGCGCGAGATGGGAGCCCATCAAGTGCATCGCCGCGCCCATCATCGTGTAGTCGAGCAGCATCCCGGCAATGCGGCGAGGGTGCGAAACGTCGGGCCGCAGCGCGATCAGCGCCAGAATTCCGGCGCCGGCTACTGACTCGAACGCGACAAACCACAGAACCGTGCGCAATGCCGGATTTTCAAGACCGGTGATGGAACCGACGCCGCAGAGATAGACAAGGACGACACCCAAAATGCCGAGGCGGATGATGGCCTGCTGGTGTTCACTGTCGGGCCGCTTCGCGTAGCGCGCACGGACACTGGCGAATGCGGAAGTCATGGGCATCGGTTCGCGGAGGAAGCCGCAAAATCAGGTTTCCTAGTCAGGCAGCCGAAGCTTGGCGTGCAGAATTTCGAGAATTCGTGGTTGATTGGCGAGTAATACATCGACACAGGCAGGATCAAAAAGTGTGCCACTGTGGGTGTTCATGTAACTCAGCGAGTCTTCCAGGCTCCACGCCGGCTTGTAGGGGCGCTCCGACGTCAGTGCATCGAACACATCCGCCACCGCCACGATACGCGCCGGCAGGGGAATTTCGCTCCCCTTGAGTCCGTCAGGGTATCCACTGCCGTCCCAGCGCTCGTGGTGTCGCAACGCGATCAGCGCGCCCATCTGCACAAAGCGACTCTGGCTGTCGCGCAGGATCTCGTAGCCGATCAGCGGGTGCCGACGCATTACCGCAAATTCCTCGTCCATCAGGCTGCCGCGCTTGAGCAGCACAGCATCCGGAATACCGATCTTGCCGATATCGTGCAGCGGAGCGGCCGAAACGAGGGTCCGCACCTCATCTTCGGGCAGGCCCATGCCCTCGGCGATGATCTCGGCGTAGTGCGACATGCGCAACAGGTGTACACCCGTTCCGACATCACGATATTCAATCGCTTTCGCGAGGCGATAGAGGGTTTCCCGCTCGCGCTGCTCGACTTCCTGCAGCCCCTCGAGCACGCGCGCCTCAAGCGAACGGGCTCGCTCCTTGACCGATTCGCCCTGCTGGCGCAACTGCAAAAGATTGCGACAGCGCGTGCGCAACTCGCGCGGCCTGACCGGTTTGACCAGGAAATCGATGACACCCGCTTCCAGCGCCGCCTGGCGCACGGGCTCGTCACCCACCACGCTGATCAATACGATGGGCACGTCGCGACGTGACAAGGAGCGTCGAAATCGGCGCGCAAACTCGAGCCCATCCATTTCCGGCATGCGGTAGTCGAGCAGGACCAGATCAGCGACGTTACCTTCGGACCAGCGCAATGCATCGATCGGATTGCCGAAATCGGACGAATGTACGCCGGGCCCGATTGCTTCAACGACATGCCGAAGCATCGTCCTCGCGGAAGGCTGGTCGTCGACGATCAGTACATTCACGCAAGCTCTCCGCGGTGTGATTTAACCCGGCCGCGCCAATTGTTGCCAGCGTGAACTTCGCGTCGGCCGACAATGCCCCAGGCTGCATGCCGGAACGTCCACGCAGAAAGCGCCAGAAAGTCCTGCTGGCAGGCTAGCACATCCGCGAGACGGTTATCTTTCCGGCTCCTGGGCGCCCGCTGCGCACGGCGTTGGTTGGGCGCCCCGGCAGAAGTATACAAGTACTTTCACCCCGCTTCAGGGCGCATGTACGGAAACAGCAGCACATCGCGGATAGAGGGCACATCGGCGAAGAACATGACCAACCGGTCGATACCGACGCCGAGGCCTCCTGTCGGAGGCATGCCATATTCCAGGGCACGGATGTAATCCGCGTCAAAATGCATCGCCTCGTCGTCGCCGGCGTCCTTGGCCTCCACCTGCGCTCGGAAACGCGCCGCCTGGTCCTCGGGATCGTTCAACTCCGAGAAGCCATTCGCCAGTTCCTTGGCACCCACAAACAGCTCGAAGCGGTCGGTCACAGTCGGATCAGCGTCGCTCGCACGCGCCAGCGGCGAGACTTCGACCGGGTATTTCGTGATGAAGGTCGGCTGCACCAGGGTGCCCTCGACCGTGCGTTCGAAAATCTCCAGCAGCAACTTGCCGGCGCCGTATCCTGGCTTGACCCCGATACCGAGTCGCGCGCAGTGGCGCGCCAGCGCATCGCGATCACCGATTTCGTGCTCGCCGATTTCCGGGTTGTGGTGACGAACGGCGTCGGCCATTGCCCAGCGCTTGAACGGAGTACCGACATCGATCTCGCGGCCTTCCCAGGTCAGGCTCGTGCGACCGAGTGTCGCTTGCGCAGTGTCGCGGATCATCGCCTCGGTCAGATCCATGACCTCGATATACGTCGCATGCGCCTGGTACAGCTCGAGCATGGTGAATTCGGGATTGTGTCGCGTCGATACACCCTCGTTGCGGAAATTGCGATTGATCTCGTAGACGCGCTCGAAACCACCGACGACGAGACGCTTCAGATACAACTCCGGTGCGACGCGCAGATACATCTGCAAATCCAGCGCATTGTGGTGCGTGACGAAGGGCTTTGCCGTGGCGCCACCCGGAATCGGGTGCATCATCGGTGTCTCGACTTCCATGAAACGACGCGAAGGCGCTTCGAGCCATTGCCGCATGAAACGGATCACCGAGGAGCGCAGCTCGAAGACGCGTCGTGATTCCGGCGTGACGATGAGATCGACATAGCGCTGGCGATAGCGCTGCTCGACATCGGCGAGGCCATGGAACTTGTCGGGCAACGGACGCAGCGACTTGGTCAGCAGACGCAAGGTATCGGCCTTGACCGAGAGTTCACCTGTCTTGGTGCGCGTCAGCAGACCTTGTGCGCCAACGATATCGCCAACGTCCCATCCCTTGAACGCCTCGTATGTGTCGCCAAGCGTCGATTGCTGCAGGAAAAGCTGTAGGCGACCCGAAACGTCTTGTATCTGTACGAAGCTCGCTTTGCCCATGACACGCTTGGCGAGCAGGCGGCCAGCCAAGCATACGTGGCGTTGCAACGACTCCAGCGCCTCTGCAGACCAGCGGTCCTTGTCCGCGAATTCGGCCTGCAGATCGCCAGCAAACGCATCGATCTTGAAATCGTTCGGAAACGCGATGCCTTGCGCACGCAGCGCGCGAAGTTTTTCGCGACGCTCGGCGATGAGCTTGTTTTCGTCCAGTGGCAGGTTGTCGCTCGATTCGCTCATGACGGCCTTGCTGTATGTGTACGAAGTAGTGACTCTCTACGTTGATGCGGAGCCGCGAACGCTACGCATCCGAGCGTTTGGAGCCAGCCTCGAGGCCGGCTTTCAGGCTCGCCTCGATGAACCCGTCGAGATCGCCATCGAGCACCTTCTGCGTGTCCGTGCGCTCGATGCCGGTGCGCAGATCCTTGATGCGTGACTGGTCGAGAACATAATTGCGGATCTGACTGCCCCAGCCGATATCCGACTTGGTCGCTTCGAGCGCGTCTTTCTCTGCGTTACGCTTCTGGATTTCCAGCTCGTACAACTTTGCCTTCAGCATCTTCATCGCGCGATCGCGGTTGGCATGCTGCGAGCGTTCGGTCTGGCAGGCGACGACCGTATTCGTCGGTATGTGCGTGATGCGCACCGCCGATTCGGTCTTGTTGACGTGCTGGCCGCCGGCGCCCGACGACCGATAAACGTCGGTGCGCAGATCGGCCGGATTGATGTCGATCTCGATGTCGTCGTCGACTTCCGGTGAAACGAATACCGAGCTGAAACTGGTATGGCGGCGATTGTCCGAGTCGAACGGCGACTTGCGCACGAGGCGATGCACGCCGATTTCGGTTTTCAGCCAGCCGTACGCGTAGTCGCCCTCGACGCGGAAGGTCGCGCTCTTGATGCCGGCGACTTCGCCCGCGCTCGCTTCGAGCAATTCGGTTTTCCAGCCGCGCGCTTCGCACCAACGCAAATACATGCGCAACAGAATTTCGGCCCAGTCCTGTGCCTCGGTGCCACCAGCGCCCGCCTGGATATCGACGAACGCATTCGTGCTGTCCATTTCGCCTGAGAACATGCGTCGGAATTCCAGCTTCTCGACCTGCGCACTCAGCGTTGCGACATCATCGGACACAGCAATCGCGGTGCCCTCGTCGGTCTCGGCAATGGCTAGGTCGAGTAGATCGCGCGCCTCGACCAGATTCTCGATCAGGCTGCGAATGCCGCCCACGATGCGTTCGAGGCTCGCGCGTTCCTTGCCCAGGTCCTGCGCACGCTGAGGGTTGTTCCAGACATCCGGGTTTTCCAGCTCGCGCGTGACTTCTTCGAGGCGTTCGGCCTTTGCATCGAAGTCAAAGATACCCCCGGAGCGACTCGACGCGGCCCTTGAGGTCCGCAATCTGCGCGTGGATCGGATTGGTTTCGATCATGGTGATCCTGATCCCTGTTGTGGCGCCATCATGCGGCGCGAGATGAACTCACGATCTTATCAAGCCAGCGCATGGCTGTGTACGCCGCGTACCGAACGGCCGGACGGATCGGCTGCATTCGCGAACGCGGGGTCCCAGGCCAGCGCCGCCGGTGACGAGCAGGCAATCGACTTTCCCCCAGGCACCGTCGCTGCGCACGCCTCGCCCGGAAAGAACTTTTCGAACAAGCGGCGGTACAGATAGGCCTCCTTGGTGGCAGGGGTGTTGAATGGATACCGGGTGGCCGCCGCAGCAAATTCGCGATCGCTGATCGCCTGCCCGGCATGGGCCTTCAGGCCGTCGATCCAGCCATAACCAACGCCGTCGCTGAACTGTTCTTTCTGCCGCCACAGGATCGAATCCGGCAACGCGCCCGCAAACGCCTCGCGCAGCACGGCTTTCTCGATGCGCCCCTGCCCCGCCATCTTGTGAACCGCATCCATGCCCATCGCGACGTCGAGGAACTCGAGGTCGAGGAAGGGCACGCGCGCTTCCACGCCCCACGCCATCATCGCCTTGTTCGCACGCAGGCAGTCGTAACTGTGCAGCGCATCGAGCTTGCGCACGGTCTCCTCGTGGAAGGCTTCCGCCGACGGTGCCTTGTGGAAATAGAGATAGCCGCCAAATATCTCGTCTGCGCCTTCACCGGACAGAACCATCTTCACGCCCATCGCTTTGATCCGTCGCGCGAGCAGGAACATCGGCGTCGCAGCGCGGATCGTCGTCACATCGTAGGTTTCAATGTGGCGGATCACTTCGGGCAGCGCATCGAGCCCCTCCCAGAACGTGTAGACGAAACCGTGATGCACGGTACCGAGCGCTTCGGCTGCTATCTTTGCCGCTGCCAGATCAGGTGATCCTTCCAACCCGATCGCAAACGAATGCAGGCGCGGCCACCACGCTTCGCTGCGATCATCGTCCTCGACGCGTTCGCGCGCGAAACGTGCAGCGCACGCGGCGACAAGCGATGAATCGAGCCCGCCCGAGAGCAGCACGCCGTAAGGCACGTCGGTCATCAGCTGCCGGTGCACGGCCTGCTCGAAAGCCTGGCGCAAATCGGCCGGCTGCACTGATTTGCCTTGCGTAGCGGCGTGCTCGCGCCAGGGTTTGCTGTAGTAGCGCCGAAGCTCGCCATTCGCACTGTCGTACACGTGGCCGGGTGGAAACGTCGCCACGTCGGCGCAAATTCCGACCAGCGCTTTCATCTCGGAGGACACGCACAATCGACCCTGCGCATCGTGGCCCCAGTACAACGGGCAAACACCCAGCGGGTCGCGTGCAATCAGATAGCGCTGCGTTGCACCGTCCCACAGCGCGAACGCGAAGATGCCATTGAGCCGTTGCACGAAGTCGGCGCCATGTTCGCGGTACAACGCGTTGATGACCTCGCAATCAGAAGCGGTGGTGAAGTCGTAAGCGCTGGCCGCGCGCAACTCGCGGTGGTTGTAGATCTCGCCGTTGACCGCGAGTGCCAGTTCATCATCGCGCGAACGCAGTGGCTGCGCGCCACTGGCCGGATCGACGATCGCGAGGCGCTCGTGCACGAGGATCACACCGGCATCGACAAACACACCGCTCCAGTCCGGCCCGCGATGGCGCTGGCGCTGCGACAGTTCCAACGCCTGCAGACGCAACGCCGCGAGGTCATCACCCGGTTGCAGATCGAACATCCCGAAAATCGAACACATTGCAAAATCCCCTGTCGTTGATGTGAATTGAAGAAGTGTTTTCGCAATACCCGCGATCCATGGCCATCGTCGGGAATTGCTCATGCATTCCGACCCACAGGGATGTGGGGAGTGTCCGCAGGCGCCGGGAGCGCCCGTGGACCCGGCATACCGGCCATCCATGGCCATCGCCGGGAATTGCTCCTGCATTCCCGGCATACCGGCCATCCATGGCCATCGCCGGGAATTGCTCCTGCATTCCCGGCCTACCGGCCATCCCTGGCCATCGCCGGGAATTGC
>JBDSXV010000207.1:0-10960 GCA_039926025.1 Dokdonella sp.
GCCCAGGTGGTGATCCACAAGTACACCGATCACCTGCCGCTGTATCGACAAGAAGCGATCTTCGCGCGCAGCGGTATCGAGCTGTCACGCACCACGCTGGCCGAGTGGATCGGCGTGGTCGGTCTGCTGCCTGCAGCCCTTGGTTGATGCGCTGCACGCGCACCTGCTCACCGAACCGGTGCTACACGCCGACGAGACGCCGGTGGCCCAGCTCGATCCGGGCGCGGGCAAGACGAAACGCGCCCACCTGTTCGCGTACGCTGGCCATGGATGGCCGAGTGCCGCGAGCGCAGGATGCGCAGGAGCGGCCCGCAGCGCGAGCGCGGCGCCGATCGCAGTGTTCGACTATTGCCAAAGCCGTGCCGGCAAACACGCCGACGCCTTCCTCGGTGACTGGCGAGGCGCGCTGATGGTCGATGACTCCAGCGGCTACAAGGCGCTGTTCGACAAGGGAATCATGGAACTGGGCTGCTGGGCGCATGCGCGCCGCACGTTCGTCGATGCGCACAAGGCCAGCGCCAGCCCGATCGCCGAGGAAGCGATCAGACGCATCGCAGCGCTTTATCGCATCGAAGACGCCGCGCGCGAGATGGAGCCCGAGGCCCGTCGCGAACACCGACAACGTCACGCCGCGCCCATCCTCGACGAGATCAAACGCTGGCTCGATGATCTGCGCCCGAAGGCCTTGGGCAACAGTGGCCTGGATCGAGCAATCGAGTACACCCTCCGGCGATGGCCCGCGCTCTCGCGCGTGCTCGACGACGGCCGCTACCCGATCGACAACAACCCGATCGAAAACGCGATCCGCCCGATCGCCCTCGGCCGCAAGAACTGGCTGTTCGCCGGCTCGCACACCGCCGGGAAGCGCGCCGCCGCGATCATGAGCCTGCTCGCCACCGCCAAGGCCAGCGACATCGAACCGCACGCCTGGCTCACCGACGTGCTCACGCGACTACCCACAACGCTTGATCGCGACATCGATACCCTGCTGCCGATGAGCTGGAAACCTCATTCGTTGGCAAGGTGAGGTGGGCGGACGCTTACGGAACAAGAAACTGGTCTCCGGAGGCAACGCAGTCAATATTGGATGGAGGCGCGCCACGGGGAATTTTCGGACGCCATAAATACAGTGTTTCGCTCTATCCTCAGCTCGCAAACGATGCCGACAACATTGCGCCGGTTACTTTCTACGAGCATTTCTACAATTGGCACGACGGTAATTGGAGAAATCCAACCCGTGGAGTGCCTATCCGTCCAGACCTGCAGCCTCATTTTTAAGAGATCGTCATGTCCTCAGTCGCTCTCGTAATGACTGACCTCGGATCTCAAGGGGCCAAGATAACGTCACTTCTAATGCGAGCATTCGATTTGAATGTTGGCAGCGTCAGAACATCAGTTACCCATTGCATTCCCGTGATTGAAAGGAAATTGTTTGACAGAGAAGATCCGGCGTTCTCTCAAAAGCTCCTTGGCGTGTTGGAGGAGCTCGACGGACTAGGATGTCGTTGGGTTGCATTTGAGTTACTCAACGGGCAGCGGTATGTTTCTGGGAGCAAGAACTACCAAATCACAAGCGATCGCATTCGAAAAATGATCAAATCCCGCGAGGAGTCGCTTGAGGAACAGCGGCGACTTGGTGAGTTGGAAGACGATACCAACTAGTTCGGCGTTGTTGTCCCTTCCACACTGTGCAGGCGCTTTCGCGAGGCAGAACCAGCGACCTTTTCTTCCGTGTGACGAGCCTCTTGCAAGAAAGAGTTGGGGTCAGGGCTAGCTTTGTCGCATCAAGAGCCACTACGTAGGGTCCGATCGTTTGCATAGCCAAGCGATCTCTGCCGGACGGTCTTCGCGTGTCATGTGCCATTCGCCGGCGCGAATGCGTCGTTGTCACGGCCACCCTGTTCGTCACCACGACCTGGCCGGCAACCGTCTCTCGCAGGGCGATGCACGCGGCAACGTCACCGCCTTCACCTACGAAACCGAGAACCGTCCGCTCACGGTGACGCGCGACAGGCTGACCGCGAGCACGCGCACGTACGATGCCGACGGCAACGTCGAAACGGACTCCGATTCCCCTCCTGCGCGAAGACCGGCGAGTTCGCGGGGCCCTTCCTTGCGAGCCCGACGTTCTTCTTCTGAATGAAAAATTCGCATGTCGGATCAGGCGGAACCTGATAGCGTTCAGCGCGAGCAAAAAGGCTGCGCTTGCAAGCGTTACTGCAGGCAGGGGAGGCCGGTTTCCCGAGACGGATCTGGCGTCGCCGCGTCATTCGTGCGAGGGGGCTGGGCGCGGGGGCGCAGGAACCACGGGAGCGGGGAGAGAGGGTGGAAGGTCAACGATTGCTGCTGGTTGAGGGAGCCTCGGTCGACGATCTGGGGGCGGCCCTCGGACGCCTGCGCAAAGAGGGCTTCCACAGCTTCATGCTGCTGGCTTGCGAGGATGACCGCTGGGATGCGGCCATCCTCTCGGCGTGGCTCAAGACGATCGATGTGCCGGTTTTTGGCGGGATATTTCCAAGCATCATCCATCGTGCGACCTGCCATCGCCACGGCACGCTCGTCATCGGATTCGTGGCGCGGGTCGAAGTCGCTGTCGTCCATCGATTGTGCGATCGTGCCGGCGTGGAGCCGCAGTTGCTGGCGTCGGCTGCCTTGCTCGAAGCGGCAGGCTCATTGGTGGTCCTGTTCGACGGGCTTGCTCCGAATCTCGAAACCTTCGTCGATGGGCTGTATGCCATCGTCGGCGTCCGCGCGGTCGTAGTGGGCGGCGGTGCCGGCCATCTCGATCTCGTGCAGCGCCCCTGCCTTTTGAGCAACGCGGGCATGCTCGAGGATTCAGCCTTGCTCGTGGCCTTGCCCAGCGCCATCGATCGTGGCGTGGCGCATGGCTGGCAACGTTTGGCCGGGCCTTTCCTGGTCACTCGCTCGCACGGCAACGTGGTCGAGGAACTCAACTATCAACCGGCCTTCGATGTCTACCGCACGGCCGTCGAATCACACTGCACAGAGCGATTCGCGGAGACCGATTTTTTCTCCCTCTCCAAGACATTCCCGCTCGGCATCGAGGGTGTCGACGGCGATTTCCTGGTACGCGATCCAATCAAGCAATCCGGCGATGCTCTGGTATTTGTCGGCGAGCTTCCGCAAAACGCCACCGTTTACCTGCTCAAGGGCGAAGCCGGCGCGCTGATCGCATCGGCGGGCGAATCGGCGCGGGCCGCGTGCGCGGAGTCTCGGGGTCGCGGCCAAGCGGTCGATGCCACCGTGGCCATGGTGTTTGACTGCATCAGCCGCGTGTTGTTTCTCGGCGCGGCATTCAGCGACGAGCTGGCCGCCATCGAATCCGCGCTGGTCGATTGCGAGGATATTTTCGGCGCATTGACCGTCGGCGAAATCGCCAGCTCCAGCGCAGGCGTGATCGAGCTGATGAACAAATCGACCGTGGTGGCGCTGATCGAGGCACCGCTGCACTCATGAGCAACACGCTCAAATACCTTTCGATTCAGCACGAGCTCGGCATGGCGATCGGCACGACGCTGCGCTTGCAGCCGATGCTGGCCACGTTCTCGCGCATCGCGCTGCGCCGGCTCGGCTTGTCATCCGTCCATTTTCATTTTCTGCAGACAGCCGAAGGCGAGCCGGTGCTGCAGGCGACGCCGAATGCCGATCGGCTGCAGCACTTCCTCAGTGTTCCGCGCAATGCCGCGCCGGTCAGCGTGCCCCAGGCCTGCCTGGTGGAGGATGGTTCTGTCGTGTGCGTGCATCACCGCTGTACTGATCGCGTGAATGCGCCGCACTGTTACTCGTTTCGTCTTGGTGAGTTCGGCGTGCTGACGCTGGAGCGGTTTGGTCACGCGCTGGATGCTCCGATCATCGAGTTGCTGAAGCCGCTGATCGCCCGCCTTGCGCTCGGTTGCCAGGCGTCGATCGAGCACGAAAATCTGTTGCAGGCGGTCGCTGCCCGGCGCAAGGCGGAGGAAACCATCCTGTTCCAGTTGCTCCACGATGATCTGACCCAGCTGCCGAACCGGCGCCAGATGATGCAGCGCCTCGATGCCGAGTTGTTGAGTGCGCGCGACCAGCAACGGTTTGGTGCGTTGCTGTTCCTCGATCTTGATCGGTTCAAGATGGTGAATGACACCTTGGGCCACGCCATCGGCGATTTGTTGCTGGTCGCCGTCGCCGACAAGCTGCAACAGATCGTTGCCGCCGATGGCATGGTGGCGCGCCTGAGTGGTGACGAATTCGTCATGCTGATTGGCGGCTTGTTTGGTGATGAAGGTCAGCTCCGCTTGCGTGTGGATGCTCTGCTCGCAGAAATACGCGCGGGTTTCTCCGAGACCCTGCAAGCAGGTGAGCATCGTCTGCATGTGACGCCCTCGATCGGTATCGCGATTTTCCCCGATCGTGAGGGCAGCGCCGAACAGATACTGCGGCGCGCGGATACCGCGATGTATCAAGCCAAACTCGCTGGCCCGAATGGCTCGATGTACTACAACAGCCGTCTCTCAGCCGGGATCGAGCTGCGCCGACAATTGGAAAAGGAATTGCAACTTGCGCTGAAGGCACCGGAGCAGTTCGAGCTTTATTATCAGAGCCAGCACAACCTGGCCGGCGAGTGTATCGGTGCGGAAGCGCTGATCCGCTGGCACAGTCCTTATCGTGACGAACCGTCGCCGTCCGCATTCATTCCGGTCGCCGAGGAAACCGGCCTGATGCTGGAGTTGGGGCGTTGGGTGATACGCAGGGCGTGCGCGGACATCCGCCGCTTGCACTCGCACGATCTGCCGGCGGCATTCCGGCGCGTATCGATCAACGTCAGTGCGATCCAGTTCAATCATTCGGACTTCGTCGAGTCCTTGTTTTCGGATATCGACGAGGCCGCTATCGACGCTCACTGGATCGCCCTTGAACTGACCGAGTCGACCCTGATCCGCAACAACAAGGCGGCCAGCGCGAAGATGGCCCTGCTGCGCGCGCGCGGCGTCGAGATTGCCATCGATGATTTCGGGACCGGCTATTCTTCGCTGGCGTATCTGAGCCGCCTGCCGGTCCAATCGATCAAGATCGACCAGACCTTCGTCCACGACCTCGATTCGAATGTCGGCAATCGGGCGATTGTCGAGACGATCATCGCGCTCGGCCGCGCGCTCGACATCGACCTTGTTGCAGAAGGTGTCGAAACCGAAGCCGAACGTGCCAGCCTGGAAGCGCTCGGCTGTAGCAAGTACCAGGGATTCCTGTTCGGTCGTCCGCAGCCACTGGACCATCTGATCGCGCAATTGCGTGGTTCGCCGCCAGAGCACGCAGCGCGGGTCGGTTCTGGCCTTGCAGCATCGCGAGCCGACACGTAGGGGTCAATCTGTTGCGCCGTCGCGCAAATTCCGCCGGATGGTCTTCGCGTGTTGTGTGCAATCGGGCGGTGCAAACGCGTGGTGCTCGCGGCCTTTCTGATCGTCGCCACAACGCAAACGGTCATCGCTTTTTGCAATGCACCGATGCGTTGCGCACAACGTGATTTGCAAGACGCTTCGTTGCTTCGACACGATTGAGCGCGCTGGACATCATCAGCGCGATTTGGCTCTGCGCGACCTACTGCGTCGCCGTGCGACCAAACAATGCCTCGCCATTCTCAAGCAGGTACAACCCCGCAAACATCTTCGGGTCGATTGAATAACCGGCGCGGATTTTCGCGACCAGCCACGCGGCCGCCTCGTGGCGGGGCACTTCGTGGACGAGAATATTTTCGGTGTCGTCACCGCCGCCCGCATGTACGCGGGTGAGGTCATGGGCGCGCACGAAGGCGAGAATTTCGTTGCTCATGCCGGCCGATGTCGGGCCGGCCATGAGGAATTCGATGCGGCCTGCGCTGTAACCGGTTTCCTCGATCAGTTCGCGGCGCGCGGCGTCGACGGCGCTTTCGTCCGCACTGGTGGCGACATCGCCGACCAGCCCCGCTGGCATCTCGATCGTCATGCACTCGATGGCCGGGCGAAATTGCTCGACGAAGAGGAGGCGGTCCTCGGCGGTCACCGCGATGATCATGACCCCGCCGCCAGGGTTCGTGCGTTCGGCATATTCCCAGCGGCCGCGGCGTTTGAGGCGCAGCCATTTGCCGTTGCAAAGTGTTTCTGTTTCAGTCATGGTAGGCGGCTGTCCTGAACTTTTTCGCGCGTTGCGGGTCTGCCAACGACCACCAAGCTTGCGAGGTATGCCCAATGAAGATCAAGCGAATTCTGTGCGCCGCCGTCCTGTGCGCCGCCACCTCGATCGCTGCGGCGCAGCCCGCGCCGGTTTCCCAGCCGCCGCAGCTTGAGGCCGAGATGCTCACTGAGGCGCAGATCGCACAGACGCAATTGCCGCAGGCCTTGTACAAGCTCGCTGCGTTCTACAAGCAGGGGGGCGACTACGAGAGGCTGACATGGACGCTGCAGCGCCTGGTCGCGCTGCAGCCCAATACCGGCGACCTCAAGCTTGCGCTGGCGACCACCTACGCATTGCAGGGCGAGAAGACCAAGGCCTACGACCTGCTGCTGGCAATGCAGAAGGAAGGGTATGGCTACGACCTGGAGAAGAACCCCAACTTCGCCAAGATCTCCGAGACCCGCGTCTGGTCCTACATCGCCGACAGCCTGAAGAACAATCTGAAGCCGTTCGGCGAAGGCAAGATTGCGTTCTCGCTGCCCAAGGGCGACACGCTTATCGAGTCGCTGGTGTTCGACCCCAAGCGCCAGCAGTTCCTCGCCGGCAGCGTGCGTGATGGCAAGATCTACCTCGTCGACAAGAGCGGCAAGCTGGAGGACTTCATCACGCCGAACGCCGCGAACGGCTTGTGGAGCGTGTATGCGATGGCTGCCGATCCGTCCAGCGACGCGCTCTATGTGGCGAGTACCGCGTCGGTCTACTTCAAGGGCTTCACGAAAGCGGACTACGGCAAGGCGGGCGTGTTCAAGTTCAGTCTTTCCAGCGGCAAGCTGCTCGAAAAATACCTGCTGGCCCCGGACACCGATGCGCGCACGCTGTCGAGCATCGCGGTCGGCAAGAATGGCCTCGTGTTCGCCGCCGATGGCGTGCGCAATGTGATCTACCGGCTCGATGGCAAGGCACTCAAGCCGATGGTGGGCAATCCCAAGCTGACCAGCCTGCGTGGCCTCGCGGTCAGTGGCGATGGCAAGATGCTTTATTTCGCGGACTATGTGCTCGGGGTGTTCGGCGTTGATCTGGCCGCTGGAAAAGGCTTCGATCTCGTCTACGATCCGGCCAAGCTCACGCTCGGCGGCATCGACGGCCTCTACTGGTACGACAACACGCTTGTGCTGATCGAGAACGGCATGACGCCCCAGCGCGTGATGCGTCTGAAGCTCGGCAACGATGGCCGCCAGGTCATCAGCTCGATGCCGCTCGATGCGGCCAATCCGGCGTTCAGCCTGCCGACCTACGGCACGATCAATGGGGACGGCCTGTATTTCGTCGCCAACAGCCAGAAGAACGAATACGGCACCTACGGCACTCCGAAGGACGAAAGCAAACTCGAGCCTGTGCATGTGTTCCGCAGCGATCTGCGCTTTTCATGGGAGGACGCCGCCGTCGGCAGCGAAGCCTCCGTGCCGGCGATGTTGCGCAGGCCGCAGGGCGCCGCGCAGGGTGCTGCGGCGAACGGACAGCCCGCGACGGGCGTGTTCGGCAACGTCGAAGCGGGCGCCCAATCGGTGCCGGCACACTGAAAATCGCAACGTCGGCGCCGTCGGCGAAGCGCCCGGCGCGTCGGCACTATGTCATAGCCATCCGGCGCGCTTGAGCACCCAGTACAGCACGGTGCAGATGCCGGCGGTGACGCTGATCATGGCGGGATAGGCCCACGGCTTGTCGAGTTCTGGCATGTGGTGGAAATTCATTCCATACCAGCTCGCGAGCAAAGTTGGCGCCGCGAGCAGGGCGGCCCAGCCAGCCAGGCGCTTGACGATTTCTCCCTGCGCAACGGTGACCAGCGCCAGGTTCACGCTGAGCGCCGCGGTGAGCATCTCGCGCATCGAGTCGGTCGATTCGTTGATCCGCGCAGCGTGATCGTAGACATCGCGGAAATACGGGCGCACTTCGTCGCGGATCAGGGTCGGATACTGGCGCACCAGCTGATTGAGGATGTCCTGGATCGGCGCGATGGCAAGGCGCAGGTTGACCAGTTCCTTCTTCAACTCGTACAGGCGACGGATGGTTTCGCGCTTGAACGTGTCCTGGAAAACTTCCTCTTCCAGTTCCTGCAGCTCTTCGCGGAACTCGCGCACGATCGGGAAGAAGTTGTCGACGATGAAGTCGAGCACCGAATACAGCGAATAGCTGGGGCCGAGGGCGAGCATGGTCGGCGCCTGTTCGCAGCCGCGACGTGCGGTGGCGTAGCTCAGCGAAGCGCCGTGACGCACGGTGACGATGTAGCGGCGGCCGACGAACACATGCGTCTCGCCGAAAGCGATCTTGCCGCTGACGACCTGCGCGGTATGCGCGACGATGAACAATGATTCGCCGTAGACCTCGATCTTCGCGCGCTGGTGCGCGTTGTGCGCGTCCTCGACCGCCAGTTCATGCAGGCCGAATTCCTCGCGAAGTTTTTCCAGCAGCTCTTCAGTGGGCTCGTGCAGGCCGACCCAGACCCACTCGTCCGCGGTCTCGAGCACATCGCTGATTTCCTCGACGGTGATGTCGCGCAGGCGTCGACCGTCGGCGGAATACGCCACGCAGTTGACCACCATCGGGTCGGTGCAGGTCGGGTCAGTCGGCAGGCTGGTCGGGGCGAGATTCATCGGCGCATCATGCCGCGGGAGGCATGACAACGGCAACGTGCTTTCGAAAGCTTGCGCTCGAACTTCGTGCCCGGCAGATCAGTCGGTCAGGAATTTGCCGCGATTGGAACATGCACGCGCGATGGCGCACGGCTCGCCGTCAGCGCGAGCGCCACGTGGATCGGCAGGAACAGCACGATCCAGTGCAGGTTCGCCTGCGCGAACGAAGGCAGGATCTTCGAGAACAGCGCAAATGCGGCACCCAGCACGACCAGCCACGCGACCCAGACCGTCATGCGACGGACGCGCCAGTTCGCGCGCATGGATGAAAACCATGCCGGCACCAGCAGCAGGCAGAGGGGGCTCAGGAGCAGGAGGTTCTCGTTGCGCCATGCCGCACGGTGTTCCGTGTACAGCCACAGGAATAGCAGCACCGCGCCGCCAACGCCGCAGAACAACTCGAAAGTCCCCGCGAAAATCGCGAGCGGAATACGCACGGCGGCTCGACGCGAATGGCCGAGCCAGGTCAGCGCGAGGCCAAGCGCGAGGCCGAGGATCAGAAACGGCAAGCGCAGGTCAGGAGGGAGTGCCGGCGGTTCTTCGACGTGGCCGGTCGCAAGCGCCGTGGTGGAAGCAACCAGCGGAAATTCGTGACCGTCGGCGGCGCGCAGCTTTACCTGTTCCACCACGCTGCTCAATGTCGCCGGCACGAAGCTTTCGTGCCAGTAGTCGATGCGCTGGTCCGCATACGGACCCAGCCCCAGATCGATGCCGAGCATCAGCAGTGGCGACGGCGCCATCAGGCGCAATGCGTCGAGGCGGTAGGTATAGCCGCGCGAGCGGCCTTCGCTCTGCGCGTGCAGCGCGCCAGCGAGCGCGCGATCGAGCGCATCGCGCACACGCGTTGAGCAGTTCGCCTCGAAATAATCGTAGCGATACTGCGCGTTTTCCGGGAGCGAGTTCCATTCGAGGAAGGCGACCAGGGCGTGCGCTTGTTCCGCCGTGAGATCCAGCTTCTGCTCGGTGATCTGGCGACCTTCATCGCGATACATCGCGACGTCGTCTTCAAGCGCATCGACCGCCATGCGGTAGAGCATGCGCCCACGCGCGAAGTTGAGCAGGAAATCCTGCTGGTCGAAATCGAAGATGCCGTAATTGTAGGCGGCCGATTCTTCGCCCGCGGGACCGCGGACGACGATCGCGTTGTGGCCGAAGCGCTCGAAGAAGACTTCGCCCGGGCCGATGGTGAGCAGGCTGATCTGGGGTGGCTGACTTACGTCGAGGACCGACTGCGCATGGATACCCAGGGAAAAAACCAATAGCAGCACGGTTGCGACGATCCTGAAAAAATGGACGTCTGTGGGAGCGGCTTCAGCCGCGATGCTCAAGTTCCCTGCTTTCCCGACAGCATCGCGGCTGAAGCCGCCCTCCCAACGCACCTACGCCTCGTGCACGCGCACGGCAAACTGATGCACACGCCGCGCATCGGCACGCGTCACCTGGAAGTGCAGGCCGCCGAAAGCGGTTTCCTCGCCAGCTTCCGGCAGGTGGCCGAGTTCAGCCGTGACCATGCCGCCAATCGTGTCGAACTCCTCGTCACTGAAGTCGCAGCCGAAACGCTCGTTGAACTCGGCGATCGGCGTCAACGCGTTGACGAGGTAGTCGCCGTTCGCGCCAGCCTGGATCATGGTCTGTTCGTCGTCGTCGTCATCGTGCTCGTCGTCAATGTCGCCGACGATCTGCTCCAGCACGTCCTCGATCGTGGCGAGGCCGGCGACACCGCCGTATTCGTCGACGACGATCGCCATGTGGTTGCGCGAAAGGCGGAACTCCTTGAGCAGGATGTTGAGTCTCTTGGATTCCGGAATCATCGTGACCGGCCGCATCAGCGATTGCATGTCGAAGGTCGAACCTTCGGCGAAGCAGCGCAGCAGGTCTTTCGCGAGCAGGATGCCGAGAATCTCGTCCTTGTCGCCGGCATGCACGGGAAACCGTGAATGGCCCGATTCCAGCACGTCCTTGAGCAGCTGCGGCAGCGGAGCATCGAGTGGCAGCGAAACCATCTGCGCACGCGGCACCATGACGTCGGCGACGGTGAGATCGGCGACCTCGATCGCGCCCTCGACCATGGACAGCGTGTCATTCGACATCAGGCCATTGGCCTGAGCGTGACGCAGCTCCTCGAT
>JBDSXV010000208.1:0-8974 GCA_039926025.1 Dokdonella sp.
ACTGGGTGGTCGTCGGCGACCTCAAGAACCTGACTGGCCAAGCGAGCTTCGACGAATCGATCGACGCTGCCTTCCGCATCGGCCTCGAACAATCGCGCTACGTCAACGTGCTGTCGGATCTGAAGACGCGTGAAACGGTCCAGCTGATGCAGCAGGACCCGAACAAGATCAAGATCGATCGCGCGATCGGCTCCGAAATCGCGCTGCGCGATGGCGCGCGCGCTTTGATCCTGCCGACGATTGCGGAAATTGGCGGTCGTGTGCGCGTGACGGCCGAAGTGATCGACCCGAACACGCAGACGACGGTGTACTCCGAATCGGCGGATGGCGTGGGTGCTGATTCGGTGTTGCCTTCGCTGGATCAGGTCAATCAGAAGCTGCGGGTGCGGCTTGGCGAAGCGTTGGCGACGGTGTCGAACGAGTCGAGGCCGCTGGAGAAAGTTGCAACAAAAAATCTGGACGCGTTGCGGGCTTATTCGCTCGGTGTGACCGCCTATACCAAGGGCGATTTCAAGGAGGCAATCGCGCTGTGCCGCCAGGCGATTCAGCTCGATCCCGATTTTGCGCTCGCGCGACTGGAGTTGGGCGAAGCGTTGGTGACCACCGGCGCAAGCGACACCAGCGAAGCCATCGCCGAGGTTCGCAAGGCGGCGGATCAAGGCGATCGGCTGTCGGCGCGTGACGCACTATATGCACAAGCATGGCTCGCGAATTTCGAGAATCCACGTGTAGCGCTGGAAAAGTGGCAGCTGCTCACGAAGCTGTATCCGGACTTCACGCTGGCCAGCGGAGCTTTGGGCTACTTCTCATACAAGGCGGCGAATCGCTTCGACGCGGCGATTGCCGCGATCGAACTCAATGCCGTGGCGACCAATCCGCGGCGCGCAGTGGGCGATTATCTGCTAGGGACCTTGTATCTTGGCAATGAACGGTATGCTGATGCGCAGCGTCGCTTTGATGAAGCAGCGGTAGGCGGGCTGTCGATGCAAGGTGACTATGACGCCTATCTTTATGCGGCGCAGCGTCAGTTTGGCAGCGCTGAAAAAACCCTGTCCGCTGGCAAGAAAACCGGCATAGCAACTACCGATGCGCAACACTGGTATCCGAGGATCACGCTGGCGCTCGATCAAGGCAATTGGAACGAGGCGCGAGTAGCGACTTCTCAAGCGCAGCTGGACACCGTTGCACTGAAAGGCAGATTGCATCAGGAGTTCACGCTGATTGAACTCAGCCTGCGCACACTGACTGAGTCAAACGATGAACAAAAGCCCGCGCTCGCGGAGTATCTGAAAGTATTGGCGGCATCGAAGACGCGCGATAGCCCGGATGCGCAATTCGGCCTTCTGTTTGCGGCGTATCTGGCGGCACATGCTGGCGAGATCGATCTGGCCAAGTCAGCGCTATCGGGCCGTGCGCTGAGCAGCCGCAGCGGCGACTATCCGTATCTATCGAGCCTGTCGACTGTGATCGAGGCGGAACTTGCGCGTGCGAACGGTCAACCGCAGCGTGCGATTGCACTACTCAAACCGCATATCGACGGCAGCGAATACTATTTCAGCCATCGCGTTCTGATGGATGCGTACGCTGCGCAGAGTGACTATGCGAATGCGCTGGCCGAGGCGCAGTGGCTAGCCAAGCATCGCGGCCGCGCCTATGTCGAACAGTTCGGGCAAAGCACCTTGGAATCGTTCAATGTCGCGCTGTCAGACCTAGCCTTGCTGGACGCAGCGCAATTTTCAGCCAAGTTGAAACAGGCCGATACAGCCCGCGCCTCTCTCCGCGACCTGCGCAAGGCTTGGCCTCACGCAGATCAATTGCCGTTCTTGCAACAGCGTCTGCGTTCTTTGGATGCGCTACTAGCCGCGATGCCTGGGCCTACTTGAAGCCAATCTGCGGAATAATCATCCGCATCGCGCTACTGATCGCCGCCTCGGATGTCTCCCGAAGAACCGTCGTGAAGCTGTCCTTTGGCGCCAGCGACCTCGGACACAAGCAGCCCGGCCGCAAATGCACGATGGTCGCCGGGTCAATGCCTAGGTCGTGCAACGCTTTCGCCGGTGCGGTCTCGAACAGCGTACGAAAACTGTCATCGGCAGCAAGCTTCTGCAGCAATGCGCGCGCCTGGTCCTGCGTCAGACTGGTATCGGTCATGGAATCCCCCTGTTGGTTGATGGCAGCGCAAGTCTAGCTGCTGTCCGGCGCTAGAGGTATGCCCCCGCGCAACCACAAACCCCTCCCGAATGCGAGCTTGGGGAAACGGTTGGGTGAAAGGATCGGACAATACATTGCGCTCGACCTGATAGCGCCGCGACCTTCACGCCCTGCCGCGATGACAAGTCACGCGGGCCTTCGTCGCATGTCGCCAAGGTGAGTTTAGTGCACCGCAATCCGCTTGGATGACGGAACTTGTTGCAGGGCGACAGCTGCTTCGACAGCCAAGGTTTCTGCAGCTGCAGAGTGCTTCCGGAAAACTATCCGCGGCACGACGATCGTCATCAAGGTTTTAGTCGCTTCCGACGTGCTTTCACGCAGCAGTGTCCAGAACGTCTTCTTGCTTGCCAGCATCCGTCGCTCGACGCAGTCCGCCTTGAGGTTAACAACAGCCTCGGCCGGCACACCAATCTCGACCAACGCACGAGCGTTGGTCGTTTCGAAGCGCGCGCGAAAGCCGTCGTCGTCGGCCAGCCGCATCATCAGGGAAAGGCCCGGTTCCTTGGTCAACCGTGCGTCACTCATGTTGTCTCTTCGTTGAGTTTGGTTGGTTCGGATAAGATTCGCCGCCCCGCGCGAGTCGGCGCACCCATCGAATCTTGCCAAAATCCACAACGGAGTATTCATGCGATTGCGTCGCTGTCACACCGTACTCGTCGAACCGCGTGAGCGTCGCGAAATCGATCTGGAGCTACTGCTCAGCGCGACGCCGACGCTGGCGTCCGTCGTTGAATGGTTCGCGCTGGCGCCGCATCTGGATCGCGAAGTCGCACTGACGGTGGACGAAGTCGCCTTGCTCGGCGCGGTGCCGCCAACCGACTGGAGCGATGCCGACGAGCTTGGGCGCATGCACGGTCGCTCGCACGTCGATGGATTGCTTGCCAAGGGCTTGCTCGTCGCCGACGATGACAGTGCTGCCTCGATCACCGACCGCGCCTTTCGTGCGCAGCATTGGCGGCCATTGTCGGCGGCCGCGCATCGCCATTCGCGCTGGCGCAGCGTCGATACCGAGGTCGAGAACGAACGCCTTGTCGAAATCAGCGGCGGCGCCCTCCTCGATCACCTCGGCCCGCCGCCACCGCCCTTTCTTGAACGCGGCGCGGCGGAGGCCAGAATCATGTTGCCGCGCGCGCCAGCGAGCGCGCTCGATGCATTGCTCGACGCCCGCGTAACTTGCCGAAATTTCGATACGGCACGCTCGTTGACGCTTGCCGAGGTCGGCGCCGTGCTGTTTCGCACCTTCGGTGCACGCATCCAAGTCGACGTAACCGGCGTGCAGGTCGTCAAGAAAGGCGTGCCGTCCGCCGGCGGCCTGCATCCGACCGAGGCCTATTTGCTGGTGCAGCGCGTCGACGGGCTGGAGGCGGGCCTATATCACTATCACCCGGTCGCGCACGCGCTCGAACCCGTGCGTATGCTGTCGTCGGCTGAAGCGGCCGACCACGCGCGCCGCTTTGTCGCCGCGCAGGCGTACTTTGTCGGCGCACCGTTGCAGCTCGTCATGGCCAGCCGCTTCGAGCGCAATTTCTGGAAATACCGCAACCACGCCAAGGCCTACCGCGCGACGATTCTGGACGTTGGCCACCTGTCGCAGACGCTGTATCTCGCCGCGACGGAAATTGGCCTCGCCGCATTCATCACCGCCGCGATCAACGAAGGCGACATCGAGGATGCATTCGGTCTCGATCCGATGGAGCAGGGCGTGATGTCGGTCAGCGGCTTCGGCCATCGTGCGGCCGAATACAACGAGATCGAGTTCGATCCGCTGCATAGGGTATGGCCCGCTGCCTAGGGCGAGCCAATTCCGGGGCGCCGGATGCGAAATTCAATTCGGCGGATCACCATCCCAGATGCCGCAACGCTAGCGCCTCCGTCGCATCCAGCGCAGAATCGCCCGAAGGCAAGCGCAGGGGCAGGCCGTTGGCCGTGACGATCGTCGATCCAGGTACGACCGGGAATAGCAGCGAAAAGACCGAGCACAGCGCCACGTCCGTGCTGCGTACGCTTGTGCTGTGCGACCTCGTCGACTCGACCGCCCTGGTCGAGCGCCTTGGCGACCAGCAGGCGGCCGAGTTGTTTCGCAAGCACGATCGCCTCGCTCGGGCGCTGGTGCAGCAACACGGCGGCAAGGAGATCGACAAGACGGACGGCTTCCTGCTGATGTTCGAGCGGCCGATCCAGGCCGTCGCTTTCGCGCTTGCCTACCAGCGCGACATCGCTGCGATGAACGGGCGCGAGACGACCAAGCTTGCGACGCGCTTCGGCATCCATGTCGGCGACGTGGTGGTGTGGGAAAACGACGCCGACGACGTCAAGCGCGGCGCCAAGCCGACTGAAGTTGAAGGCCTGGTCAAGCCCGTCGCAGCGCGTCTCATGCAACTCGCGCTGCCGGGCCAGATCCTGCTCTCGGGCACCGCGTATGACATTGCGCACCGCGCGCAGGGCGAACTAGGCGAACAACTCGCGCGCGTTTGCTGGCGCACGCACGGCCGCTACCGCTTCAAGGGTGTGCCGGAACCGGTGCCGGTATTTGAAGTGGGCGAGACCGGCATCGCGCCGCTGAAGCCACCGCCGTGGTCCGGCAAGGCGTCGCGCGAGACGCCGATCTGGCGCCGCCCCCTCGGCATCGGCTTTGAACTCGGTGTGCTTGCGCTGCTGATCGCAGTGCCGATTTTCTATCTGACCCGGCCCACACCGGCAATCGCGTTTGCGAACCGCGACTGGGTCGTTGTCGGCGATCTCAAGAACCTGACCGGGCAAAAAGTCTTCGACGATTCGCTGCAGACCGCTTTCCGCATCGGTCTCGAACAGTCGCGTTACGTCAACGTCATACCGGAACTTCAAGTGCGAGATGCACTTAAACGGATGGAGCGCGATCCCGACACAACCAGGGTCGATCGCGGCACTGGCTCCGAGATCGCGGAGCGCGAAGGCGCGCGCGCACTCATCCTGCCGACTGTCGCCGAGATTGGTGGCCACGTGCGCATCACTGCCGAAGTCATCGATCCTCGCACCCAGACCTCGGTGTATAGCGACTCGGTTGACGGCACGGGCGAAGAATCCGTGCTCCCGGCCATGGACGATCTACTCAAGAAGATGCGCGGCAGGTTGGGTGAGTCGTTGGGGAGCATTGGAGAGACGAGCGCACCGCTCGCCGATGCGACGACGAAGAATCTCGATGCCTTGAAGGCATTTTCTCTCGCCCAACAGGCGCTGGATGCATCGAAGGCTACGGAGGCATTGTCTCTGTACGCGCAGGCGACGTCGCTCGACCCTGATTTTGCGATGGCTTACCTGGGGCTTGCCAACGTCACCTACACGATTGGCCAGCGCGCAAAGGCGCACGAATATGTGCTCGACGCAATTCGCAAGCTCGATCGACTGAGCGCGCGCGAACGGCTGATCGCCGAAGGCTACGCCTCGTTGTTCGAGACGCCGGCAAAAATGCGCGACAAGTGGGCGCTTCTGGCCAAGCTGTATCCAGACATCATGTCCGGCCAGCAGAATCTCGGCTACGCGCTTTACTGGTTTGATCACAATCTTCCCTCTGCGCTGGAGCAGTTCAATATCGTTGCTGCGAGTCGGCATCCGCGGCGCGGCTTTTCCTGGCTTGCGGTGGCGGACATCCAGCTTGAGTTGGGCCAGCTGGACGCAGCGCGCGGAAATTTTGCTCGGGCAAAGGAACTGGGGTCGCCACAGCTTTATCTCGACACGATCAACCTGTTCCTTGCCACTGGCGACCAGGTCGGTGGTGCGGCCGCGCTGGCCAAGGAAGACACGCGTCACTTCGCGTTTTTTGAAGTCGAGAAGCAATTGCGCGTCGCAGCCCTCGAGGTCAGCAGAGGTCGCTTTGAAGCAGCGCGCAGCGCGGCAATCGAGGCAGAACACATTGCCGATCAGGGAAAACTTGTGACTTCTCGAGCGCGGGCTCGCCTGATTCAGATCGCTGCAGAACTAGGTGGTGGCAGATCCGGCGCTGGGAGCGACCTTGAGGCCTATATTGCCGAGGAGCTGTTGCGCTCACACACCGCGGCACGCGACTTCGACTACAGCAGCTATACGCATCTGACGATCGCTGCACAATTGGCCATGCGCAACGGGCAACATGCCCTGGCTGAGCGTACTCTCGGCGAGATAGGGCCGGCGATTGCGGGCAGCGGCTATTTCAACCTGGAGCAGCCATACAACGTAGCCGTCTGTGAGCTGGGAATCGAGCGCAACGCAAAGCAGGCAGCAACATGCCTTGAAGGCCAGCGTTCCGAACGTGCCTACTATCAGACGTCGGTCGCCTTGTTGCGTGCATACAAGGCGTCCGGCCAGTCATCGCAGACGCTGACCATGGCGCGCGAACTGCTTGCCCATCGCGCTCAAGCCGCCGGCGAGCGACTTGGCGAATATGCGAGCCAGGTTCCCAACCTGATCGCCCACAACGAGGCGATTTTGGCGATGGCAGAACAGGAAGCAAAAGACGGCCATATGGACGCTGCGAAACAAGTCGCGGCCCAGCTGCTTCGCGCTTGGGATACGAATGCTGACGGCGCGCTGCTCAAGCGCGCGCGTCAGCTGGCCGGCGATTCAGGCGTTAAGCAGAAACAGGAATAGCTGCGCCTTCCCCTCTACCTTGGACTTGAGCGCGACTCGCTGATTGGTGAGCGCCTCTTTGGACGGCAGCGTCCGCACATGGGGGACTGTTGACGGATCAACCTGCACCCCGTGTTCGGCGAGTGCCGCCACCGGATCGCCAAGCATCCTCTCGCGGAATTGATCGTCAGTACCCAAACGCTCAAGAATCTGGTCTAGCTGGTCGGCAGTCATGTGTCGTCCTATGCAGGAAAGAAGGCGCACTCGCCACCCGAGTGTAGGACGACGCCGACAGCAAGGCCAGCGGTGTCCAGCATGATTCCACGACGCCGAGGCGGCATCTGCGACACTAGGGCCAACACCAAACAACAGCCCGAATTGCAATGTCTCACAGCACCAAGGTTCGCCGTTGCGCCGTCTTGCTGGTCGAGCCGCGCGACCAGTTGACGCTCGACCTCGCCGGCCTTCTGAGCGGCGGCAACGCGCTCGCGACGAGCGTCGAGTGGGTCGTACTCGCCCCCCATGTCGGCGTGGAAGTCACGATTGACGCCCATGAACTCGCTGCGCTCGGCGTCATCGGCGAGACTTCATGGATGCCCACCGAACTCCTGGCGAAACAGGTAGCGCCAGCCGTCGTCGAGTCCCTCCTCGCCAAAGGACTCTTGATCGGCGATGCCCCGGACAATGCTGACATGTGCGCACGAGACGAAGCGGTGCGCGCGGGACATTGGCGCCCGCTGTCGGCGGTGGCGCACTACTTCACCCGCTGGAGTGACGCAGGTGTCGGTGAGGATGTGCGGCTCACTCGCCATCGCTCGCTCACCGATCTGGTCAACGAACACGGGCCGCCGCCGCCGCACCTGACCGAGCGCGTTCCGCAAGACCGTCGCATAGCGCTGGCACCGCAACGGTCATCCGTCCTGGATGAACTGTTCCGGCGACGCGCAACCTGCCGCAATTACGATATCGAGAGCTTGCTCGACGCTGCCGACTTCAGCGATCTGCTGCGGCGGGTGTTTGGCTGCCACGATGTCGTCGAAGTGATTCCCGGCGCGATGGGTCTGAAGAAATCAAACCCCTCCGGCGGTGGCCTCCATCCGCTTGAAGCGTATTTGCTGGTGCGCCGGGTCCAGGGCGTGGAGCCCGGCATCTATCATTATCATGTGGCGGCGCACGCGCTGGAGCCCATGCAAGGGCTCGATCGGGACCGTGCATCGGAACTCGCCAACCTTTTTGTTGCGGGGCAGGAGTTCTTTGCTGATGCGCATGTGCAGGTCATCCTGACGGCACGCTTTCGCCGCACGTTCTGGAAATACCGCAATCACCCCAAGGCCTATCGAGCAATCGTCCTGGAGGTGGGCCACGTCTCGCAAAACCTTTACCTGGCAGCCACGGAACTAGGGCTCGGCGCCTACGTCACGGCGGCGATCAACGAAATCGACATCGAACGGGCATTGGGTCTGGACGAGTTGCAGGAAAGTCCGATCGCCGTCTGCGGCTTCGGACCTCGCGCGAGCCACAAGACGATGCTCGAATTCGACCCGCTCGGCGCGGTGTGGAATGAAGAAGGCCGGCGCCGCTGAGCATCGTCGCTACGCTCTGCCGCGATCCTTCGCGGAGGGGACGACGTCATCCCACCCATCCCCATACCCTGAACGAGAGGGCCGAGGTGCCGTGACCGATGTTGAGCAGCGAGTTGTGCGATTCACGCCAACTTGAACGGCAACTGTCGCAGCCGCTTCCCCGTCAATGCAAACAAGGCATTGCCGACCGCCGGAGCGATCGGTGGCGTGCCGGGCTCGCCGCAGCCGCCCATCTTGTCGGTGCTCGGCACGATGTGGACTTCGACGATCGGCATTTCCGGAAGGCGCAGCGCCTGGTAGTCGTGGAAGTTGCTTTGTTCGACGCGCCCGTTCTTCAAGGTCAATTCGCCGTGTAGCGCTGCTGACAATCCGAACACGATGCCCGACTGCATCTGCGCTTCGACGGTCAGCGGGTTCACCACCGGGCCGCAATCGATGGCGCAGACGACACGGTGCACGCGCGGCTTGCCACCCTCGACCGAGACTTCCGCGATCTGCGCGACATAGCTGCCGAACGATTGATGCACCGCCATGCCCGCGGCGTGGCCCTGCGGCAGCGGCTTGCCCCAGCCGAATTTCTCGGCGGCCAGATCGAGTGC
>JBDSXV010000209.1:0-11535 GCA_039926025.1 Dokdonella sp.
AACACGTGCTTGTGTCGTTCACCATGGATCAACTCGGCATCGTCCTGCGCCTTTCCGGCCATCCGGCCGAAGCGGTAGAGCAGCATCGCCAGGCACAAGCCTTGCGCGAAGGTGCGCCGGGAATGCCGGCAATGGAAACGGCCGTGGCGCATGTTCAGTACGCATTGAGCCAGGCGGACGCCAACGAATTCTCCGCTGCTCGTTCGCAGGTCGACAATGCAGTCCAGGTATTGGCCGCAACAAAGCCCGCAAACCCGGAGCAACTCGCGAACGCGTTGCTCGCCCAGGCGCGAATCGCGCTGGCCCAGCGCGACATCGATGCAGGCTGCGCAGCGGTGAAGAAAGCGCTCGAACTTCGCCCGCTCGACGATCCGAAAACCGGATGGCGTCATGCTGAAGCGCAAGCGGTGCACGGTGAATGCGCTGCCGCACGGAGGGAGTTCGCCCTTGCTCGCAGCGAATTGCAGACCGCGCTTGCGAACCTGCGACGCGTGCGCGGCAACGAGCACTGGATGACTCGATCGGTGCTGCAAATGCTTCAGTCCGTGCCCAAGGCGTAGGCGCGCGCATCGCATCGCGGGGGAAAACCGAAGAGCCACACACAGACGCACGGCATCGGCCAGCACGGGCGGTTTTTCCGAACATGCAATTCCAGTCGCCACGCGCATTTCCGCGCGTCGCACGCCTTGGCCGATGCTAGTCGAGTCGCTTGCGGAAGCGCGAAATGGCAGCCGCCATCATCACGACGATGAATGCAACCAGCGCGAGCACGTCGATCCACAACTCCCACAAGCTCGCGCCGCGCAGCATCACGCCGCGGATCAGGCGCAGGAAATGCGTCAGCGGCAGCACTTCTGCGATCCACTGCACGGCCTTGGGCATTCCGGCGAATGGAAACATGAAGCCGGACAACAGGATCGACGGCAGGAACACGAAGAACGTCATCTGCATCGCCTGGAACTGCGACTGCGCACGTGTCGAGATCAACAGACCCAGGGTCAGGTTGGCGAGGATCAGAAGACCTGCGGCGATATACACATCAAACAGGCTACCGCGCACCGGCACCGTAAACAGCCACATGCCAAGGAAGAGGATCACCGTCGTCTGCACGAAGCCGATGCCGACGAAGGGCAGCACCTTGCCGATCATCAATTCGGCGCTGGTCAAGGGTGTCGCAATCAGCAGTTCCATGTTGCCGCGCTCGCGTTCGCGCACGATCGCAACGCCGGTGAACAGCACCATCGTCATGGTCAGGATCACGCCGATGAGTCCGGGCACGATGTTGATCGCCGAGCGCCGCTCGGGGTTGTAGAAACTGACCACGCTGATCGGGCTTGTCGGCGGCGTACTGGTGGCCGGCGACTGCAGCGAGCGCACTGAACCGTCGAGGGGCGTCAGCGCGAGTTGCGCCGCCGCCGATTGCACGGCGGTGTCACTGCCATCGACGAGTACCTGCACTGCCTCGCGACCATCGAGGCGACGTCGCTCGAAATCCGCCGGTATCGCGACCCCGATGCTGATCTTGCCTTCGCGCAGCAGCGCCATCAATTCCTGCGGCGTGTTCACCGTTGCGGCCGGCGACACCACCCCCGTCGCAAGCATATCCATCACGACTGCGCGTGAACCGGCGCTGTTGGACTGATCAGCAATGCCGGCATCGAGCCCGCGCAGGGTGAAGTTGATCGCGTAGCCGAAGAGCACCAGCTGCATCACGGGAATGCCGACGATCATCGCCAGCGTGATGCGATCGCGCCGCATCTGGCGCAGCTCCTTGATCACGATCGCCCACAGGCGTCGCATGTTCATGCGGCGTGCTCCGAGACCGGTTCGCCCGCGTCGCCGTTGTCCTTGCGCGTCACCGCAACGAACACGTCTTCCAGATTCGGGGAGGCGGACACGACATCTGCCTTCTGGGCGGCCTTTGTCAGCGCATCCTGCAATGGCGTCGCGGCGGACGATTTGCGATTCGCCGACGCGCCTTCATCCTTGGTCAACACGCGAAGGCTGTTGCCCACTTGTGCAACACCCAGCACCGAAGGCACATCGACGAGCACGCGCTGAGCCCGACGGGGATCCGCTGTCTCGACAATGAAAGTGCGTCCCTGCAGCTTTCCGGTCAGCTCGGCCGGCGTCCCGTCTGCAACGAGCACGCCCTGATCGATCACCGCGAGGCGATGGCAACGCTCCGCCTCATCCATCAAATGTGTCGAAACCAGGATGGTTGTTCCAATGTCGGCCAGTTCGAAAAGCTTTTCCCAGAAATCGCGCCGCGACTCCGGATCGACCGCGCTGGTTGGTTCGTCGAGAAATAACAGTTCAGGTTCGTGGATCACCGCACAGGCGAGCGCGAGGCGCTGCTTCTGGCCACCGCTCAGGGTGCCGGCGAGCTGTTTTTGGCGATCCGTGAAATGGTACTGCTCTACCAGTTCGTCGAGGCGGCCTTTGCTCTTCGCCTTGGGCACACCTTGAATGGCAGCGATGAACTCCATGTTCTCGCGCACCGTAAGGTCTTCGAACAAGGAGAACTTCTGCGTCATGTAGCCGATGCGGCTGCGCAAGGCCTCGGCCTGTGCCGGTATCGAGAGGCCAAGTACATTGATCTCGCCTGCACTCGGCGTGAGCAAACCACACAGCATGCGGATCGTTGTCGACTTTCCGGAACCGTTCGGGCCGAGGAAGCCATAGACATGACGCGCCGGCACGTCGAGATCGACATTGTTGACCGCAACCAGCTTGCCGAAGCGTTTGGTCAGACCACGCGCGCGAATCGCGGTGCCGTCTTCGGCGCTGTTCACTTCGTCGGCCCGGCAAATTCGATCCGCACCGGAATGCCTGCCGGCAGCTGCGCGGCATCGGCGCCGAGCGCAACTTCTGCCAGATAGCTCAAGCGTGCTGCGTCATCGCCGATCAATGCATAGTAAGGCGTGAACGCCGGCTCGCTGGTGATCATGCGCACCTTGCCGGTGTAGGGCTTTTCGCGACCGGCGACAAAGACCTGCAGTGCATCGCCGACCTTCACGTTGGCGCGCTGCTGCTCTGGCACATAGATGCGCGCGTACGGCGCTTCGCCGGTCAACAGGATTACCAACGGCGCACCCACCGGCGCCTGGTCGCCGAGCTTGTAGGGAATTCGATCGATGCGGCCCGCGCGTGGCGCAATGACGCTCAATTTGTCCAAGGTGATTTGCTGCGCTTGCGCCGTTGCCGCCGCCGCTGCAACCGCGGCCTCCCCCTGCGCCACTTGTTCCGGTCGCGTACCGTGCAGGAGTTCATCCAGTGCGGAGCGAGCCGCGAGTACGTTGCCATCGGCGTTGCCGGCGGCGGCGCGTGCGCGATCGAGATCGGCCGCGGCGACATAGTTTTTGCCCTTCAACGGCAGCAAACGATCGTAGTATGCGCGCGCTTCGCGTGCTTGTGCCTGCGCGGCGGAAAGCTTGGCGCGCGACTGCCCGATGTCTTCGCTACGCGGACCGGCTTTGAGTTCGGCCAATGCTTCGCGCTGCTGCAGTGTCTGTGCTTGCGCCGCCGCAAGCTGGGATTGGGCATGGCTCAATTCCAGTTGCAGCAACGATTGGCCCGCTGCGACCTGCTCTCCTTCGCGCACGTCGATCGCGACGATGCGTTCGGCGACTGGCGCCGGCACCGTGACGCGGTTGTACTCAAGCGTGCCTAGCGCTTGCGGCGGTGTTTTTGCGCATGCGGCAAGCAAGATCAGTATCGTCGATGACATCATGATTCGAATCATCGACCCGCCCTCGTCGTGACTGCGTGCACCGAAAAACAGTTGCCCGCTGCTCCCGCATCGATGCGACGCGCACATTCGGCGCAACGCCGATTGCGACGGAGCCTGGAAATTTTCATGGTCGACTCCGTCATTCAACCCACGCCAATCCCGCGATCGAGCAGCGCGATCGTGTGTCGGCGCAGGGCCGCAGCATCGATGTCGTCGGCATCGAAGATGCGACGCCAGATCGGCGCTCCTGCTGCCGGGAACATCGTCAAGCCGATCAGTGAAACCACCAGCAGGCGCGGGTCGAGATCGGCGTTGATGCGCCCCTGCTCCTGCGCCATCGCGAAGCGTTGCGCCAACATCAACGGCAACGCCGGCGCGATCTGGCTCACCAATAATTCGCGCAGCGCACCGCCCTCGCACAGGACTTCGCGTACCCACAGCGGCGGCAACCACGGATATTCGCAGACCAGCGACTCAATGCCGTGCACGAATGCAGCAATCAGCGCGGCAACATCGCCGTCCGTCTGCATCAGCGTCTCGCGCAAGCGCGCGAAGGTTGGCAGCAAGCGCTCCGCAATCACCGCCTGTTGCAACTGTGTCTTGTCGCCAAAGTAGTAGTGCAGCATGGCTGGCGTGACGCCCGCCTCGGCAGCAATCGCACGCAGCGGAGTCGCGGCCATCCCGGCGCGCGCGAAGCAGACCAGCGCCGCATCCAGCAGACGCTGGCGCTGATCGGGGCTGTCTGCCAGCGGACGACCCGGCGCGCGCTTGGGTTTCGCGCGCTGTCGGCGTGTCGCCGCCGGTATTGGTGGATTCCTTGCACGAGTCACAACGATATTTAAATAGATAGTTAATTAAATTGCAAGCGCGCCCAACGGGGCACCGGGCTGGCGAGGCATCGGCGTCGGCCACGCCCCTGTCGACGGGCGCATGTCGAAGCGTGCGCCCAGGCCCGCGACAGGACTCACTGCATCCGCCCGTGCAGTCATGTCGTATGTGATCACGAAGCCTGCCAATGGGCAGCGCAAGCGGATCAGCAAATGAAAGCAGTCGCCCCAGCGTCGACGAAGTGCAGCCGCGAACGCGCGCCGGCACTCGTCGTGGCCGCGGCGATGACCCTTCTGCCATCGCTATCGTCAGCGATCGAACACTACGAAGGAGAGGCATACGCTGCCGATGGAGGCCCGCTCCTGTATCGCGAATCGCATTGGCGCCATGACGAAGATGGTGTTGTCAGCGGATTGGTGATCTATCAATGCCCGGACGGCACGGCCTTTGCGCGGAAACACATCCGCGCGACCACGGACCCACTGGCGCCCGACTTCGAACTGCGCGACGCACGCAATGGCTACGTCGAAGGCGTTCGCGAAGACCATGGCTCACGACAGGTATTCACCCGCGCAAGCGATACGGCTTCCGAACGCTCCGCAACCATCAATGGCGACAAGAACCTGATCGTCGATGCTGGCTTCGACGCGTTCGTGCGCACTCACTGGGACGCACTCGCAAGCACCCCGGCGACGATTCTGTTCGTCGTCCCAAGCCGACTCGAAGCGATGCGTTTCCAGGTGCGCCATGTCGGCGAGGAACACGCGGGCGCGCGCATTGCCCAGCGATTCCGGCTGTCCTTCGCAAGCTGGTATGGAAGCCTGCTGCCGCATATCGACGTGGTTTATGACGCAGTCTCACGCCGCCTGCTGCGCTACGAGGGAATCAGCAACGTGCGTGATGGCAACGCACGCAATGTCGTGGTACGCATTGAATTTCCGCAATCCGAGCGCGATATGCAGGCGACGCAAACGCAATTTGCAGCCGCTGCAGCGATGCCGCTGACCGGGACCTGCCCATTGTCATGATCAGCCTCCTGCAGTCTCGACACCCACCAGCCGGCAACCGCATTGCGCAACCGGCCCCCGTTGATGCGGATGGTCAAACCATTCATTTCGCTCGCCCTCGCCCCGGAGAACATGCCAAGTGGCCAACCTCTATCTGTACTTCAACACGGTTCTCTACGCGGTGTTCGCCCTCTGGTGCACGATCGCACCTGCTCAAACCGCAAAAGCCGTGGGCTACGATGCGCTGTCGCGCTCGGGCGAATCCGAATATCTCGTCGTCTATGGCGGCCTGCAGATCGGACTGGCGATTTTCTTTTTCTATTGCGCGCGAGCCGGCGAACAACGCGTCGGCCTCATCCTCGCGCTTGCGCTCTATGCGCCCATCGTCCTCTACAGGTGTATCAGCGTCGCTCGGCAATGGCCGGTCGCTCCAACGACACTCGGCACTGGCATATTGGAAATCGCGCTGCTGCTCGGCGCCCTGGCAGCCTGGTGGCGCCTTCGCGGCTGAACAGGCGCGGTTGCGCACGGCTGAGAAATTCGTGACTATCCGGCCGACGAGCAAGGACGTGAGCCGCCGCATGAACGATTCGATCGACACGATCCCCCTGCAGCCAGACCCGCTGCGCGACCTTCTGGTGGCGGTCGCCGGTGGCGACTCGGCCGCGTTCGAGAATCTCTATCGTTCGACCTCCGCGAAGCTGTTCGGCATCTGCCTGCGTGTGGTCAAGCAGCGCAGTGACGCCGAAGACGTGCTACAGGAGGTCTACACGACGATCTGGCGCAAAGCGAACCAGTACGACGCAGCGCGCGCAAGCGCGATCACCTGGCTTGCGATGATGGCGCGCAACAAGGCGATCGATCGCGTACGGGCGAGCGGCATCGAACGCCATTCCGCACCGCTGGATCTGGCGGAGGAAATACACGACCAGAGCCCGGGCGCGCAGTCCATCGCGGAAACCAGCGATGAGAACAGGCGCTTGAATGGGTGTCTGGACGAACTCGAAGTGCAACGTCGCAACCTGATTCGCGTCGCCTTCTTCGAAGGCGCGACGTATGAGGAGCTTGCCGCGCGCAGCGGTTCGCCGCTGGGCACCGTCAAGAGCTGGATCCGACGTGGGCTGCTGCGACTCAAGGCGTGCCTCGAACGATGAATACGACCGCCGACAACATGGGAACCGACGCACCCGAACGCGGCGACCTCGCTGCCGAATACGTGCTGGGCGTGCTCGATGCCGCCGGACGACGAACGGCCGTGCAACGCATGGCGCGAGAACCGGCCTTCGCCTACGACGTCGCCGCGTGGGAATCGCGACTGACTTCCTTGATCGAAGAAATCGCGCCGGTACCGCCACCGTTTGCCCTGTGGCCACGGATACTTTCCGCGGTCGGCGGGCCGGCCGATGATCGCGCGCGTGCGCGCAGCGGGCGCCGCGAAGGACCGCCTTCGTTGTGGCAGAGCGCCGCGCTTTGGCGCTGGCTCACAGCGGGCGGTTTTGCTGCGGCCGCCGCGAGTATCGCCATGCTGCTGCTCACCCGACAGGTCGCCCCACCGCCGTTGCCGACAAACGCGCCCATGGTTGCGAAGATGGTGCAGGACGATGGCAAGTCGCTCTACCTTGCAACCGTCGACGCACGCCTCGGCACGATGGTCGTGCAGCCGACAACCGTGGATATCCCGGCAGGTCGCGTGGCCGAACTGTGGCTGATCCCGCCCGGGGACATCCCGCATTCGCTCGGTCTGCTCGATTCGAGCAAGGCAAATTCCGTGGTTGTGCCGAAGAACCTGATCGCGGCTCTGGGTCCGCATGCGATAGTGGCCGTGACCGTCGAGCCGCCCGGCGGTGGTCCCGGCGGCAAGCCGAGTGGACCGATCATTGCCAAGGGCGAAATCGCCCTGCTCTGAGGCAAAACCCCAACCCGTCCGGCCTCTGACTGAGCCGGACGGGGACTGTTGATCACCGTGCACGTCTCCCTCGAGGCTGCATCCAAACCCGCTGCCACCCCGTACTTCCGTTCGAGTCCCCCTGTGGAAGTCGAACGATGCCGACCCAACCGGTTCATGTCGCCAGCGCGCAGAGTGCGATCGCCGCGGCATCACGCCTGCCGCGCGCCTCCGCGACCCTGAAACGGTGGTTCGATACCGAGGCGGATTTCGAACTCGACGAACGCGCCGATCGTATCGACTGGCTGCGCACACTGCCGTTCATCGGCATGCACCTGGCCTGCGTCGGCGTGTTCTTCGTTGGCGTTTCGCGTTTTGCACTTGCCACCGCGGTCGCGCTGTATGCGGTCCGCATGTTCGCGCTGACCGGCTTCTACCACCGCTACTTTGCGCACAAGACGTTTCGCGCATCGCGCGGCGTGCAGTTCGCATTCGCACTCGTTGGCGCCGCCTGCGTGCAGCGCGGCCCCTTGTGGTGGGCCGCGCACCATCGCAATCATCATCGCCACGCCGATACCGAGCGCGACCTGCATTCGCCGCGCCATGGCTTTCTGCGGAGTCACATGGGCTGGTTCCTCACCCGACGCGCATTCCACACCGATCTTTCGATGGTGAGCGACTTCGCGCGCTTCCCGGAACTGCGCTTGCTCGATCGTTTCGACATCCTGGTGCCGGCCCTCCTCGCGATCGGCCTCTACCTGCTGGGGGCGTGGCTTGCACTCGCGCACCCTGCCCTGCATACAAATGGCGCGCAGTTGCTGATCTGGGGCTTCTTCGTTTCCACCGTCGTGTTGTTCCACGCGACGGTCACGATCAACTCGCTCGCACACCGCTTCGGCCGACGTCGCTACGAAACGCGCGATAGCAGTCGCAACAACTGGCTGCTCGCGTTGATCACGTTCGGCGAAGGCTGGCACAACAACCATCATTTTTTCCCCGGCTCGGCGCGACAGGGCTTTCGCTGGTGGGAACTGGATGTCACCTGGTACGTCCTGCGGACGCTGGCGTTTCTGGGCGTCGTCCACAACCTGAAGCCCGTGCCGGCGTGGGTGCTGGCGCGCGCGGAGCATTGAACCCATGCGTATTGCGGTCATCGGCTCCGGCATCGCAGGTCTCGCATCGGCGTGGCTGCTGTCACGCGTGCACGATGTGGTGCTGTTCGAGTCGAACGACTATCTCGGTGGCCACACGCACACGCACGATGTCGTTGTTGACGGCCGCACCTTTGCCGTCGACACCGGTTTCATCGTGTTCAACCCGGATCACTACCCGTTGCTGACGCGTCTGTTCAACGAGCTCGGCGTGCCTTCGCGCGCGACCACCATGAGCTTTTCCGTGCAGGACGCCGCAAGCGGCCTCGAGTACAACGCCGGTAGTCTCGACGGCCTGTTCTGTCAGCGCAGCAACCTGCTGCGACCGGCATTCCTGCGCATGGTGGCGGACATCCTGCGTTTCTATCGCGAGGCGCCCGCACTGCTCGACGACGATCAGGACCAACGATCGCTCGGTGAATACATGAAGCAGAATCGCTACTCGGATGCTTTCCGGGATCTGCACATCGTGCCGATGGCATCCGCATTGTGGTCATCGTCCGCCGCACAGATCCTCGACTTCCCGATCCGGCATCTGGTGCGCTTCCTGGACAACCATCAGATGCTGCAGGTCAGCAACCGTCCGCAGTGGCGCGTGGTCGATGGAGGTTCACGCAGCTATGTGCGCGCGCTGCGTGCGAAGTGGCGCGTCGAGGAACGCCTGTTGTGTCCCGTTGCCAGCGTCCGCCGCGCCAACGGCAAGGTGCAGATTGCGAGCCGGCACGGCAGCGAGGAATTCGATCAGGTTGTATTTGCCTGCCACAGCGACCAGGCGCTTGCGCTGCTCGCCGATCCGACGGACGACGAGCGCGCGATCCTCGGTGCGATGACCTGGCAACGCAACGACGTCGTGCTGCACACAGACGCGCGCCTGCTGCCACGCAACCGCAAGGCCTGGGCCGCTTGGAACGCATTCGTTCCAAGCGGTACCGCTACCGATTGCACGGTCAGCTACTGCATGAACATCCTGCAGTCGATCAACGCGCCGCGACCGCTCATCGTCACGCTCAATCGGAGCGCAGGCATCGACCCGTCGACGATCCTCTGGCGAGGCAACTACGACCATCCCTTGCAGACGCGGACTTCGGCAAGTGCGCAGACACGAAAAGCGGAAATCCAGGGCCGCCATTCAACCTGGTTCGCCGGCGCCTACTGGGGCTATGCGTTTCACGAAGACGGCGTCCGCAGCGGGGTCGACGTTGCGCGTGGACTGGGAGCGACGTGGGCATGAAGGCCCGGATCAACGCAGCTACATCAGTGCGCGAAGCAGAAGGCGCGCAGGTTGGTGAAACCTTGCGGGTTGCCGCGCGCGATGTGATCGCCGACGCGGCATCGATGCGCCTGTCAGGCACGTTCGCCGCGAACGCAAGCAGCAAGCCTCGCGCAAGCGCGATCTACGAAGGCCGGGTGCGCCACCGCCGCCATGCGCCGCACGCCCACGCATTCAGCTATCGCATGTACATGCTGTACATCGACCTTGCCGAACTCGATCAGTTGTTCGACCGGCGCTGGTTGTGGTCGCAAGGCCGACGCAATGTGGCCCAATTCCGACGCAGCGACTATTTCGGCGATCCAGCGCAGTCAATCGATGAGGCTGTGCGCGATCGCGTCGCGCGTGATACAGGACAGCGGCCGCGCGGACCCGTCCGCCTGCTGACGCACCTGCGCTACTTCGGCCTCTCCTTCAATCCGGTCAGTTTCTATTACTGCTACGCCGAAGATGGCGTCACGCTCGAAGCGATTCTTGCGGAAATCACCAACACGCCGTGGAAAGAGCGCCATGCGTATGTGCTGGCCGTCGACACGGCGAAGCGCAAGGGACACTGCTTGCGCTGGGACTTCAGCAAGGCCTTCCACGTTTCACCGTTCGTGCCGATGGAACGCGACTACGCCTGGTGTTTCAGCGTCCCCGGTGAAAACCTTTGCGTGCACATGGACGTGATCAATCAGACGATCGAAGGAAGCCCGCGCGAACTCGACGCAACCCTGGTGTTGGAACGCCACGAATTCTCCAGCGCGAATCTCGCGCGTGTGCTTTTCCGCTACCCCTTCATGACCGCCAAAGTGATCGCCGCGATCCATTGGCAGGCGCTGCGCATCTACCTGCGCGGCAATCCCGTCCACCACCATCCGGACACCCAGGAGCACGACCGATGAGCTTCGATAGCCTGCTCGCCACAGCGCCGGCAAGTGCCCTGCGCGAACCTTCCATGATCGAGCGCATCACCCGCAATCGTCTGCTGACGTCACTCGAAGACTTGCGCGACTGCCGTCTTGTGGTCGAGGAGAACGCAGACGCGCGGCCGTTCGGCCTGCCTGCGGAAATGCCGCAGAACACGCTGCACGCCCGCGTGCGCGTGCACGACCCGGCGTTCTACCGGATGACCGCATTGAACGGCAGCGTCGGCGCGGGCGAAGCGTTCATGGATGGCCTGTGGGATTGCGACGACCTGGTCTCCCTGATACGCATCCTCGTGCGCAATCGCGATCACCTCGATGCCATGGAAACCGGACTGGCGCGACTGGGCGGCAGTGCGATGAAGGTGCTGCATGCGCTGTCACGCAACACGCTCAGCGGCAGCCGACGCAATGTCGCTGCGCACTACGACCTTGGCAACGACCTGTTCAAATTGTTCCTCGACGAAAACCTGATGTATTCGTCGGCGCTGTACGAAAGCGAACACGACACCCTCGACGTCGCATCGACACGCAAACTTGATCGCATCTGCCGCAAGCTCGCACTCTCGCCGAATGACCATGTGGTCGAGATCGGCACCGGTTGGGGCGGCTTCGCCATCCATGCAGCGAAGCACTACGGCTGCCGCGTGACAACGACGACGATCTCGCGCGAGCAACACGCGCTCGCCACCGAACGCGTGGCGGCCGCAGGCCTGAGCGATCGGGTCGAGCTGCTGCTGGAGGACTATCGCG
>JBDSXV010000210.1:0-10707 GCA_039926025.1 Dokdonella sp.
ACCACGAACGCGGCATTGCCCTGTGTCGCCTGCTGGTAACTCAGATCGGTCCATTCGATGTTCAGGCCGTTCGGCAGAACCTTGGCCGCCGTACCACCAACGATCTCCATCGTCTGCGCGGAAGACAGCAGGCGCGGATCACCCTCGCCGGCGAGATCCGCCGCCGGGTAACCGTTGTAACGCAGCACCGGATCGGGACCATAAGTCTGCTTGATCTTCACCATCGAGCCGATCGGCACCATCTCGCCACGTGAGTTGCGTGTGCGCAGCTTGGCGATGTCCTCGACGCTGTCACGGAACGAACTGTCCGCCTGCGCGATCACCTGCCAGGTGCGACCGAACTGGTTGAAGTCGTTGACATAGGCGGAACCGAGATACGTCTGCAGCGTGTCGAACAATTGGGTCAGCGGCACGCCCTGCGACTTGGCCTTGACGCGGTCGACTTCGGCATCGAGCTGCGGCACGTTCGCCTGGTAGCTGCTGATCGGAAAACCCATGCCCGGCGTCTGCGCGACCGCGCCCTGCATCGACTGCACCGCGGACTGCAGCGCACCGTAGCCGAGGTTGTCGCGATCTTCGATAAACATCTGGTAGCCGTTGCCGTTGCCCAGACCGAGGATCGGCGGCGGCATCAGCGCAAAGGTGAAGCCTTCCTGCAACGAGCTGATCTTCTGGTTGATCTCGGCGACGATTTCGCCGGCGGTGTGATGGCGCTCGCTGAACGGCTTGAGCGGGAAGAACACCACGCCGGTGTTCGGCGTATTGGTGAACTGCAACGCATTGAGGCCGGGGAATGCGACCGCGTGTGCAACACCTTCAGTCTTCATCGCAATGTCGGCGACCTTCTTCAGCAAGGCGTCCGTGCGTGCAATCGACGACCCTTCCGGCGTCTTCACGCCGGCAATCACGTAAAGCTTGTCCTGGGTCGGAATGAATCCGGCAGGCACCAGACGGAACATCACGCCGGTCGCGCCGAGCAGGAGCAGATAGATCACGAACACCACGCCACGTCGGCCGAGCGTGCGCGATACCCCGCCGTGGTAGCGCTCGGAATTGCGCTTGAAGAAACGGTTGAACGGACGGAACACCCAGCCGAACAGGCGATCGATCGTGCGCGACAACACGTCCTTGGGTGCGCCATGCGCTTGCAGCAGGCGCGCCGCCAACGCGGGAGACAGGGTCAGTGAATTGATCGCCGAGATCACGGTCGAGATGGCGATCGTGACCGCAAACTGCTTGTAGAACTGGCCGGTGACACCGGACAGGAACGCCATCGGCACGAACACCGCGCACAGCACGAGCGCGATCGCGACGATAGGACCGGACACTTCCTTCATCGCCTGATGCGCGGCGGCGAGCGGACTCAGGCCTTCCTCGATATTGCGCTCGACGTTTTCGACGACAACGATCGCGTCGTCGACGACGATGCCGATCGCCAATACCATCCCGAACAAACTCAGCGTGTTGATCGAGAAGCCGAGCAGATACAACGCCGCGAACGTACCGACGATCGATACCGGCACCGCAATCAGCGGGATGATCGATGCGCGCCAGGTCTGCAGGAACAGGATCACCACCAGCACCACCAGCAATACTGCTTCAAGCAATGTCGTGACCACGGCCTTGATCGAATCACGCACGAAGATCGTGGTGTCGTAGACGGCTTCGTACTTGATGCCTTCGGGGAAACGCTTCGACATTTCGTTCATGTTGCCGATCACGGCCTTCTGGATCTCCAGTGCATTCGCGCCCGGCGCCTGGAAAATGCCGATGCCAACCGCGTTCTTGCCATCGAGCTGCGAGCGCAGCGTGTAGTCGCCGGCACCAAGTTCGATGCGTGCAACGTCGGACAGATGCACGATCTCGCCGTTCTCGCCGCTCTTGAGCACGATGTTGCGGAATTCCTCTTCGGTGCTCAGGCGACCTTGCGCATTGATGAGCGTGAGGAAGTTGCTGTTGGGCATCGGTTCGGCGCCGAGCTGGCCGGCCGACACCTGCACATTCTGTTCGCGCATCGCCGCAACCACATCACTCGCGGTCAATCCGCGCGAGGCGACCTTGTCTGGATCAAGCCATACGCGCATCGCGTAGTCGCCACCGCCGAACATCTGCGCATCGCCGACACCGGGCAGGCGCGCGAGCGCGTCCTTCACGTGCAGGCGCGCGTAGTTGCGCAGGTAGAGCGTGTCGTACTTGCCAGTCGGCGAGGTCAGATGCACGACCATCAGGAAGGTCGGCGACTGCTTCTGCGTCGTCACACCCTGACGCCGCACGTCCTCAGGCAAACGCGCCAAGGCCTGGCTGACGCGATTCTGCACGCGCACCGTCGCATCATCGGCATTGGTGCCGGGGCGGAAGGTCACGGTGACGACGAGCACACCGTCGGAGCCGGCGACCGACTTGATGTACATCATGTTCTCGACGCCGTTGATCGCTTCTTCCAGCGGCGTGGCAACGGTTTCGGCGATCACTTTCGGGTTCGCGCCCGGATACACCGTGCGCACCACGACCGAAGGTGGCACCACGTCCGGGTACTCGCTGATCGGCAGCAGCGGAATCGCGATCAGGCCGGCGGCGAAGATCACGATCGACAGCACCGCGGCGAAAATAGGTCGATCGATGAAGAATCTTGAAAAATCCATGACGAAATCCTTGCGCGGCATGTAGCCGCATCAAAACCCCAACCTCCGCGACGCGGAAGCGTTCATTCGTTGCAAAGCAGTCCGCCATCGCGTGCACGCCCGTGCACGCGATGGCGGGGCGAGCACTACTTCATCGCAACCGGCACGCCTGGTGCCGGTGTCTGTGAAGCAGGCGTTTCCATCGCAATGGTCTTCGGCTGTACCGGCATGCCCGGGAAGAACACTTTCTGCATGCCCTGCACGATCACTGCGTCTTCCGGCGCAAGACCCGAACTCACGATGCGCAGGCCATCGACCAGGCGGCCGGTCACGATGTCCTTGCGTACCGCCTTGTTGTCCGCACCAAGGACATACACGTACTTGCGGTCCTGATCGGTCAGCACGGCCTTGTCGTCGATGAGCATCGCCTTGAATTCGGCACTGCCTTCGAGCTGCACGCGTGCGAACAAACCCGGCGTGAGCATGTGATCGGGATTGGGCAGCACGGCGCGCGCGTGGATCGTGCCGGTGTTTGCGTCGAGACGGTTGTCGATGAAGTCGACCGTGCCGGCGTGCGGGTAACCATCCTCGTTGGCCAGCCCGACGCGTACCGGATTGCGCAATTCCCTGCGCTCGCCCTTGCGCGCAAGTTCGTTGTAGCGCAGGTAGGCCTGCTCGTCGCCTTCGAAGTTGACGTACATCGGATCCATGGACACGACGGTGGTCAATATCGTTGCGTCGGCCTGGGCGAGATTGCCGACGGTGATCATCGCGCGCCCTGTGCGGCCGGCGATCGGAGAGCGCACTTCGGTGAAGGTCAGATTGAGCTGCGCGGTCGCGACCGCCGCGTCGGACGCGCGCACGGCCGCATTGGCCTGGGCGACGGCGGCCTGGCGCGTGTCCGATTCCTCGCGCGAAATGGCCTTCGCCTTGACCAGCGCCTGCGCACGTACGTCCTGGCTTTGCGCCAACTGCGCTTCACTGCGCGTTTTGGCGAGATCGGCCTGCGCACGCGCGAGCTCGGCGCGGTACGAGCGCTGGTCGATCACGAACAGGAGGTCGCCCTTTTTGACCTCCTGGCCTTCGGTATAGGCGACGCGATCGACATAGCCACTGACGCGTGCACGCAGCTCGACCGACTCCACGGCGGCGACGCGACCGGTGAAGTCATCCCATTGACGTACATTTTTGGTCAGCACCTGGGCAACACTGACTTCTGGCGGTGGCGGCATGCCGGCGCTCGGTGCCGCATGACTGCTGCAGCCGGCAGCGATCAGCGCAGCCACTACCGTGAATGCGAGCAAGGCGGGGCGAACATGCGACAGGGCAAGGGTATTGTGGGAACTCATCGGGGAGACCTCGTTGTGATTTGAAGGAATCGGGGCGCTTCGCCACGCTTGCGCCATCGGCGAAGCGTCGCGGACTGCGTTCGGCCGGGCTATCCGAAAGTTGCGCGCCGATGTGTCGGCGGGCGGCGACCATGGTCGCTGTCGGCGCAGATAGGGAGGGGGCTGGGAAGCATCGGACTGACCATTGCGGGTTCGCGACATGGAATAGGGTCGCGGGTTCGCAATCAGTAGCGCTTGAATATGGGAAGGACCGTCCCGACATCGGGCCAATCACGTTTCAATCCCGGAATTCACCATGGCTCGCGATCTCAACGACACCCTGATCTTCGTCAAGGTCGTCGAGCACGGCAGCTTCATTTCCGCGGCGCGTGTGCTGCGACTCCCCAAAACCTCGGTCAGCCGCAAGGTGCAGGAGCTGGAGACGCGTCTCGGCGCACAACTCCTGCATCGCACCACGCGCAAGCTGGGCCTGACCGAGGCTGGCACGCTCTACTTCGAGCATTGCCAGCAGATCGCACAGCGGCTCGATGAGGCCGAAAGCGCGGTCGGCCAGCTTCAAGGCGGCCCGCGCGGCTGGCTGCGCTTCACCTCGCCGTATTCGATCGGCATCAACTGGATCGCGCCCCTGCTGGGCGAATTCCATGCGCGCCATCCCGACATCCGCGTGGAATCGGTGCTGACGAATGAGCCGCTGGATCTTATCGGCAGGGAAATCGACGTCGGCCTGCGGGTCGGAAACCTGCCCGACTCGAACATGGTCGCGCGCCGGCTCGCGGTATTCCGCACCCAGATCTACGCCAGCCCCCTCTACGTCGCGCGCTATGGCGAACCTGCCCATCCGGATGAACTCGTGCGCCACCAGGCGCTCGCGATGCACAAATCACGCAACAACGGCGACTACATCTGGGAACTGACGGATGGGGAACGCCGCGCCGACTACCGCGTTGACCCTATCCTCGTGGCCAACGATCCGGGCGCATTGATCGGCGCGCTGCTGAGCGGGGACGGCCTGATGCTTGCGAGCGACGTTACGGTCAAGCCCTACGCCGAACAAGGCTATGTCCGCCGTGTCCTCGCCGGCTGGACAGGTCCGGAAGTCGACTTCAATGCGGTGTTCCCGCGCGGCCGCGTGCAATCGCCAAAGGTGCGTGCGTTCGTCGATTTCCTAGTCGAACGCCTGAACTTCGACGCGGACTACATGCACATGCTGTGTCCCGATCGAAATCCGCGCACATCCGCGGGCGCCGCCGCCGCGAAAATTTCGGCTCAGCATGCGCAAGCGGCGGCACGACTGGCGGCAGGAATGAGCGCGCAGACGCCGGAATCGATCGTGCAGGAAGAGACGGCCTGATGCCCTGCCTGCACGGTCGCGTGCGTCATCCTTCGGACAGCGTGTACTCGAATTCGTAGGAGTGCTTGCCGCCTTCCGCAATGACGATCGTCATCGTGCCGGCAAGGCCGTGCAATTCATCGGTGCCTGAATCGGGCACGACGCTGATGTTTTGCAGCGCCACGCCGCGATTCATCGTGCTGCTGTGCTGGAGCACGAAGCTGCCGCGGCGGCCACCCAATATGCCACTGACGCGCTCGATCGCAACGTAGCCGGCCGAATTCGGGATGGCCGTGCGGAACGCAAGCATTTCACCCTGGCTGGTCGCCTCGAGGGCACCGTGGAATTGCTTGTCGATCGACATGCGGCCGACACCGGCACCTTCCGCTTGCGGATTGTCCGGCGCTTGCGGCGCCAACTTGACCTCGAACGGACCGCGTGCGTGCTGATTCATGCTTGCTCCTTTGTCAGGGACTGCGGAAACTGGGGGACTCGATTGTGCCGATGTTGGCCGACTTCAGCAGGGCAGCAGGTAGGCGATAGCGATGGCAATGATGGGCATTGTGAGGCGACGCATGCGATTCATGGATGACCCAGATTCCAGGCCAGTGTCGAGCGTCCGCCGAATGCGGGGCAGCACGTATGAAATCCTTCTCCCTCCGGGAGAAGGGATGCTCCGACACCAATCAGATGCAGCTCCAGTGTCGTCGTGAGGTGGTGAATTCCAGCACAGGTCCCGCAATGAGGATTGGAAAAACGCGACGCCGAAACGATCTTCGCAGCCGGGACTGCGCGGCATGACGCGCGTCGTCGGCAAGGCACGCGGCATGCTGCGCGCGAATGCTCCGGCAGGCACGTTTCATCACGCACGTGTGCGGCCCTCTGATGCGTTGCCGGCGTTGTGCAATCTGGTGGAGCACTTCTGGTTCGTGCGCTGGGACCTGCGCGACCATCCCGCGCAGGTCCGCGAGACCCTGCCGCACCCCAATGTGCATCTGGTGTTCGAACGCGGTCTCACACGCATTTTCGGCGTGCACACCGCCCGCTTCACGCGCGTGCTCGAAGGCGCTGGCTGCGTGTTCGGTGTGAAATTCCGCGCCGGTGGCTTTCGCCCGTTCATCGATCGCTCGGTATCGACACTCACTGAAGGATCATTGTCGCTACAGGACGTATTCGGTGCGGACGCCGACACGCTGGAAGACGAGGTGCTGGCCGGCGGCGACGAGAACGCGATGATTGAGACCGCGACGCGCTTCCTCGTCGCCCATCTGCCGCCGCCGGATGCGAACGTCGCTCGCGTTGCGAACATCGTCGCAACCATCGAAGCTGATCGCAGCATACTGCGCGTCGACGATGTGGTCAGCCGCCACGACCTGAACAAGCGAGCCTTGCAACGCTTGTTCGACAACCATGTAGGCGTGGGTCCGAAATGGGTCATCAATCGCTATCGCCTGCACGAGGCGATTGACCGGCTTGCCGCCGGTAAGCCGGTCGACTGGACCGCCCTTGCGCTCGAGCTGGGCTATTTCGACCACGCGCATTTCATTCGCGACTTCCGTCACCTGATCGGCCGCACACCGGGCGAATATGCGCGTGGCGCAGGCGCACCGGCAGGCTGACGTCAGCCGATGCACGGCGTATGCTCGCAGCATGCGCATCAACGCCGCCCTTGTCGTCGGATTGTCACTCGCCACCTGCGCGCATGCGGCACCCCCGCGACTGCTTGGCCCTCCAATCAAGGCGAGCGATGTCGTCGACTACAGCTGCCATGTCGATGCCGACTGTGCGGTAAAAAATGTCGGCAGTTGCTGCGGCGCGTATCCAGCCTGCGTCAACAGCAGCAGCCCGACCTTTCCCGAAACGGTGAAAGTGGAATGCGGCAAGAGTCACACGATGGGCACCTGCAATATTCCGGTGGTCGAGGCCTGCGCCTGCGTCGAAGGCCGTTGCAGCGATGCGACCGGCAGCGTCGTGCGACACGATTGAACGCCGTCCTCGCGAGCGATGCCCATGCCGAGCACCATTGACACCGAATCCCGCCCGCCGTTGCCGCCCTTCACGCGCGAGACGGCCACGCTGAAAGTACGCATGGCCGAAGACGGCTGGAACAGTCGCGACCCTGAGCGCGTTGCGCGTGCGTACACGCTCGACACGCGCTGGCGCAATCGCGCGGAATTCGTCAGCGGTCGAGAGGCCGTCGTGACGTTTCTGCAGCGTAAATGGGCGCGTGAACTCGACTATCGCCTGATCAAGGAATTGTGGGCGTTCGACGGCGCACGCATTGCCGTGCGCTTCGCCTACGAGTGGCACGACGACTCCGGCCAGTGGTATCGCTCCTACGGCAACGAGAACTGGGCGTTCGACCGCCACGGCCTCATGCAGCATCGGCACGCGAGCATCAACGACCTGCCGATCGCCGAATCCGCGCGGCTCTATCGCTGGCCGGTCGGTGCGCGTCCGGCCGAACATGCGGGGCTTTCCGAGTTGGGTTTGTAGAGGGGGCCTCGCGCGGCCCCAAGCGCACACGGCGTTAGGCGCACGGTTGAATACCTCGATGCCGATGACGCCGTCATCAGCGGCCATTGGGCTGAAGGCGTTTGTGGCCTCTATCCGACGCACGACGAGGCAGCTGGGGCCGGGCCGCTCGACCTCATCGATTGAACCGCCAGACTGCACAATCGCGGCACCCGATAGGCTAATCTCGCCCTGATAGCATCCAGGGGAATCCAGCATGTCGGAGCATTCATCGTGAGCACACTCGAAAACCATGGCGCACAGCCGCGCAAGGAAATGACCCTGCGTGGGATCGTGATCGGCGTCCTGATCACGCTGGTGTTCACCGCAGCGAATGTGTTCTTCGGCCTCAAGGCCGGCCTGACCTTCGCGACGTCGATTCCTGCAGCCGTGATTTCCATGGCCATCCTGCGCTATTTCAAGGGCGCCACGATGCAGGAGAACAACATCGTGCAGACGGTCGCCTCGGCGGCGGGCACCTTGTCTTCCATCATCTTCGTGCTGCCGGGTCTGATCCTGATTGGCTGGTGGACCGGCTTCAACTACTGGACCTCGGCCGCGATCTGCGCGCTCGGCGGCATCCTCGGCGTCATGTATTCGATCCCGCTGCGCCGCGCGCTCGTGACCACATCCGACCTGCCCTATCCGGAAGGCGTCGCCTGTGCCGAAGTACTCAAGGTCGGTGCCGGTGGCGGCGAAGGCATCAGTGCGGAAGCGGCCGCCGCGTCGAACCGCGCCGGCTTGCTCGCCGTGCTGTGGGGATCGATCGTCTCGGCGGTGTTTGCAGTCGTGGTCGCAACACGCGTGTTCGCGGCCGATGTCGTGCACTACTTCCGCGTCGGCGACAAGGGCGGCGTGACCGGTTTCGATTTCTTCCTCTCGTTCGCGCTGTTCGGCATCGGCCACCTGGTCGGATTGTGGGTCGGCATCGCGATGCTCGTTGGCGCCGTGATCGGCTGGGGCTGGGGCGTGCCGCATTTTTCCGCGCTCGCGCCTTCCGCAGACGCGATTGCAACGCTCGCCAACGCCACCTGGAGCCACAAGGTGCGCTTTGTCGGTGCAGGCACGATTGCAGTTGCCGCGGTGTGGACCCTGGCGAAGATGGTCAAGCCGGTGATTGGCGGGCTCGCATCCGCGATGGCCGCATCGCGCGCGCGTGGCGCTGGCAACGCAGGTCTGCTGCCACGTACCGAGCAGGATATTCCGATCGGACAGGTCGGCTTGATCTCGCTCGCCTGCCTCGTGCCGATCGGTTGGCTGATCGCCGATTTTGCGAACACGGCCGGGCACGGCCTCGGCGACCACATGCTGGCGCTGGTGGTCGGTGGCGTGATCTTCATTGCGCTGATGAGCTTCTTCGTGTCGGCCGTATGCGGCTACATGGCGGGCCTGATCGGTTCTTCGAACAGCCCGCTGTCGGGCATCGGCATCATCGTCGTGATCACCGCATCCGTCCTGCTGGTCGTGGGCGTCCGCTCGGGATTGCCTGCCGGCAGTGAAAATGCGCTGGTCGCATTCGCACTGTTCATTACCTCGATCGTGTTCGCGGCCGCCGCGATCGCGAACAACAACCTGCAGGATCTGAAAACCGGCCAACTCGTTGATGCGACGCCGTCGAAACAGCAATGGGCGCTGGTGATCGGCGTGCTCGCCGGCGCTGCGATCATTCCGCCGATTCTCGATCTGCTCAACCATGCCTACGGTTTCGTCGGCGCACCGGGAGCGGTACGTGAACACGCGCTCCCAGCGCCGCAGGCCGGCTTGATTTCGGCACTCGCGCAAGGCGTGATCCAGAACAGCATCGACTGGGGTCTGATAAAGGCCGGCATCTACATCGGTGCGATCATGATCGCCATCGACGAAGTCCTGCGTCGCACGACGAAGGGAGCGCACCTGTCGCCGCTGGCCGTTGGCCTCGGCATCTATCTGCCGACGCAGAGCACACTGATGGTGGTGGTCGGCGCGGTCGCCGGATGGTACTTCGATCGCAACGCCGATCGTCGCGCGAAGAATCCCGAAGCAACCAAGCAACTCGGCGTACTGCTCGCTTCGGGCATGATCGTGGGTGAAGGATTGCTCGGTGTCGTGATCGCGGCTTTCGTCGCGTTTTCAGGGCAGGATTTCCCGCTCGCACTGGTCGGCGAGGAATTTGCCAACGGTCCGGCACTGTGGATCGGCGGCGCGGCATTCACCGCGATCATGGTGTTGTTGTATCGCTGGCTGGGTCGGTTGGCGGATGCCCGCGCGTAATTGCCGTATCTCACGATGATCACGCGCGATCTGCACCTGGCCCTGCCCGCGTGGCTGGACGAGGAAGTCGACGCGAAGCGTCTCTACCCCGACGATGAAGCGAAGGTGGCGCTCGCGATCCGGCTTGCACGACGCAATATCGAAGAACGCAGCGGCGGCCCGTTTGGCGCTGCGATCTTCGATGGCGATGGCCGTCTCGTCGCCGCCGGCGTCAACCGCGTGCTGCCCGAATCCTGCTCAATCGCACACGCCGAGATGATGGCGTTCATGGCCGCGCAGACGCGCATGCGCCGGCATCGACTCAACGAGGACGGTGCGCGCTATGTTCTTGCGACCAGCGCGCAGCCCTGCTGTCAATGCTACGGCGCGAGCTTCTGGGCGGGCATCGATGAAATGCTGATCGGTGCGCGTTCGAGCGATGTGATGGAACTGAGCGAGTTTGACGAAGGGCCGCTGCCCGCCGACTGGATCGGGGAACTTGAAAAGCGCGGCATCGGCGTGCGCCGCGACATCCTGCGCGATGCGGCACGCGATGTGTTCCACCTGTATGCACGCGCAGATGGCGCGCGCTACTGACGCAGTCGCCGTGCTTGTTTGTGGGAGCGGCTTCAGCCGCGATGCTTTTCGATCAAGAGCATCGCGG
>JBDSXV010000211.1:0-16462 GCA_039926025.1 Dokdonella sp.
GAACCGGCACGCTGCGTGTCGGCGATGCCGTCGAGGTGCTCGACTAGGTGAGCAATACTGCAAAGGCATCGCGCCTTGCGGCGCTCCCACATGGCCGTTTGTTGTGCGAGCAACTGGCTGTGGGGGCTGCTTCAGCCGCCATGCTTTTCGATCAAGCGCATCGCGGCTGAAGCCGCTCCCACAGGATCAGGCAGCGACCGCGACGTTTCTGCACGCGACGCGGCATTTCAATCCAATGCCCCGACTTCCCGCAGGGAGAGTCCGATCGCGAGCGCGGAGCCAACTTTTGTGGGAGCGGATGTCTGTCGGAGCGGCTTCAGCCGCTCCCACAAAAAGTGGGGACACTTTACGCGGCGCCGTCGAAGCCCATCTGCCGCCAGGCTTCGTAGACAACAATCGCAACCGCATTCGAAAGATTCAGGCTGCGGTTGTCCGGCCGCATCGGCAAACGCAGGCGATGCGACGGGTCGATGCTGTCGAGTACGTCCTGCGGAAGACCGCGCGTTTCCGGTCCGAACAACAGCGCATCGCCATCGGCGTAGGCCATCGTGTCGTAACGCACGCGGGCGCGCGTCGAAACAGCGAGCAAGCGGCGTGGCTGCGCCGCAGTAACGAACTCCGCCAGATCGTCGTGCACCGTGACGCGCGCGAATTCGTGATAGTCCAGACCGGCACGACGCAGCTTTGCGTCATCGAGTTCGAAGCCCAGCGGTCGCACCAGATGCAAGGCGGCGCCGCTGTTCGCGCACAGGCGAATCACATTGCCGGTGTTCGGCGGAATCTCGGGTTGGAAAAGGACGACATGCAGCACGCACGCATTATCGGGGCATCACGCGCGCACGCAAGGCCGGCGTCGCATCGGCACGTTCGACGTCTATGCGCGGCAATCCAGGCACCGCGACATCGACGGCGACGACGCGCGACGTATCCGCCGGAGACAGCGCCGATGCGAATGCCTGCGCACGCGTGCTCACGTAGACGGTCGGCATCAGGGTCACCGACAGCACCTCGTCGTTGACGATGCGTGCAGTGCCCAGCGCTTCCGGGTTGGCCGCGTTGGCGACGATACTGAGCGTCGGCAACAAGGTCGCCTGCAGCGGTGCGCGCGCATCGACCGACATCGACACGACATCCTGTGCAGCCGCGGCTTGCGGCACGTGGATTGCGCTGACGCCAAAACCAACGAATGCCGTAGCGATCGCGGCGCGAATGAAAACGGTGTTCATGCTCATGCTGTTCTCCTGCAGGTACTTCTGCAATTCGGGGCTTGCAGACTTGGTAGAGCAAGCGTTGTGCCAGCTCCGAAGCGTGGTGTGTTCACGCGTTGTTGGATGCGCGAAAGCGCTCAAGAGTTGCTAGCCCGGAAGTCATGCAGCGTTCGCGCAGAATGGCTTCGCAGCGCGGCGCGCGCGTCCGGACATCCACCAGCAAGCAAAAATCTTCGCGCGAACGAACAAGAGCGCAGCGCGGTCGCGCAGCCGGCAAACAGCGTCCGCGGACAGCAATCGGACATGCCGACGGACGATTACTGCGTCCGCGGACGCTCTCGCAACAGAGTTACCAGGCGAGCGGCTTGCCGCTGTGGGCGAAGAAGCCGCCCGTATCGGAACTCTGCAGGCCATCGATGACGCGCAGCATCGCCGTGATCGATTCCGCTGGCGTCAACGAGGCGCCGACGCCACCCATGTCGGTCTGGACCCAGCCAGGACTCAGCGCAACCACGACGATGCCACGATTGGCGAGCGCGATCGAGAGCAGCTTGCTCGCCATGTTCAACGCGGCCTTGCTGATCGAATAACTCGGGCTGTACAGCGAATCGGCCCCCGCGATCGACGCGAGCCCACTCGACAGGTTGACCACTTTTGCGTGATCGGCCAGACGAGATGCAAGCGCCTGGGTCAGGAGGAACGGGCCCTGTGCATTCGCAGCGAAGCTGTCGTGCAACGACTTCGCCTCGATCGATCCGAAGCGCTCGCCCGACACCAGCATCCCTGCATTGTTGACGAGCAGGCCGATGCGCAGATCCAGCGCCTCGATCTCGCGCACGAGTTCGGCCATCGAGCGCGCGTCAGGCAGCGCCAGCGGCAACACGGTCAGGTGTCCCGGATGCACGCCGGCCAGCCGCGTCAGCTCAATCGCGCGGCCCGGCTGTCGACAGGTCGCGACCACGCGTTCGCCGCGGCCGAGCAGCTGGCGCACGAATTCGAGGCCGAGCCCACGGTTAGCGCCGGTGACGAGAACATGCCCCATGCCGATCCCCACAACGCAACTTAATGTTGCCTCAGGCAGTCTACGCCGTGACGATCGTCCGTTGCGGCCGCAGGCAGTGCCAGCGTAGCCTCGACCTTTGATTCAACCCGCCGCGTCCAATGGTCGCGCGCGTCAAGGAGAACCCATGCGCAAGACCCTCGCCAGCGGCATCGCCGCCACGTTCCTGACCCTCGGCTTCGGTGCCGGCGCACATGCGGCCGCGGTCGCGACCGACAGCGTCGACATTCCGTTCACCCGCTTCACGCTGCCCAACGGGCTGACGGTCGTGGTCAGCGAGGACCACAAGGCGCCCGTCGTCGCGGTCAGCGTCTGGTACCACGTGGGTTCTGCCGACGAACCCAAGGGCAAGACCGGGTTCGCCCATCTGTTCGAGCATCTGATGTTCCAGGGTTCGGAAAATCACAAGGACGAGTTCTTTCGTCCCTTCGAGCTCGCTGGCGCGACTGACCAGAACGGCACGACCTCGTTCGATCGCACCAACTATTTCGAGACGGTGCCGACCACGGCACTCGACATGACCCTGTGGATGGAATCGGACCGCATGGGTCATCTGCTCGGCGCGATCGGGCAGAAAGATCTCGATGAACAACGCGGCGTCGTGCAGAACGAGAAACGCCAGGGCGAAAACCAGCCCTATGGCCGCGTCGACGAGCGCATGACCGCAAACGCGTTCCCGGCCAACCATCCCTACCACCACGACACGATCGGATCGATGAAGGACCTCGACGCCGCTTCGCTGAGCGACGTCAAGCAATGGTTCGGTACCTACTACGGCGCAGCCAATGTGACGGTCGCGCTGGTCGGTGACATCACGCCGGAGCTCGCGAAGACGAAGATGCTCGCCTATTTCGGCGACATCCCGGCCGGGCCTCCGGTGGCGCGCCAGCAGGCCTGGGCCGCTCCGCGCACGACATCGACGCGCGACACGATGCAGGATCACGTCGCGCAGACGCGGGTCGTGCGCGAGTGGAATCTACCGGCGCTAGACAACCCTGATGAGGCACTGGTCGAACTCGCCGGCGCCGTGCTCGGCGGCGGCAAGACTTCGCGCCTCTACGAACGCCTGGTCTACAAGGACAAGCTCGTCGACAACGTTTCGGTCAGCGCGCAGTCGTTGGCACTCGCAACGATGCTGCAATTGCAGGTCGACGTGAAGAAAGGCGTCGACCCGGCCAAGGTCGAAGCTGCCGTCGCCGACGAGTGGAAGAAGTTCCTCACCGACGGCCCCAGCGAGGATGAACTTGCGCGCGTCAAGACAGACACGCGCGCGTCCTTCATCCGCGGCCTTGAAAAGGTCAACGGCAAGGCGTCGATACTTGCCGAAGGACAGGTCTATCGCGGCGATCCGGCCGCCTACAAGGCCGACCTCGCTGCCGTCGAAGGCGCAACACCGGCGACCGTGCTCGCCGCGGCGAAGAAATGGATCGCGCAGGGCGACTACACACTGACCGTGACGCCGGCGCCGAAGGATGCGGATTTCTCGGCCGACGACGAAATGGAAAAAGCGGGCCTCGGCGAACACGAGGGTCGCCCGGGGGCGGTTCTGCCGCCGAAGCAGGATTTCAAGACAATCAAGTCCGACATCGAGCGCAGCAAGGGCGTGCCGGCCGTGTCGAGCTTCCCCGATCTCACGTTCCCGAAACTCGAACACGGCAAGCTCAAGAACGGCATCGCGGTGGTGCTTGCCCAGCGCCACACCATCCCGGTCGTACAGTTGCAGTTGTTGTTCGATGCGGGATACGCGTCTGATCAGGGGCGCAGGCTCGGCACCTCGGCCTTCACGATGGCGATGCTCGACGAGGGGACCAAGGACCTGGATTCGCTGGAAATCGCGCGTCGCGCGGAACGGCTCGGCGCCGTCATGGGCGCCGGCTCGGGCCTCGACAGCTCGACCGCGAGCCTCAACGCACTGAGCTCGCAACTGGAGCCCTCCCTCAAGCTGTACGCCGACATCGTACGCAATGCCGCGTTCCACGATGCCGATATCGCACGCGTGCGCGGCCAATGGCTGGCGCACATCGCGCAGGAAAAGACGCAGCCAACCGGCCTCGCGCTGCGCACCTTGCCGCCGCTGCTGTACGGCGCCGGCCATGCGTATGCGATTCCGTTCACCGGATCGGGCACGGAAGCGTCGATTGCCTCGCTGACGGCGGATGATCTGCATGGCTACGTGCGCGATTTCATTCGCCCCGACAATGCAACGATCCTGGTCGCAGGCGACACCACGCTGGAGGCGATCACGGCGAAGCTCGACGCCGTATTCGGCGACTGGAAGGCACCCGCAACCGCACCGATCAAGAAAAACATCGCCAACGTCAGCAGACCAACGGCACCGCGCGTATTCCTGCTCGACAAACCCGGCGCATCGCAATCGATGATCCTCGCCGGTGTGCTTGCGCCATCAACCAAGGCGAAGAACAACCTCGAAATCCAGACCATGAATGGCGCATTCGGTGGCAGCTTCACCTCGCGTCTCAACATGAACCTGCGCGAGGACAAGCACTGGGCTTATGGCGCCTTCAGCTTTCTGCAGAACGCGATCGGGCAACGTCCGTTCATGCTCTATGCGCCGGTGCAGACCGACAAAACCGGTGAATCGGTCGCCGAGATCCTGCGCGAATCGAAGGACGTGATCGGAGCGAAACCATTGGCCCACGACGAGATCGACAAGATCAAGGTCGGCGACGTGCGCAGCTTGCCCGGCGAATTCCAAACCACCGGTTCCGTGCTCGGAATGATGACCAGCATGCGCCTGTACGACCGTCCCGATGACTACGTGCGGACCTTGAAGCCACGCATTGAAGCGCAGACCGATGCGGCGGTTCAGGCGGCGGCCCAGGAAGTCATCCAACCCTCGGCACTGACCTGGGTGGTGGTAGGTGACTTGAAGAAAATCGAGCAACCGATCCGCGCGCTGAGGATCGGCGACGTCAAGGTCATCGATGCGGATGGCAAGGTGGTGCGCTGATTGAAGGCTTTGGGAGCGGCTTTGGACGCGATGCTGGGCACCCGCTTGACACCATCCCCACCTAAATCCTCCCCTTGAAGGGGAGGACTTCAAACGTTGCTATCGAGTCCTCCGCGCGGAGCGGCTCTCAAGCCCTCCCCTTCAAGGGGAGGGTTGGGTGGGGATGGTGTCCGTGCAGTCGTGCATAGAGCGCCATTCAGCCCCATCGCGCTAGCATCGCGCGAATCACTCACGAGGCTTCCATGAAAATCGCATTGCCCGTTCTGCTCCTGACCCTTCCTCTTGCCGCGTGCAGCTGGGGCATCAAGCTCGATTCCCGCGGCGAAAAGGTCCATACAGCGTGGAACGGCGACGTCGCCGGCTGCAAGGACATGGGTCAGATCACCGTATCGGTGCTCGATCACCTCGGCCCCGTCGATCGCAACGGATTGAAGGTGCGCGACGAACTCGAAGTGATGGCGCGCAACCAGGCGGCTGACTTGAGCGCCGACACCATCAAGCCCATCGGCGAGCCGCGCGACGGCCAGCAGAGTTGGGCCGCGTATCACTGCGGACCGGGCGAACATGGGCGGCATGCACCGATGCGGGTCGAGCAGAAGAACAGCGACGGCAGCACCGAAACGTTTCCGATCAAGGATCACTGAAGCGTACGCAGGCGCCTTGCGACGCGCGCCCGCGGAGCGCCGCGGCGTTACGGTTCCAGCGTACGCTCCCGCGCTCCGCGCGGCGATAACAGGATGGCCGGATACTCGCGCTGCGAGTGCACGTGGGCAGGAGGAGTCGACGGCGGCCGCGGACGCACGATGCTGTCGAAGGTCGCGGGCTGCGCATTCGCATCGAAGCGGCATGGTCCATCCACTTCGCCCGTCGCGGCGAACGTAGTGCACGCGGCTTGCAAATCGATCACCTGCGGCTGCGGCGCGCCTTCTTTCCACGCACGCAAGGCTTCCCATCCCGCGAGCCCTTCCGCTTCGGTGAATCCGCAGTGGGTTGGGGTCGGTTCGTCGACGATCGCGATGGTGCGCTGAGCAGCGGGCAGCGCGTTGCGCACGAAATCCTCGTTGCCAGGGATGACCAGCTGGTCGCGACTGGTATGCATCGACAGTACTTTTGAAGCACCGACCGCGCCGTGGAAATCCGAGACCTGGTGCAACAACGATGCTGCCGTGGGATCGGCGCTGATACGCGCGATGCCGGCTTCGATCGCCGCATCGCTGCTGTAGTCGACGCCCGCCGTGGTGAAGGCGTTACGGTTGTCGAGCTTGTCCGGCGCACGCACCAGATCGCTGAGCACGAACGTCGAGTAGCCGACATTGGTGACGAAGAAATTCTCGTCGGTGATGTGCGTGAACGCCATCAGCTCGTCGAGACGACGCTGCATCGCGTCGTTGCGCAGATACGCAGGCAGGTTGACGCCCGTGCACTGGTTCAGCGGGAGCAGTGCGCGGAGGATTTCCGCCTGATTCGACAGGTCGTCGATATTGTCCGGAATCATGTTGAGGTTGAACGCCCACGGCAGCGGTTGATCGCCGTCCGGCAGGTCCCCGGCGTCGTGGCAGACCACGTCGTAGGCGAGGCGCAGGTCGATCGCCGAGTCCCACAGGCGCGCGCCCGCAGCAGCAGGACACAGCGCATAACTGCCATGCACCGGCGGGAATCCGGGCGCCTCGGCCAGCTTGAGCGCGATCAGGCCACCCATCGATCCACCGAACGGCACGATCTCGCCGGGAGCACCGGCGATCTGGGTGAAAATCTGCAGCAGCTCCTGGTTGTCCTCGATCGCCGTGAACAGCGCCCAACCGGCCTGGCGATAGCTGGTGGCTGCGACCGCATAACCCTCCGCAAGCATGATCGAATCAAGCGGACCCAGGCCCGGCGGATTGGTTGCAGGCTCGATGTCGAAGCCGTGCTGGAACATGACCAGCGCATTGCCTGCGTGCCAGCCATCGGGCACCTTGATGTGATACCAGGCCCCGGACGGCGCAACACCGCTGAATTCCTGCGTCACGGCGCGCACGTCATTCGCACAAGTCAACGCCAGCAGGCTCAGCAACGCGCAAGATATTCGGTTCATTGGTTCTTTCCTCGCGCTGGAGCAACGTGACGTGTCAGCAGGGATTCAATCACCCTCGCGCAGTCATCGTCGAATGCATGCACGCTACGGCAGCAAGCCTGAGCCGCAGATTAAGGCCGTTCGCCCACGTTGATTGGCCGCCGGCACCGCTCACTGCACGCGGACAGGTAGAATCCACACCTATGCCCGATGTCACCACAATGCGCCCCGCACGCGCACCGAATCCGCTCCTGGCCATGCTCGGGCGCGTGCTCGAAGCGGCGCTGAATCGCCTCGTCGCGCTCGATCCGGATACGCAAGCACGGATCGCAGCGCTCGATGGCCGCGCGATCACGCTCGACTTCAAGGGCGCCCTGCCGGCCATGCGCATCGCCGTCGCCGGCGATCGCCTCGGCATCGGCCCCGCATTCGCTGGCGACAGCGCACTGCGCGTCGCGGCGACGCCGGGCAGCCTGCTGTCGCTTGCGCTTGCACGCGGCAAGGACGGCGCCTTGCCGCCGGGTCGCGTCGAGATTGCCGGAGACGCCGAACTCGCACGACGTCTGGAACAGCTCGCTACGCGGTTCGCGCCGGATTTCGACGAAGCCTTCGCGCGCGTATTCGGTGACGTGCTCGGCTTCCAGGTTGCGCGTGCGGTCCGTGGCGGCCTTGCCTGGTCGCGCGCATCCGCGCGTGCATTCGCACAGGACACCGCAGAGTTTCTCAGCGAGGAAGGCTGCGACCTCGTCGCGAAAGCCGAACTCGAATCCTTTCTCGACGACGTCGACGCACTGCGTGAACGCGCGGATCGGCTCGACGCACGCGTTCGCCGCGTCGCCGCCCGCGGACCCGTGCGCGCATGATTGCCCTGCGCCAGTTGCCGCGCCTGCTGCGCATCGCGCGTGTGCTCGCGCGCTATCGCATCGACGAACTGCTGCCTGCGTCGCGGCGACCGCGTGCGCTTGCATGGTTGCGCGTGATCACGACCGCCCTGCCCGCAAACATCGCGGGCTTGCCACGCGGCGAACGCCTCGTGCTCGCGCTGACCGAGCTCGGCCCGATCTTCGTGAAGTTCGGTCAGATCCTGTCGACGCGTCGCGACCTGATGCCAGCCGATGTCGCCGATGCCTTGACCCAGCTGCAGGATCGCGTCGCGCCGTTCCCGGTCGCGCAGGCACGCGCCGCGATCGAGCGCGCGTTCGGTGCAGCGCTCGACAGCCGCTACGCGACCTTCGATGACGTCCCGCTTGCCTCGGCGTCGATCGCACAGGTGCATGGCGCGACCCTCGCCGATGGCCGCGACGTCGTGGTCAAGGTATTGCGGCCGGACATCCATGCGCGCATCGGCAATGACGTTGCCCTGCTGCGCGCGCTGGCCGGCCTCGTCGAGCGCGTGCATCCAAACGCAGACAAGATCCGCCCGCAGGAGATCGTCAGCGAGATCGAGATGACGCTGACGCATGAACTGGACCTGCAACGCGAAGGGGCCAATGCGTCCCTGCTGCGGCGCAATTTCGCGGACTCCGACGACCTCTACGTGCCCGAGGTGATCTGGTCGCACACGACCGAAGGCGTGCTGACGCTCGAACGCGTGCGCGGGATTCCAGTCGACGATCTCGCCTCGCTCGACGCGGCCGGTATCGACCGCATCGCGCTGGCCGAGAAAGGCGTTCGGCTGTTCTACACGCAGGTGTTTCGCGACAACTTCTTCCACGCCGATGCGCATGCAGGCAACATCTGGGTCGACGCATCGCGTCCGCAGGACCCGCGCTTCATCGCGCTGGATTTCGGCATCATGGGTTCGTTGCCGGAACGCGACCAGTACTGGCTCGCGGAAAACTTCCTCGCCCTGTTCAACCGGGACTACGCGCGTATCGCCGAGCTGCACGTGCGCGCGGGCTGGATGCCGGCGCACGCGCGGGTGGACGAACTCGAGGCAGCAGTACGCACCGTGTGCGAACCGTATTTCACGCGCCCGCTCAGCGAAATCTCGCTCGCGGAGGTCGTGCTGAAGCTGTTCCAGATGGCACGCCGCCACGAGCTCACCCTGCAACCGCAGTTGATCCTGCTGCAGAAGACATTGCTCAATATCGAAGGTGTGGGCCGCCTGCTGCATCCACAGATCGACATCTGGGCCACCGCCAAACCGGTGCTTGAGCGCATCTGGCGCACGCGCAGCGGACCGCGCGCCGTACTCAAGGCGCTGCGGCGCCGCCTGCCGGAGTGGATCGCCGCTGCGCCGGACATGCCGCAACTCGTGCATGGATTTCTGGCCCAGGCGACTCAAGGCAACATGGAACTAAAGATCTCTTCCGATGATCTGAAGAAACTGGAATTGCGTGCCCAGCGTGGCCAGCGCGTCGCAATGTGGCTTTCGCTCGGAGTCTCGCTGACCGTCGCGACCGCACTTATTGCGTTGCTCGCTGTGCCCGGAGCACGCTGGGGTGGGCTGCCTGCAATGGTCTGGTTCGGCGCCACCGGCGCCGTTGGCGCATTCGCCTTTGCGGCACGACGCTGACGCCCCACTTTTTCCCTTGAACCGGCAAATGGAGACAGTCCAATGAACAAACTCGTTCTCACTGCGATCGCTTGCGCGATCGGCGCAACGGCATGCACGCAACCGCGCCAACCCACCGATGCGCAACTCGCAACCCTGCTGCACATCGATCGGGCCGCGGCAACCGATGCGAAGGCACTCCTCGATACAAACGCAATCGAGTGCCTGCGCGGCTGGTCTGGCGATGCGGACCTGCTGAAGGGCCTGGCGATCCACTTCGCCGGCGAGGACGGCAAGAAGGAGTGTCGCGTTCGCCTCGATCAATGGGTCAGCGATTCCACGCGAAACCCGGACAAGTTCTCGTTCGACGACATCAGTGCCCCGAAAACCGTGCGCCAGGCGATTGCCCTGCAGGCTGCGCGGGCCGCGGCAGCGATGGCGGATCAGGCAGCCCGCCCCATCCCGAATGCACTCTCGCCAGCGCCAATGCCGCAAGCGCCGCGCGTGGAAGATTCCACCATCGATCTCGGTGCCCCGGGCGCGCAGTTGAAGGAAGCCGAGACGCTGTGCCAGCAGGTCCAGCAGGCAGCAACGGCAGCGGATGCGAACCCCAAGCTCGCAGGGTATGCCAAATTCTGCGGCGGCAATCTGAGCAAGCTGCGCGGAACAATGGAGCAGGCCGCGCGCAATGGCGGGGGCAATGAAAGGCTTGAGGCCCTCGTGGCCAGCGCAAACAACATGGCCAATACCGCAAGGAAGCTGCTCGGATCTGGCAAATAGCCCGGATCCTGGGCGCCATCCGACTCCCGGGCGGCCCACTTTGCGCGGCCCTCTTTGGCCTGCCCGCGCAAAGGTCTGCCCGCGCAAAGTCCAAACCGGTCGACAGGTGTGCCGGGATCCGACGCTCGAGTGAGCGGCATGCAGCGGCGTGCATCGACCGACCGTAGAATGCGCGCATGCTCGACATCAGTGCTGATCTGCAGATCCCCGACGATGAACTCGTCGAACGCTTTGTGCGTTCGGCGGGTCCCGGTGGCCAGAACGTCAACAAGGTCGCCAGCGCGGTCGAACTGCGCTTCGACGTAGCCGCATCGCGCGTCCTGCCGGATGCGGTGCGCGCGCGCCTTCTGGCGCGACGTGACCGTCGCTTGACGGATGCCGGTGTGCTGGTGATCCAGGCCAATCGATTCCGCGATCAGGGCAAGAATCGCGAGGACGCCCGCGTGCGACTCGTGGAAATCATCCGCGCAGCGCTGACCGTGCCCAAGCGCAGGATTGCAACACGCCCGACGCGCGCATCGAAGGAGCGCCGCATCGACGCGAAGAAGACGCGATCGGCGGTCAAGCGCAATCGCGGCAGTGGCGACTGGAGCGCGGATTGAGCGCCACGATCGACGCCCTGCCGTTGCCGCCTGCGGTCCCGCAGTTTCGCCAGAACCTGTGGCGCCGGCTTGCGGCACGCGCGTTCCATGCGTGCGGCTGGCATGTGCAGGGACAGTTCCCGAACGAAGCGCGCGTCGTGCTGATCGCCGCACCGCACAGTTCCTGGTGGGATGGCGTGTGGGCGCTGCTGCTCAAGATCGCGCTCGGTGTCGACGTGTCGTTCATGGGCAAGCGCGAACTTTTCATCGGACCCCTCGGCTGGGTGCTGCGCCGGCTCGGCGGCATTCCGATCGAGCGCACCGCATCGCATGGACTGGTCGAACAGTTCGTCGAGCGCCTGCGCGCAACGCCGCGGCTGTGGGTCGGCATCGCGCCGGAAGGCACGCGCAAGCGCGGCGGCCGCTGGAGAAGCGGCTTCTGGCATATCGCGCATACGGTGGGCGTGCCGATCCTGCCGGTGCACTTCGACTATCCATCCAGGACCATCGGCATTGGTCCGCTGTTCCACACGACCGACGACATGTCCGCCGATATCGCTGCGTTGCTGGCGTATTACGGGTCTTTTCGTGGCAAGCATCACAACGCGTGAAGAAACACGCTTAAGCGCTGGGGGAAACTACCTAGGGCGGGATTGACCCTCATTTATCGCGCGCGCAGTCTGCGAGCATGCCCGTCTGCGCTTTTCGAGGCGACCTGACGAGGCCCGATGAACAGGGGATGTGGCTCATGGTCCGCCGAATATCTGCGCGCGAGAACGCAACAGCTGCCGCGAGAACGGCAGCGGCATGGTTGTCGTTCGCGTTTTGCGTCTCAGGCCTGGTCCCGGGCAGCGTCCTTGCGCAACAGACGAAGGAAGCGTTGGGACGTACGCTGCCATCGTCGAACCTCACCGGTGACGACGTACGAGCAACGTCCAGCGCACTGACGGCGGCCCCCGGTTTTGCCAAGGCGACGGTCGCGCACAATCCGAATGCGGCGGACGCAACGCCGGTCGGTGAACGTACCTGCATTGCCTGCCATCAGCTGGAGAGCGAACACTTCACGCATACCCTGCATGCGCTCGGCCTGCATGCGGCGAACAAGGCGGACGCGTCGATTCCGGTATGCGAGACCTGCCACGGCGCGGGTTCCGCGCATGCGCAGAGCCCGACGACCAAGGGCCTGATCATCGGCTACACGAAGACTTCCGGCACGCCGATCGAGGCGCAGGTCGGCACCTGCCTCAGTTGCCATCAGGGCGGCCCGCGCGATCACTGGACGGGTTCCGTGCATCAGCGCAACGGCCTCTCGTGCAGCGACTGCCACAACCCGATGGCGAAATTTTCCAGCGAAGGCCTGATGGCGAAGACGTCGATCAACGACACCTGCGCGCAATGCCACAAGGATGTGCGCCAGCAATTCAATCGCCGCTCGCACATGCCGTTGCCGGAAGGCCAGATGAGCTGCGACGACTGCCACAACCCGCATGGCTCGCTGACCAGTCCGCTGCTGAAGACGAACACGGTCAACGAGACCTGCTACCAGTGCCATGCCGAGAAGCGCGGTCCGTTCCTGTTCGAACACGCGCCGGTGCGCGAGAGCTGCCTCAATTGCCACACGCCGCACGGATCGAACCAGGCCACCTTGCTGGTCGCGCCGATTCCGTTCCTGTGCCAGCAGTGCCATTCGAACCTGCGCCATCCGAACGACCTGCAGACGCCGCAGGCGCTCGGCAACGGCAGCAACCCGGACGAGCGCCTCATGGGTCGCGGTTGCATTACCTGTCACGCGAACATCCACGGCTCCAACGCGCCGTCCGGTCCGAAGTTCCACGAATAGGCACGCAAGGAGGACGATCATGCGCAACGACCGCTTGTCTCGATGCCTGCACGCGCTGCCCTTCGCCGCGGCGTTCGCCACAGTATTGGCCGCTCATGCCGACAGCGGCGTCGGCGTGGACACGTGGCGCGCGAACAAATTCGACCCGAGCGCGGGCGCGACCATGCAGGGCTGCGACGATCGCGGCACGAGCTGGTTGATCGCCGGCCAGCATCGCTCGCCGACCGGCAACCTGTACGCGTGCCCGCCACCGCCGCCACAGCCCGATGAACACGGCGATTGGCAAGGCTACGGCGTTCTGCAGATAGGTGCGCTCGCGACGGCGGGCGACGACAACAATGCGCTGTGGAATCGCTACGTGGACTGGGACAGCGGCCTCATCCTCGGCCTGCTCGACTACACCTGGGAGCGCCCGGACGACGGCAGCTACGCCAATGTGCGCGCGAGTCGTCTCAGTGAGGATGACCAGTATTACCAAGCCGTCTTCGGCCGCGCCGGCAGCTACAAGATCCAGGCTTTTTTGCGTGACCTTCCAAATGTGCTGTCCAACAACGCAAAGCCGATCTGGAACGGCGTCGGCAGCAACCAGCTCACCCTGCCAAGCTCACTCGTCGCTGGCGGCAGCACATCCGCAGCAGTTGTCGCAGTGTCGGCGGCAACGCCCGAGCGCAGCCTGTCGGTGCGCCGACAGAAGGAAGGCCTGGGCTTCAACGTCTACCTGACGCCGGAATGGACGGCGTATGCGAACGCTAGCGATGAAGAGCGTAAGGGCGCGCGTCCCTATGGCGGACCATTCTTCTTCAACTATCCCTTCCCGAACGACGGCGGCGTGCTGGAGACGGTCAAGCCGATCGACGATTCGACGATCAATCTCAATGGCGGCCTGCGCTACGCGGGCAAGACCTGGCGCATGGATTTCGGCTACAGCGGATCGTTCTATCGCGACCGTTACACGCGCTACACCTTTGAGACACCGTTTGCGCTGACGCCGGTCGTGCCCGGCGCGGTCTCGGCACCGCTGACCACGGGTCAGATGTCGACCGAACCCGACAACAACTACAACAACCTCAAGGCCGCGTTCACGCGCAAGCTGCCGCTCAACGGCGAACTGTCGCTGACCGCTTCGGCCGGACGCATGAGCCAGAACGATGCGCTGATTGCGCCTGTCGACTGCCAAGGCGTATTCGGTATCGGTCTTGGCGGCAGCCTGCAGCTCGGTCCGCAAAATCCGTTCCTCAACAACTGCGCGAACTGGAACACGACGGCGGCGTTGTCGCGTCCGACCGCGGACATGCGCATCGACACGACACTCGTCGACGCACGCATCGTGCTGCAACCCGGTTCCGACTGGACCGTGCGCGGCGGCCTGCGCTTCAACCGCGAGGACTATCGCAACGTCTATCTCGCCTTCAATCCGCTGACCGGACAGTACGGCTACGTCAGCGAGAACGGCGCGCAAGGCAGCGTCGTGCCGGGCGAGTCCGGTATCTGGGATCCCCTGACGGGCGCATCCAACATCACGCGCGTGAGCAGCCTGCCGCTCGACATGCAGACGACCGAAGGCACGTTTGGCGCGGACTGGAAGATCGGCGCGCACGACACTCTCGGCGCCACCTACACGTTCAACCGCTACGAGCCGAGCAACCGCGAACGAAGCCGCGCCGACGACAACAGCGTCAAGCTGACCTGGGTCGACCGCTCACTCGACTGGCTCACGTTTCGCACGAACGCGACCTACCTCAAGCAGAGCGGCGATCGTTACAACTACGACCCCTACGATTTCACCTACTCGATCGGCCTGCCCGGGTTCGTACCGCCGGCTGGCGGCGTGCCCGCGCATACGGTCGATGCGCTGCGCAAATACGATCTCGCGAACCGCAACGAGAAGAAGGTCGATCTCATGGCGACCGTGCAACCTCGTGACGACATGACCGTCAGCGCGTCGCTGCGCGGCGACTGGAACGACTACGGTGCCGTGCTCGGCCGCCAAGCCTACGACACGCTGGGCATGACCCTGCAGTGGGAATGGCAGCCAACGCCGACGACCAACGCAAGCGTCTACTACGGCTATGACCGTTCCACGTTGCGCCTGGCCAATGTCAACGAGATCAATGCGAACGGCACTGATCCTTCCCTCGGCGGATCGACCTATCCCAACGACGGTCGCTGGTGGGCAGACGACAACGAACGCAACCACAATGCCGGCTTCACCTTGAACCAACGCATCGGACGCGTTCAACTCGATGCGAGCTGGAACATGCTGTATTCGCGTGGCATCACCGCGTACACGTATGCCTCGCCGCTGGCCCCCGCCTACCCCGAGGATGGTGTCGACGGCGCCGGTGGCGGCGTGTTTCCGGTCATGACCTATCGCGTCAACACGCTCAACGTCGGCGTCACCATTCCCCTGATGCGGCGGGTCTCGTTGCGCCTCTTCGACAGTTGGGAGCGCGGCAGCATCAGCGACTGGCACTACCTCGGATTCGACACGACACGTGTCTACGACCATCGCGTTTATACCGATGGCGGTCCCGAAAGCTACAGCGCGAACCTGATCGGTTTGCTGCTCGACATCCGCTTGTGACGGGGCCGGCCATGATCGCGAATCGCAAAGCTCATTGCAGTGCACGCGCGCTGGCCATCGTGCTCGGCCTCGTGTGCGTGGTGCCGGTGGCTGCAGCGACCGACTCCATCGACCTGCGGCGCATGCAGGCCGTTCACGGCGACGCGAATTCGGGAAAAACCAGGGCAACGGCTTGCATGGGCTGCCATGGTGCCGTCGGAATCGCGCCGGTGCCGATGTTCCCGAATCTTGCCGGGCAACACGCGGAATACCTCTATTGGCAACTGGTCGAGTTCAAGCGCGAGGCGCGCCCGGAATCGCCGATGACGGCGCAGGTCGCCACTCTCGACGACGCCGCGATGCGCGATGTGGCCACGTATTTCTCATCCTTGCCGGGCGCCGGTACAAGCTCTCAAGAAGCACCGACCGCGCGTGGCGCTTCGCTCTATCGCGAAGGAAATCCCGCCAGCGGCGCACCGCCGTGTCAGGGATGTCACGGCGCACAGGCAACCGGTCACCCGCTTGCGCAGGACGACGTGCGCTATCGCGGCTATCCGGTGCTGCGCGGCCAGCATGCAGCCTACCTCGCCGCACGACTGAAGGATTTTCGCGATGGCAAGCACACGCTGTCGAGCAACGACCGGATCATGACCTCGGTGGCCCACACGCTGGACGACGATTCGATTCAGGCGCTGAGCCTGTGGATCGAATCCGGAGCGCGCTGATCCCAAGTGACTGCCATTGAAGAATGTTTTTCGCGCGCATGACGGATGCCCCGCATACGCGCGTCGTCACTCGATCCGAATCGAGGACATCATCGAGTCGCGTTCGACGGACGTGAACTCGCAATCGAGAAACTGTAAACGGAGGATGTATGAATCTGAAAATCGGCCTGCTGGCTTTGACCTT